>CAZVIU010000001.1:0-5045 GCA_964626935.1 uncultured Gammaproteobacteria bacterium
GTAAGATCGTCGGCAGCGTCAGATGTGTATAAGAGACAGGCTAAGCGCATTCGATCTTTTGATAAAATATATAGATATTTTGAGTTTTTATTGGCCCAAATTGTTTGGCTATCAAAGTCGGTGTCTAGATCTTGAAACGCAACCTTTAACGTCCCGCTATTTTTAAAATTTTTTATTTTATTTTTAGCCGCCTCATCAACGATATTATTTAAAGAATCAATTTGTTCAATTTTCCAAGCTTGTTGCCAAGTATCAGCAGCTTTTCCCACAAGTTCGTTAAAGCTTTGCCGTTTACGCGCCCGAGACGATAAATCCGCAATTTTTTGAATTAAATCAGTTAGAGCGGCTCGCCCGCCCGCAAAATCACCATAGATGACGATGCCCTGAATCTCGGTAATCCGTGAATTCAAGTTTTTAATTTCCGTTTCCAGACTTTGAGATTTATTTTGAGCATTTAAAAAGTGTAATTGTATAAATACACTTTGTAAAAAAATAAATATTAAAGTTAATGAGACAATAGATAAAGTTTTAAAAAGACCAGGCAAACCATTAAATTTTATAATTTTTGGTTCAACAAAGCGGTTAATTTTATTTTTAAATGTTGTTTGTGCTTCGCTTCGTCGTCCCCTCCAGTTTGTCGCATAGACCAGAGTCAATATCAGAAAATCTATGCCGGCCCCAAAGATTCGCGCGCCAAACTTAATTATTTTGAAAAAGATTTCGCGGACTGTCTCCGGATCAAAAACTAAATTTAGTTTTCTTTTTTCATTTCCGCGGTTCAAAAACTGGCCTTTTCTCGTCTTAACTTTGCCCGGCTCATAGATTGGGGTAGCGAGATTTTCCACAACTATAATTGCTTGAGGTCTTTCGGAGGTCTTGATTAATACTTGTTTCAAACTCGGCAACAATTTTTCCGATTCTAAATTGTCAAAAGCGCTAAGGGCGGTTTTATCAAATGCCGGGTCCAACTCGTGGTTTATAAAAAGAAGACAATCGTTCGGTTGGATTTTACCCGAGAGTATTTGCCGCAATATTTTAGTCGGAGGAGTGTGCGATGATATTTCTTTCTCAAGCCTATTTTCGAGATTTATCAGATGGCGTTTCCCAATTGCGTCAGCCCGAACCAAGAGACCGCTAACACAACCATGCCAAGAAAAGTGAATATCGCTCTCTGAGCTTGCCGCGATTAAGATATTGAAGTTTAGAGGGTTGAAGATTATTTTTTCTTGATTTAAAAGTTCAATTAAGTGTTTATTAAAATTCTGAATAGCTTTTTCAAAAAGCAGATCATTGAACGGCGATGCCGCCAGCTCATTTTTATAAAAATTTTGTAAGGCGTCGAGAGCGGTGTTGGCAATTCTTAGAGCCCGAAAGCGCGGCGTTTCCAGTTCTAAAATACCAAAAACTTGTAGATCCGAATTTTTAAAATCGGCAAATTTGAATAATTTGCATACCTGTGAAGGCGGCGTTCGGGAGGCGACAAAGAGTTCGCGAACGTTTAGTTGTCTCAAAATTTGATTGCTTTTCATATTTGAACACAGGGCTAGCTTTACTAAAGAACCTCATTATTATAATATTATGAATATTGTTTAATAACAATCCACGCACAACATCCATGCATAACACTTTTTGGGGCATTGAACACTTATTTGGTTCAATTACGCGTACCAGACTCTTGCGTATTTTTTTAAGTAATCCGGCTGAAGCCTATTTTGTCCGCGACTTGTCGCGTCGAATTTCAACGCAGCTTAATGCTGTGCGGCGCGAACTTGATAATTTAGAGAACCTAGGAATTGTTAAAAGTGAGGCCACCAGTCAGAAAAAATTTTATCGGCTAGATCAAGCCAATTTCCTTTTCCCAGAATTAAAAGCCTTGCTCACTAAATCGCAGTTATTTTTTGAAAAGAATTTGGGACAGGCTGTTGATAAGCTGGGACAAGTTCAGCTTCTTGCGCTTACCGGAAGGTTCACTGGTCTTAAGGAGTCTCCTGTAGATATGCTAATTGTTGGTCGGGTTAATCGTGATGATTTAAAAAAGATTATAGTACTTTTGCAAAATGATTTTGGCGAGCAAATTAATTACACAGTCATGACGCAGAAAGAATACAATTATCGTCGCCAGGTTACTGATAAATTTCTATTGAGTACATTGAGTCAAAAGAAGATAACTCTTATAGATAGATTAGCTAGTTAACGCAAGAGATCTTATGAAACTTGTTTTAAGCCTTGACAATGAAGTTTCGCGTAGCTCTGCTGCGGGGTATTCGGCGAAGGATAATAACAAAATTACTATCGCCATCATTAAAACCGGCAAAATCATTGCCGGCCAAAAAATTCAAGCCAAAACTGAAAAACTGCTTTTAACTATAGATAAGCTTTTGAAAAAATACCATCTTTCAATTAAACAACTGCAAAGCATTAAGGTAGATAAACTTAATGGAACCTTTTCTCAAGTTCGAGCAATAGTAACTCTAGTCAATATCTTATCCTTTACTCTTGGGGCACCGATTTTTTATCAAGGCAAAAGATATAAGATTTTACCTCCTCAATATACTCACGAGCTGAACATTACTTCTTCCACATCTCAAAGAACCTAAAACATGGTATAATTTATCCACACCGTACTGGAGAGTATGGCTTGAAAGCCATTCTCCTACAACTTAGAAAGGAGGTGAATGAGATAAATATGCCATGGACAGAAATTTTAGCCGAGTCGTTTACAACCCTTGGGAGGAGTTTATTAGATTTTCTACCGCGTCTTTTGGGCGCGCTAGTCATATTAGTTGTTGGTATTATTATTTCGGTAACTGTTGCTCATTTAGTAAGAAAACTAATTAGATTAGTCAAAGTTGACGCTTTAGTAGAAAAACTGGAATTGGAACAAGCGCTGGAACACGCTGGCTTGCATATTAGTGTTTCCGGTATAATTGGTTGGTTAGTAAAATGGTTCTTGCTTTTGACCTTCTTGATTACTGCATTTGATGTTTTAGGTTGGGTGCAAGTTGTTCATTTCTTAAATCAGGTGGTGCTCTATATTCCGAATGTAATTGTTGGCGTTTTGATTTTGCTAGCCGGTATCATTGTGGCTAGGTTTATTAATGAGGTTGTTCGAAAAAGCGTTGAGGCTGCTAAATTGTCACATTCAAACTTTTTAGGTTCGGTAGCTAAGTGGTCAGTTTATGTGTTTTCATTTATGGCCGCGCTCGTGCAATTACGTGTGGCTGATCAGCTGGTGCAGATTTTGTTTACTGGATTTGTATTAATGGTGTCCTTAGCCGGCGGCCTGGCCTTTGGTTTAGGCGGTCGCGAACGGGCAGCTAAATTTTTAGAAGGACTAAGAAAGGAAATGCAATAAATAAATTTAGATAATTATCTAAGTTAAATAAACGGACAAAAGACTGGGCAATCCATGCTTCCAGTCTTTTGTTTATTCCGTACCCTTGGGCGCTCCTATCACCATTCTCATGATCCAGTTCGTGGGAGTGGTGATGATTGGGGAAGTATTGAATTATATCTTATTTTCTGATTTAATTGCTAAGAGAGTAGAATTTTCTCTTCCAAACTTGAGGCTAATTTGAATCCCACTCTCCTAATGAATAATAAACCTTTGGGCCATAGATTACTTGAGATTTTTCCCGGCGCCTTAGTTTGGGCGACTTTTATTTTGGCTATATTTTTGTCATTTGTCTCGCCGCTTTCGGTTATAATTTTCATTATTGTCTTTGATCTTTATTGGTTTATTCGAGTAGTTTATTTTGGCATCTATTTATCATCTTCGTGGGGGCAATATAAAAAAATAATTAAGACAGACTGGTTGTTAGAAGCAGAGAAACTTAGCCGATACCAGGATATATATCACTTAGTTATTTTGCCAACCTATAAAGAAAGTTTGGAGGTAATTCGGGCAAGTCTTAAGAGCCTGGAGCAGAGCCGTTATCCAAAAGATAAATTGATAATTATTTTAGCTGGCGAGGAAAATGATAAAGAGAAGTTTATCTCTTGCGCCGCGGCAGCAGCCAAAGAGTTTAACAATAATTTTTTTAAATTTTTAATCACGGTTCATCCAGCAAATTTGGCCGGCGAGCTCCCAGGCAAGGGGAGCAATGTGCATTATGCTGGTCAAGAAGCCAAAAAATTAATCGATGCTTTGGGAATTCCATATGAAAATATTATAACCTCAATTTTTGATATTGATACTCTGCCGCATGAAAATTATTTTGCTTACTTAACGTGTACCTACCTTAATCATCCGAATCCCACCCGCTCTTCTTATCAGCCAATTGCTAATTACGCCAATAATATTTGGGAGTCGCCAGCTATTGTCAGGATTGCCGCCTTTGGCACAACTTTTTGGTTAATGACCGAATTGGCGCGACCAGAAAGACTTTTTACTTTTTCTTCGCATAGTTTATCCTTCCGCGCTCTAGTTGATGTTGGTTTTCATGACCCTGGAGTTATTAGCGAAGATTCACGAATATTTTTGCAATGTCTTCTGCGTTATGATGGAGATTATTCAGTAACGCCGCTTTATCTGCCAGTTTATATGAATACTGTAGAGAGCGGCGGTTATTTGCGAAGTCTGGTCAACCTTTATCGGCAACAGCGGCGTTGGGCTTACGGCGCCGAAAACATTCCTTTTATGATCTGGAATTTTTTGCAAAATAAAAAGATTAAATTCAGAACTAAATTTAAATATACTTTTAATTTAGCCGAGGGTATGTATTCTTGGGCAACCGCGCCGATCTTAATTTTCGTCTTAGGACGATTGCCGCTTTATCTTGCTCCTCGCGAGCTTAAGAGCGGGGCCTTGGTGGCCAATACGCCATTTACTTTGGAATTTTTAATGACAGCGGCAATGTTAGGCGTTTTTCTTTCAGCGGTCTTCAGTTTATTTATTTTGCCGCCGCGTCCGTCCAGGGTTAAGCCTTATATGAACTTGGTTATGATCTTACAGTGGATTCTACTACCCGTCACTTTTGTTATTTTTGGTTCTTTTCCAGCCGTGGACGCTCAAACCCGTTTAATGCTGGGGAAGTATTTGGGAT
>CAZVIU010000001.1:5055-40452 GCA_964626935.1 uncultured Gammaproteobacteria bacterium
GATTTTGGGTTACGGAGAAAAGTCGATAAGTATTATGAATAAACTTTCAATCAATATCGTCACTTGGAATAGTTTTAAATTTTTGCCTGACTGTTTGGAATCGATTCGCGCGCAAACGTATCGGGATTTTTCCGTTCTTATTATTGACAATAGTTCAACTGATGGAACAGTTAACTTTATAAAAACACACTACCCAGAATTTACTCTGCTCAAAAATACTAATAATCTAGGGTTTTGCAAGGCGCATAATCAGGGTATTGATTTTGTTATCTCGCACTGGCAAGCCCTTGGCGAGCCCGGTGATCTCGGAATAAGTTATATTTTATTAGCCAATCCGGATATTATTCTGGAATCAGATTTTTTAGAAAAGTTGATGAAAAAGGCTCGCGGGGCGCCAACGGTTGCTAGTTTCGGCGGCAAGTTATTACGAGCTTACTCAAAAGACTTGGGCAGGCTCTCAAGCGTTGTTAAATCAAATATCCTAGATTCTACTGGTTTGGAATTACTTCGGAGCCGTCAGGCCCGTGATCGGGGCACTGGCCTGGAAGATAATGGCGATTTTGATATTGATGAGGAGGTCTTTGGAATCAGCGGCGCCTTAATTTTGCTTAGAGCAGCAGCGCTTTTGGACATCAAGCTTGGACAGGAATATTTAGACGAAGATTTTTTTATGTATAAAGACGATGTTGATTTGGCTTGGAGATTGAGAAATGCTGGTTGGCAGTCTCTTTATGTGCCAACCGCGCGTGCTTATCATTTTCGTTCGGTTCGAGAGGCGGTTCTTTCAAGCTTCCGAGCGCGATTCGAGAATCGTCGTCTTCGTTCATCACAAACACGCATCTATTCGTATCGCAATCACTGGTTTACAATTATCAAAAATGAGCGGGCAAGCAAACTCTTGCTGAATATACCGCTTATCTTTTGGTATGAACTTAAAAAGTTGATTTTTGTAAGCTTATTTGAACCGCGCACCTTGTTGGCCATCCCGAGCTTTTTGATAAAACTGCCAAAAATGATTAAAAAAAGACGACTAATTATGAAGAAGTCATTAAGTCATGGAGTTATTAAGCAATTAAGATGTTAATGAAATTATCCATTGTTATATTAAATTATAAAACCCGCGGTCTCCTGCGACAGTGTCTCAAAGCGATTTATAATAATCCGCCCGAGTCTCCTTACGAAATAATTGTTATTGATAATAATTCAATGGATGGCAGTTTTGAGATGACGCGCGAGAAATTTTCCGAAGTCAAATTTTTATCTTTGGATAAAAATTATGGTTATGCTGGGGGCAATAATCGCGGCCTGCGCGCTGGTTGCGGCGAGTATTTGGCCATATTAAATCCTGATATTTTAGTCAGGGCCGAAGCGCTTTCGCGACTCATCAGATTTATGGAAAAAAATCTTGATGTTGGCATGATTGGTCCGAAGCTTCTAAATCCTGACGGAACTTTGCAGTATTCATGTTACTATTTTCCCAAACCCCAAACACCAATTTTTCGAAGAACGGTTTTAGGACATTTGCCATTTGCCCGTAAAGAGATTAGCCAATATTTAATGACTGATTGGGCGCATGACGAGCCGCGCGATGTTGATTGGCTTTTGGGCGGGGCTTTATTTATCAGACGAACGGCTTATGAAATGATTGGGGAATTAGATGAACGATTTTTTCTTTATTTTGATGAAGTAGATTATGCTAAGCGAATGAAGAAAGCCCGCTGGCGCGTAGTTTATTTCCCCGAGGCTCAAATGATACATTTTCATCAACGTGAATCTCGCGGCTCGCTCTGGTCATTTTTAACTAATAAAGTAACCAGAATCCATGTTTATTCAGGGATTAAATATTTTTGGAAATATAGAAGCGACAAGAAAATCTGAACAATAATAGTGTTCATTGTTTGACTGAAGTGAGGAAAAGGGTTAAGATTAAACGAATGTTTATAAAAAAGATCGGTATTGATCTTGGCACAACCAATACTTTAGTTTATGTCCCGGGCAAGGGGGTTATTATTAATGAACCTTCGGTGGTGGCTATTTCCACGGTTGATAAAAAGATTTTAGCTGTTGGTCGTGAAGCCAAAGACATGTTAGGCAGAACGCCAGATACGATCGTGGCCCACCGCCCGTTGAAGGACGGTGTCATTGCTGACTATAAAACCACTGAAGCCATGCTTCGTTATTTTATAAACAAATCGCTTGGCGGTTTGCGTCTTTTTCGTCCAGAAGTTATGGTGGCCGTGCCCGGCGGCATCACCTCGACCGAACGTCGGGCGGTGATTGATGCCACCCTAGCTTCAGGCGCGCGCGCCGCCTATATTATTAAGGAACCAATCGTAGCCGATATTGGCGCGGACATTCCTATCGGCAGCGCTTCTGGACACATGATTATTGATATTGGCGGCGGCACAGCCGAGACGGCTGTAATTTCTTTGGGCGGCATTGTTTCATCAGCCTCAGTAAGAATTGGCGGCAATCGTTTGGACGCGGCCATTGCTGAATATGTGCGCAAAAAATATGGATTGGCGATTGGCGAACGCACGGCTGAAGAAATAAAAATTAGAACAGGTTCGGCGATGTATTTGCCGGAGAAAATATTCATTGATATTAAAGGACGAGATATGCTTTCCGGTCTGCCTAAAGTCGTCCGCATTTCTTCTGATGATGTAACTGATGCCATTACCGAAGAACTTCACGGAATTATTGAAGCAGTTAAAGAAGTCTTGCATCAAACTCCGCCAGAACTTGCGGCTGATGTTATGGAGCGGGGGATAATGCTCTCTGGCGGCACATCGCAGCTGCGTAATTTAGATCGTTTAATTTCCGAAGCCATTGGCGTGCCAGCTTATGTGGCTGAAGAGCCAATGCTTTGTGTGGTCAAGGGTACAGGAGTCGCGCTAGAAAATCTGGAGTCGTATAAGCGAAGCATTCTTGCTACAAAATAATTAAAAATTCAAAAATCAAAACGCAAAAGGAGATGCTACCGAACTTCAATGGTTATTAAACGAACTTGTAGAGATTGCCAATATTTTGGCTTCAAGCACCCTCACTCTAAAAGGCAGAAAATAATTTTCACACTTTAAAATGTCATTTTTTATTTTGATCTTTGTATTTTACATTTATGTTAATTGGTATCGATGCCTCACGCGCCAACTTAGAAAAGAAGACCGGAGTAGAACACTACTCCTATTTTTTAATTCAAGAATTTAAAAAAATAATAAAAATTGAGCCCGAACCCTTACTGCGGGCGCAACACGAGGTTCGGGCTCAAGTTAAAAAAGTAATTCTATATTCTCCAGAGCCTTTGCGCGGCGATCTCGGTAACCTGTCAAAGAATTGGCAATGGCAAAAAGTGCGATCACCGATAAATCTGCCGACCGGCAAATTTATTGGTAACGGAAAATTACACGGCAAGCGTCCATTTTTATGGACGCAGCTAGGTCTGGCACTAGAAATGCTGCGGCGGCCACCTGATATTCTTTTTGTGCCATCGCATGCCCTGCCATTTATCTGTCCAAAAAACTCTTTTGTTACTATTCACGACATTGGTTTTGAACGATTTCCAGAAAGTTATCATTGGTTGGCGCGCCTGTATCACGAGTTGGTAACTCGGTTTGCTCTAACTCGAGCAAAGAAAGTCATCACCATTTCAGAATTTAGTAAAAACGAGCTTGTTTCGTTTTATCATGCTGATCCAGAAAAAATAGCGGCTATATTGATTGCGTACGATAATTTAAGATTTCATGCTAATTTAGATCTGGTAAAAAAGGAAGTGGTTTTAGAAAAATATTTTCCGCGATCTGAAAAATCCGAATTGCATCCGAATGATGCAAAATACATTTTATATGTTGGTCGGCTTGAAAAAAAGAAAAATATTTTAACTTTGATTAAAGCATTTGAACTACTTTCCAAAATCTATAACCTACCACCGCGGGGCGGGATCCTGTTCGCGGGACAACCTATGACTTATAATCTCGTTCTTGCCGGTTATCCCGCCTTCGGCTTTGACGAAATACGTAAGACTGTTCAAGATTCTCCAGTTCGTGATCGTATCAAAGTCTTAGATTATGTCCCTAGTGATGATCTGCCTTATTTAATGTCCGGCGCAAGCGTTTTTGTTTTTCCATCGCTTTATGAGGGTTTTGGTATTCCAATTTTGGAAGCAATGGCTGTTGGCACGCCAGTTGTTTGTTCTGATATTCCTAGCCTAAAAGAAGTGGGCGGCCAAGCCGCGTTGTTTGCTAACCCCCAAAGCCCAGAAGATTTTGCCCTAAACATACATCAAGTTTTAACTGATCAAAATCTCCGCGAAACTTTAATTAATCGCGGCCTTGAACAAGTTAAAAAATTTTCCTGGGCAAAGACCGCTAAGGCAACCGTTGACCTTTTGATTAGCTAATGCTAGTATGAGTTTTATGTCCAAAACGAACAAGGAGAAACAACCAATGGATATTTGGGCAACAGTTAAGTTCGTTGTCAATTTATTGCATCCGCATAAACGGTTGGTGATGGTTCTTTCATTGTTGGCATTTCTCGCGGCGCTACTCGGAGTCATTATCCCGATTGTGTATGGAAAAGTGCTTGATACGGTGCTCGCCAAATCGCCGGTTGTTACTGTTGTCTGGTTTCTTGTCATTTGGTTTGCACTACGCATTATCGTTGGATGGTTGCACCGTACCATTAATCATCGGGGAAGATTAATGGCGCATGGTGTCTCTTCAGAACTGGCTACTTCAATGGAGCAAAGGCTTTTTGATTTACCGCTTTCATTTCATCAAGGCAATAAGCTTCATGATGTGTCCGATAAGATTGGTACCTTGCGATGGACATTGAACAATGTGATTGAATGGGGACTTTTTGATACCGGACCAACGTTTATTGCGTCAATCTGCATGGTTGCATATACCGCCTTTCTTGATGTGCGAGTAGCAGCGACACTCTTCAGTGGTTTAGTGTTATTCCTTATAAGCAATATCGCACGGTCGAAAAAATTTATTGCTCTACTGGAAGAATCGGATGAGTATGATCACGATCGCGTTGCGAGTATCTATGATGGTCTTGGCAATATCCTCATTGTAAAATCATCAGGCGGTGAGGGGTTCGAGCGGCAAAGGGCGCATGACGGACTACTTGGTTTACGAGAAAAAAATAATGTTTGGGCTCGGTGGCTCAAGGGTACGGTGTTGCGACAGGATATCATCGCAGCGTTTGGAGTCTTGGGAGCAATTTCATTTGCCGCTCACAGTGTTTATGTCGGACGTCTTACGGGCGGACAATTTGTAAGCATTATTGGTTATGCGTATACCATTTTTGGTTATATTGCATGGATTCAGTGGCAGTTCGTCAGTCTACTCAAAATAGTTGCGCGTAAAAAATTTGTGGATGAGATTTTTTCTGAAAAGATTGAAGACTATGAAAGCGGCAGAGCGTTTGCCATCGAAGGAGCTGTAGAATTCAAGGGGGTCAGTTTTAGATACCGTGAAAATGTGCCGTTACTCCACGATGTTAATTTCGCGGTTCGTGCTGGAGAACAAGTCGCGATTGTTGGCGAGAGCGGTGAAGGAAAGACAACGATCGTAGAATTGCTCGGTAGATACATGGCGCAACGCCAAGGAAGCATTACCATTGATAGACACAATGTTAATGAGATAAATCTCCGTTCATTGCGTGGTCAGATGGCTTATGTTCCACAAGACCTGACGCTCTTCCACGATACTATCGGCGCTAATATCCGTTATGGCAGGCGAGACGCGCAAGATAGTGAGGTGCAGGAAGCAATACGAAAAGCGCATCTTAACGAGTTCGTCGCAAGGTTGCCCGAAGGACTGGAGACAAAAGTAGGCGAGAGGGGATTGAAATTGTCGGCTGGCGAACGTCAACGCGTTGCGCTAGCTCGCGCTTTTCTTCGCGATCCAAGGATTTTAATTCTTGATGAGCCAACTTCAAATCTTGACGCTAAAACTGAAGAAATTATCCGCGCCTCGCTTCTAAAATTAATGCAAGGTCGGACGACATTAATTATTGCTCACCGCTTGCGCACTATTCGTGAAGCAGACAAGATTTTAGTGTTAAAAGATGGCCGTATTGTTCAAGAAGGAAGACATGATGAGCTTATAATACAAGGCGGTGTTTACAATGAACTGCTTCGCGCTCAAGCCGGTTTTGTTCAAGAAGATATAGATGATAAAGAGGCATCAACTGCCCTAGAGCCCTAAACTAGCGTACAGAGACTTGACAGCAATTTTCATCCATGCTACGCTTGGAATACTCATTGAAAATTAGGCAAATTATCGCCTTGCCTGTTGGAGAAGATTTTGGTAGGGTAGCTGTTGAGAGAACTGTAGAATCAGCCTAAATTCGTAAAGAGTCCCTCGGGACTCTTTTTCTATTCTTGCAGATCTATATACGGAGGTCCGACCTCCGAATATTCGGAGGTCGGACCTCCGTACTCTATAACCATTTTTTCTTTTCAAAAAATTCAAACATGGCTAGAGCGCCGGCGACAATAATCCCGACAACTACCCAAAATCCATAAGACAAATCCCGGAAAGGCATGCCCGGAAGATCAGTGGCAAAAAGGGTAGCAAAAAGAGTCAGCGGGAAAGTAATAACAGCAATAATAGTTAAGGTCTTCATAATCATATTGGTGCGGAAATCTATCAGTGAAACATTGGTGCTATGCAAAGCGTCAACCGTGTCTTTATAATTATCCAGTAGGTCCCATATTTCTTGAATCCCTAAAACTAAATCACGTGAATAATTTTCTAATTTGCCAGTAGCAAAAAATCTCGGCACCATTTCAAGCAGGCGATTAACAATTAATTTATGCGATTGCATTGATCGGCGGAAATTAACAATGTTAGTTTTGATTCGTAGCAGTGTCCAAATAGTGGTTTTTTCAAATTCAGAAAAGATTTTTTTCTCAATCTCATCGATATCATTGGAAAGATGAACTAGCATGCGCGAGGCATCGTTAAGCTCGCGGCTTAAAATTTCATAAAGCAAAGTTGCTGGATCGGAGTTTAAACAAATATTGCGCGAAGCCGAGTCAATACCACAAGTTTTAAAAAGATTAGTAAGCGGCTCGAGCTCTTGGGCGTGCACAGTTACCAAAAAATTTTTACCGATGAAAAAATCTACTTCTGAAGGGCGCAGCTCGCCGCTTTTACGATCATAAAACGGAAAAAGCAAGACCATAAAAATATATTTTCCACGATCAAATATTTTATGACGCTGCAGGGGCGGCAGAGTATCACGAAGATCCTGATCGCTAAAGTTAAATTCGCGCTTGAGCTGCAAAAGCGCTTTTTTATCGCCAGCTAAAACATTTAGCCAGCGTAAACGGCCGTGTTTTATTTCAGTAATTGATCTTAATGGTTTTTGACTGCCTCCTCCCTTAGGCATAGATTAGGTTTTAGATATTAAGCGTTGGTTTTGATCTCATATCTGCAAACGTGAAACAGATCTAGCTACGTAATCATGTTTTACAGGCCACCTTTTTTATTATACCATATTAAAGAGGCGAGTATTAAGAGAAGCAAGAATTATGAATCATGGTAATAAACATTTTTTAGTTAATGTTCTAAGAGCGGCGCCGAGCTCGGGAGTGGCTGAAGTTATAAATAATCTTTTTGAAAAAAATGGCGATTTTGATTTAGTTACATATATTTATGTAGTGGATCACGAGAAACTTGTTGGCGTACTTTCGATTAAAGAATTGCTTAGAGCAAAAAAGGAGGTAGTAGTCTCGGAGATTATGCAGGCAAACCCAGTTGTTTTACATTCTAATGGAACCACTGAACAAGCCGCGGCTCTAGCTATTCGGCACGGCATCAAGGCTGTCCCAATTACCGATAGCCTTGGAAAGTTTTTAGGAGTTATTGGTACTGATACAATTTTACACACACTGCACAAAGATCATATTGAAGACCTTTTGCGATTAGGCGGCATTAAAATCCTTGAACAAAAACATATTATGGAAATGCTTTTTGACCGCGTCGGGCATCTCCTGCGTATCCGGTTACCATGGTTAATTTTAGGACTCGGGGGCGGTTTTTTGGCAACTCTAATTGTCAGTCAATTTCAAGAAGAGCTGTCCAAGATATTGGCTCTAGCTTTTTTTATTCCGGTGATTGTTTATATGTCGGACGCCATTGGCACGCAAACGCAAACACTTTTTATAAGGGCTTTAGCAATTAAGAAATTTTCTCTTAAGCGTTATATTTTAAAGGAGGTTTCAGTAGATGTTGTTCTTGGCGCCATCCTTGGCGCAATCATTATGATTTTTAGTTTAATTTGGGGCCAAAAAGAAGTTGCTCTAGTTGTTGGACTGGCCATGGCCATCAATGTCGTTTTGGCTGGGACAGTGGCAATTTTGATTTCCTGGATTCTTTACCGCGCGCACAAAGATCCGGCCATTGGCGCTGGACCATTTGCCACGGTTGTTCAAGATGTTCTAAGTCTGGTGGTTTATTTTGTTACAGCAAAACTTATACTTTGACTGTTGACTTAGCCGCCCTTTTATGCTAAATCTGCTATAGGAGGAAGACATGAATCAAGGCAGGACCATTGTTCTTTTCATAAGTTTTTTGATGTTTAGCGAAAGTAATGTATTAGCTGAATTACCAGACTCTAGCGCGCAAGTTATCTGGCGAGATGGCGGAAACCGTGTTGATATTTGCGCGTCAGGAGTTAGAGTTTTTAAAGAACTAACCAATGTTTGTTACGTTGTATCTTTAAAAAGAGGACACGAGTGGTTAAGAATTAATTATCTTGCGAGAGACGACCGTCGCCAATATTTCCGCTGGATTGAAATTAAAGACGACAATCATGATGGCCAAGCTGACCGCGTTCTCGCCTTTAATTTTCAGTATAAACGAAGTTGGCCGCGTACAGCAGAAATTTTTCGCAAAGCCGATGAATTGCTTGGACGATTTAGAAAAGAGCTTGAAGTTCAAAAAGTATTAGAAGGCGGTCCAGTTTATCCCGATCCGTTTTTACCAAGCCGTTAAGGAGGCAAGTATGGACTTTGGAAATTTTCCGCCGCTAAAATATCCAACTGCTTATGTTAGCGTTGACGCCATTGTTTTTCGACCAGATGATGGGAAGATTTTGACTGGCCTAAGACGTGATGATCCGTGGAAAGGTTATTTGACGCTGATGTTTGGAGGATATGTTGATCCAACTGATGAAGATGCTCAAAGTGCGGCTGTACGCGAAACTAAAGAAGAAACCGGGCTCAAAGTTCAACTGACTGGATTTGTTGGTATTTACGGCCCAGAGCGATTTAGGCACAGATTGCGCCGAATAGGTGGCAATAATATGTTTTTTGCTGAAGCTACGAAAGAACCAGCGCACATTCGTCCGAGTGTCAGCATAGCTTTTTCCAGCGTTGTAGTTGACGGCACACTCAATGATACGACTGAACAAAAAGATTTGAAGTGGTTGGATATTAAAGATATTGTTGACCGGGAATTTATTGCCTTTGATCACGCCCGTGCCTTATCTGATTGGTTAAACAATTTTTATTCCTCCAAACGCGCTCTTGTCTTTTTGAACAAATAAAGATATTCACGATCGTGAATATCTTGTACGATAAAAAATCGTCCGCCTGCGGTGGACGATTTTATTATTTTAAATGTTCCCATTAAATTAATGAGGTTTAAAAGTCCCGCACCTTTCTGTGGTATTAGGAGAAGGGTGCGGGATAAACCGGAAATTCAGCTGTTAATTCTTTCATTACTTTTTTAGATTTTTGTAAGACCGTATCTGATTTAGGATTTTGAAGTATTTGCGCAATTATTTTTCCAATTAGACACAGTTCACCTTCTTTCATTCCGCGAGTAGTCAAGGCTGGCGTGCCTAGTCTTATGCCCGAAGGATCAAATGGTTTGCGGCTGTCAAAAGGGATTGTATTTTTATTAACAGTAATACCAGCTTGAGCAAGAAGATTTTCAGCTTCTTTGCCAGTTAAACCAACAGAAGTGACATCAGCGAGAATCAGATGATTATCAGTGCCGCCGGTGACCAAACGTAATCCGTGAGCGAGGAGTTCATTGGCTAAGACGCGGGCATTTTTAACAATCTGCTCACCGTATTTGCGAAAAGCAGGTTTAGCTGCTTCGGCCAAAGCCACGGCAATGGCTGCAGTTTGATGATTATGCGGTCCGCCCTGAAGCCCGGGAAAAACCGCGCGATCAATCATTGTTGGCAAATATTTAGGTGTTCGTTCTGGCGGCGCAAGCAGGGGATTTGATGGCTCGCCATTACATAAAATCATAGCGCCGCGCGGCCCGCGCAAAGTTTTATGAGTGGTTGTTGTAATGACATCAGCGTATTTTGCCGGAGACGGATGGACGCCGGCAATAATTAGTCCGGCAACGTGGGAGATATCGGCAACTAAATAGGCATCGACAGTTTTAGCAATGCTAGCGAGTGCCGCCCAGTCAAAAATGCGCGGATAAGCAGTAGCGCCAACAAAAATCAGGCGCGGTTTTTCGATTAACGCTTGCTTTTCCAAAGCATTATAATCCAGCCAGCCGTCTTTGCCGGTAACATATTGAACTGCGTTATAGTAAACGCCGGAAAAATTAACTTTCCAACCATGAGTTAGATGGCCGCCGTAGAACAAATGCAAACCCATTAGTTTTTCACCAGGCGCAAGTAAGGCAAAACAGACTGCTTGATTAGCTGGCGAGCCAGAATAGGGTTGAACATTAGCATGACTTACTTCGAAAAGTTTTTTAGCTCGCTCTTGCGCCAAAAGTTCAATCTTGTCAATAAATTCATTGCCGTCGTAATATCTTTTGCCTGGATAGCCTTCTGAATATTTATTAGTCAGCGGCGTGCCTAAAGCCTCTAGCACAGCGCGCGATACATAATTTTCTGAAGCAATTAAAGATAGCTCGTGGTTTTGACGAGCAAGTTCTTTATTAATAAGTTGATTAATTTTAGCATCAGTTTTTGGTAAATAACGCATGACTTGATCATAGCATAATAAAAACCCCTGATCTAGTCAGGGGCAGAAAAAATATTGATTCTTAATTAGTTAAGTAAAGTTCAATTATATGATCATCATCACTGTCTTGATATAATCTGGCCTTGAGCGGTTTTAGTAATTTAAAAGTAATATTGCTTCTATGAGGCAGGGGCAGATAAACAGCCTTGTTTCTGGATTTCAGCGATGTTTGTAAGATTACTTTATGGGTTTTTGGCGGGCTCATTTTAAATTTTGAAGGCGAAATCTCCAAAATACTTTCAAACGGATTTTCTGTGTCTTGAGTTAATCTAAGCTGCACCAAGACCCCAGCATTATTATGAACATAGATTTCGTCAGCCATGTTGTCTCCTCCTGACACAAAAACCAATTACCAACTGCCAACAACTAATCAGTAACTTTAATTCCAACCGTTGCTAATTTATTAATTGTGTGATTTTAACAATATGTTCGCCAGCTTTTTCATCAGTTGTTTCTTCAGATTTCAGACAGATACCTTTGACGCGACTGACATCTATAACTATGCCATTGAACCCTTCCCAGTTACCGATGAGCTTGATTGGGAAACCCGTTCGTGGTTCAATTATAGTTTGATTATGTAAAAAATTAAGATGCCAGTCTTCTTCCGGGAATTCTAGAACCACAATTCGTAGCTTCCAGATGGGGATAGATTTAAAATAAACCCGAAGTCGCTGATTTGTTAAATTGTAAACGAGCACTCTTTTTATTCGCTTGGCACGCGGCATGGGCCTGCCTTGCTATACACTAATTATAGTAAAACATACTATAGACCTTTTTTCAATATTCTGATCGGGCCCGAACCCCGATCATTAATCAGGGCTTATTGACTTTTTTCAAAGCTATGGTTAAGTTCTTTAATAGGAGGATGGTGAATGAGAAAAGCTGGCATTGTTGCAGGCACCTTGCTTATCTTGGCAAAGTCAGCCAGCGCGGATAAAAATTTTGGTCTGGGCTTGGGATATGATCGAGTTTTCAGTGACCAAGCGAGGATTATTGATACACTGAAACCCAATATTCATTTACGCGCGCCTAAGTATACCATGCTCGAGCTTGGCGCTGAAGTCGGGAAAAGCTTGGTTCTAGATTTCAAGTTCCATCTTTTAAGATTTGATAGATTTTCTTTGCACTTGATTGATCCGGGAATTTATCTACCATTCCATGATTTATTTTTTACGCGGCAGGATGTGAAACGCTCATTTGATTTTATCTTTGGCGGGGGAGTAGATGTTTTTCTATATCAAGGCTTAATGGTTTCTCTAGGCGCGCGCTGGATGTTCCCAAATTATTTCCAAGTCATGCCCGATGTTAAAGACGGTAAATATGATCAACAAACAGCAATTGCTGAAGATGAAGGAACAGGTAGTGGTCCACCCTTGGGTCCGCCAATGCTTTGGAGCATTCCGATTGAAGATCCAGCCGCCAAAGCCCTAAACCACGCCAATTTCCTAAAAGATATTTATCTTGACTCTTTAGGCGCTGTACATTTAACTTTTGATTTGCGGTGGTACTGGTAGTTAGCACGAAAGCACGAGAGCACGAGAGCATGAAAGCATTAAAAATAAAAACCCTGTCAGAATGATAGGGTTTAGTTTTTGGTGAATCTTTCATTTATAGATTTCTTTGCTATTTCGAAATGCGCGTGTGCTTTTTGTAAAATATTTTTGGCACGTTCAATCAGGCCGCTATTTCTACCTAACTCAATAGATCTTTCAGTAAGGATTTCGCTGACTGTCACACTTCGCCACTCAATTCCTGTAATTTTCCAACTTATTTCAGTTTGACGTTCGGCAGTGATCATTAAAAGTCCGGCGTAAGTTTGCAAGCTCGCAACTTCTCCATAACCACCGCTAGATTTTGGAAACTGCCGATAGTTTAATAATCCCCATTCTTTATCAAGGAACGTTCCGACCTGTATTGAAATACCAACCAGTTCTCCATCCTCATATTTATACTGCCAGATAGGTTTTAAATCTTTCTTTTTCATCCATCGTATGTAAAAATAGGTCGTAAATCCACCAATTACAAAGGCTACAAGAGGAAGCCATGCCCAAATCATATTTCCTCCTTGCGTTGTTTGTTTATAAAGAACCAAAGTTTTACATGGTTTATATTACCAGAATGCCATGATTATGTCCAGAGGAATGAAGTTGACAAGTTGAGCTTTAATTGATAGTGTATCATCAACACATGAAGAAATATCAAGACATAAAAGTTGCTGTTGATATAGTCATCTTTGCTATTCGCGACGGTAAACTACAAACGCTTCTAATTCAAATGAAAAAGAAGCCGTTTTATCGTTTTTGGGCATTTCCCGGAGGACTTATCAAAAAGACCGAAACACTAGATCAAGCGGCGCACCGAGAACTGTATGAAAAAACTGGTCTAAGGAATGTTTATCTAGAACAGCTCTATACTTTTGGCGAGCTTAGGCGGGATCCTTTTGGCCGCGTGGTTTCAGTTGCTTATTTTGCATTAATCCAAGAACCGAAAAGACTTAAGCCCGGAGCGAAATATCTGGATGTTAGACTGTGGCCAGTTAGCAAACTCCCGCACCTTGCTTACGATCACACTAAAATTTCTCGGTACGCGCTTCGTCGACTGCGCGCCAAACTTCAATATTCAAACGTAGCTTG
Source organism: uncultured Gammaproteobacteria bacterium (assembly GCA_964626935.1). GTDB lineage: Bacteria > Patescibacteriota > Patescibacteriia > CAZVIU01 > CAZVIU01 > CAZVIU01. The sequence continues at coordinate 18,703 of CAZVIU010000001.1, forward strand.
GAGTTTGCTGCCTCGAGCCTTTTCATTGGGGGATTTGCAAAAAGTTTATGAAATTATTTTGGGTAGGAAAATTGACAAGCGTAATTTTAGAAAAAGAGTTAAGGATTTAGAACTTTTGAAATACACTGGCAAAAACAGTCAAGGACAGCATCGACCAGCCAAGCTTTATAGATTTAGGACAATAAAATCGGTGTTGGTGGAGGTGACTTGACAGTGGATAAGTCATTGTGTTAGTGTATAAATAACACTGAGATTTTATAGAACAATCTTTTGTTACGAAACACAGTAATTAAGCGCTAAAAAGTCTAAGTACATTGATAAATTTCATACCTAGGTGCGAGAAAGGAGAGGAGAGGTGAAAACCAAAGTAGCCATAGCCACAGTGAAAACAGCGCCGGCGGAAGTTTTTAAAAATGTTTTGCTAAGGAAATTTGCCGGGGTTCCAGATTTTGAAGTGGTAGGAGAAGATAGCCGTGATTATATTATGATCGTTTGCGGCGGTGATGGGTTTTTACTAGAAACTGTGCAACGTACCTTGGGTCATGCTCGCGGTTACTTTGGTATTAATCTGGGGACAGTTGGTTTTATGATGAATGACTTTGGCGGACTCGTGCCTAACGAGATTGTCAGTCAAGTTGTAGATTTAATCCGGTCGAATTCGTTTAAAGTTGTAACTCATCCGCTCTTGCGTGCGGAGATTAAACTTATAGCTGGAGAGAAATTTGTTCGTTATGCTGCCAACGATGTTGTCGTTAGATATTTTGATTCTGATCAAGCTGTGCGGCTTGAGATCGTGATTGACGAAGTCACTCTACCAGTTTTTTCTGGTGACGGCATAATTTTAGGCACGCCTGCTGGATCAACTGCTTACACCTTGTCAGCCGGCGGCTCGCCAGTTGATCACCGCCTTAAGTGTTTTACCTTGACGCCAATTGCGCCGCAAATTTCAGCCGAATTTGCCAACTTGACAAAGCCGATGATTCTATCACCTGATGCCAGAGTAATTATTCGCGTGCTTGAGACGAAAAAAAGGCCAGCACGGTGCAGTATTGACACAAGCGGCTGGAACGATATAGAAGAAGTGGCTGTTTCCCTTAAACAAGGAAAGGACTTTTCTCTGCTTTATGTGCCCGGTTGGAATTATTTTACTCGACTTTCACAAAAGATTTTTGGCGTGAAACAACGAAGGTAATAATTTGTTCGATGTTTCGCTTCGAATAAAAAACAGAGGCGCTAAAGTACAATCCCCATCTTTTTAGTAGATGGGGGCTTTTTCCGAGATCGTAACTTCTCGCGGTCTTGGAGAAGAGCTCTTTAGATAAGGCGTATGTGATTTTAAGCAAGGAAGGAGAAAGCCATGGATCAAAAACCAAAAATCGGTGTTGTGGTTGGTCGATTTCAGCCATTGCATCCGGGGCATGTACGATTAATGCAGACTGCTTATGATCAGTGCGATCAAGTGAGGGTCGTGATTGGATCAACACAATACGTTGAGCCTTTACCGGTAGAGGAACGACGTCGGCGCATTGTCCGAGCGCTAGAAGTAGCCGGCTGGGACAAGGGCCGATATGAAATTATTGAACTTCCTGATATTCATAATCTGCCACGTTGGCCGCAACATCTTAAAGAAACCTGTAAGCTGACTAATGAAACCGATAATTTATATTTCACAGCTGATCAGCCATCAGCCGATTTCTTGCGGTATATTGAAATGGCTGGATTTACTTTTTGTTTGCATGATCGGCCGTCATTTATTTATAGGGGTCCAGATGGTCGAGAATACGAAGTTAGGTCGGCTACGGAAATTCGTGAGTTGCATAGGCAATTGGGAGCAGAGGATAAGTTATAACTCTTAGTTTGATTTGGGGTATTGACATGGGCGTAAAAATAGAGTAAGGTCATTTGTTCGACGTTTCGCTTTGACAAAAACCGCCAGCCGCCCGACTAATGTTGGTGGGACGGTAGAAAAGGCCTATAGGTTACCAAAGTAAAGCAAGAGTTTGTAGGAGGGTAGGCATGAGCGAAAACGGGCTTAAAGAGCCGCAAGCTCGATGGCCGCGAGCAGCATTGTATAAAGAATATCAACTTGATCTATCAAGATCAGCGTTTGGTCTTGTAGATGTACAGTATGATTTTACGCCTGGTGGCGCGCTGGCCGTAACCCGAGGCGATGAAGTAGTCGCGCCGTTGAATAGTTTGATGAAGAATTATCCTTGGGCTTTTGTTTTTGCATCACAAGATTGGCACCCGGAAGATCACTGCTCCTTTAAGGATCGGGGTGGTCTTTGGCCGCATCATTGTGTGCGAGGTACACAAGGCGCTAATTTGCGCGATGAGCTTGATCAGTGTTTCATTTCGCTAATTGTGCGTAAGGCAACCCAGCCTGATCGAGATGCGTATAGCGCATTTGATAGCACAGGACTTGATGCTTTACTTCGCGCGTTAGGAATTAATACGGTATTTTTGGGTGGTCTGGCAACAGATTATTGCGTGAAGGCTACTGCGCTTGATGCTAAGAAAGCTGAATTTAATGTGGTGGTCGCGCTTGAAGCATGCCGCGCGGTGAATGTGAATCCGGATGACGAAGCGAAAGCAGTCGCTGAAATGCGTGCTGCCGGCATCGTTTGTCTGTAATTTTTTTCGCGTAACCCCGTTACGTTTTGTGTAACGGGGTTACGCGAACTTTTTAAAGACCAAAGAGTTGCTATCAGGTTGGTAATAAATCTTTGTTCTTTGAGAAATTTTTAAAACCGAATCTAGCACCAGACGCTTTGTGGTGGTACGGGGCATGCTTTGAAAAAAGGAGAGAAAAATGAAAGACCAGCCGATCATCAGGTCGCTTCTTGAGGTAGATTTCTATAAGTTCACGATGGGACTTGTGGTATGGCGACTATGGCGCGATGTTCCCGTAACATTCGCGTTCAAGAATCGAACGAAACGAGTTCGCTTGGCCGAGATTATCCAAGAGGAAGATCTTCGGGCCGAACTTGATCACATTCGCACCCTGCGATTCGCCGAAGACGAGATTGCATATCTTCGAACGCTAAAGGTTTTTCCAGAAGAATTTTTGCAGTTTCTTTTTACGGTTGAACTTCCGCCGTATTCATTGCGGATCGTTGATGGAAGCTTTGAATTGACTTTCTCCGGTTCATGGAGCATAACGATTTGGTGGGAAACGCTTGCGCTCTCCGTCATCAATGAACTGTATTATCGTGCGATACTTGAGAAGATGACAGATGCTGGTCGCGAGGCAGTGTTTGAGAGCGGTAGGCGTAGGCTTGCAGAAAAAATCGCAATTCTTAAGGCGCAGCCTGAAATTGTGTTCTGCGAGTTTGGTAATCGGCGCGCTTTTAGTCGCAAGTGGCAGGAATATGTGGTAATGACTCTTGCGCGAGAGTTGCCGAGAACACAGTTTATCGGAACCTCAAATGTGTACTTGGCCAAGCTTTTTGGTTTGCGACCCATCGGCACATTTGCGCACGAAATGTTTATGATCTATTCGGGTATCATGCATGGAAGCGATGACGAGATTCGCTCCTCGCATAACAGAGTTTTGCAAGATTGGTGGAAGGAATTTGGTGAATCGCTTTCCGTTGCGCTCACCGATACATTTGGAAGTAAGTTTTTCTTCGAGGACATGACAGTAGAGCAGGCGCGTATTTGGCGGGGTCTGCGGCAGGATTCAGGCGATCCGATTGAGTTTGGCGAAAAAGCCATTGAGTTCTACAAGAGGCACTTAATTGATCCGCGCACTAAAGTTATTGTTTTCAGTGACGGTTTGGATGTAGAGGCGATTGTGAAGATTTGGGAACACTTCAAGGATAGAATCAAGATTGTATTCGGTTGGGGAACTAACCTAACCAATGACCTTGGATTTCCCGCGTTGTCACTTGTTATAAAGGCGGTGGAAGCTAACGGTTTCGGCACTGTTAAGCTTTCTGACAATCCGGCTAAGGCAATTGGCGATCTAGAAGACATCCAACGTTTCAGGCAAATCTTTGGCTATAATGATTCCCGAAAATATGTTGAGTGTAAATATTGATGCAAGTTGTAAATTTTACTATCATACATACGCCCCACGTTTCGTGGGGATTCTTTCCGAGCAACGAACATTTTGTTGGTTGCTTAGAGAAGAACACCGGTGTTCTTTAAAATGAGATCATCTAAACAACAGATGAAAACAACAAAGGAGGAAAAAGTGCCAATGACTCGCGAGGAGTTTTTGGATGTTCGTAATCATGGATTTGCCCGTGTGGCTGTTGTAATTCCGCGCGTGCATCTCGGTAAACCGTTTGAAAATGTTCACGCGCATCTTGAAGAATTAGAGAGTGTTTATCGGCAGGGTGCGATGTACGCGCTAGCGCCAGAGCTTGGACTTACTGGCTATAGTTGCGGCGATTTATTTCATTCACAAGCTTTGCTTGGCGAGGCGCTTGACGCCTTGAAACTGTTTTTGGATAAAACTGCTGGGTGGAATATGTTAATTAGTGTTGGTCTGCCATTACAAATTCGGGGATTACTTTTTAACTGTGCCATAACAATTCTGCGTGGAAAAATTTTAGCAGTTGTGCCCAAGGCTTATCCGCCCAACTATCGTGAATTTTATGAAGGCCGTCATTTTGCTAGCGCGGCTGAAGCTCTGACCACGTCGGTTAGATTGTCAAATCAAGACGTTCCTTTTGGCACAGATATTCTAATTTGCGCCCGAAATATTCCAAACTTTATTCTACACACAGATATTTGTGAAGATCTTTGGGTGCCGATTCCGCCAGGAACGCGCGCGGCTTTAGCTGGCGCCACTATTTTGGCCAATCTTTCAGCCTCAAATGTGACCATTGGCAAATATGAATATCGCGAGGTGCTGGCTTGCGCTTCATCTGGCAGAAATAATGCTGTACAGATGTATAGCGCGGCTGGTTTTGGTGAATCAACTTCTGATTTAGCTTGGGATGGCCATGGCATTATTACTGAACGCGGTATTCTGCTTGCGCGTTCGGAGCGATTTGCGCTCGGTGGTACGTACATTATTCAAGATGTTGATCTTGCTTTGCTTCTAGGGGAACGCATGCGCCAGACATCGTTTTGGCAAAACGCGCGTGATAATCGGACGGACTTCCGTGAAGTTTATTTTGATGAAGGGCTCGGCACCACAGACGATTCAAAAGTCTTTCATAAATTCAGGCGTAAAATTGATCAGTATCCATTTGTGCCATCCAATCCAGCTTATCGCAATGAACGATGTCGCGAAACTTTCATGATTCAAGCGACAAGTCTAGCGCGGTGGTTAAAGCAATTGCCGCCGGATATGCAGCGCGTGGTCATTGGAGTTTCTGGCGGACAAGATTCAACACAAGCGCTTTTAGTTGCCGCTCGCGCCATGGATCTTTTACATTTGCCGCGCCCAAACATCATTGCCTTGACTATGCCGGGTTTTGGCACAACCGGACGCACTTATCATAACGCTTGCGCTCTTGTTACTGCCCTTGGCGCGACCTTTCGAGAGATTAAGATTACGCCAGTTGTGGAACAAATTTTCCGCGATCTTGGACAGGATTCAAATGTTGAAGACCTAACTTTTGAAAATGTTCAGGCTTGGACGCGTAAGATTTTTGAACTAGCCATAGCTTGTCGGGAGCAGGGTATTGATCTTGGAACTGGTGATCTTTCCGAGCTTATGCTTGGTTGGTGCACTATGTTTGGCGATCATGCCGCCCATTATGGGGTTAATGCTGGCGTGCCCAAAACTCTGATTTCGTATCTAATTCGTTGGAGCGCTGATGAAGTTTTTAAGGACGAGCTTAGGGTGCGTGAGGCCTTGCTTGATATTTTGGCTACACCAATTTCTCCAGAGCTTTTGCGTCATAACGATGGTCAGATTGTTCAAAAAACCGAAGAAAACCTTGGGCCTTATGAACTGCACGATTTTTTTGGTTACTATTTTGTGCGATTTGGTCTCGCGCCAGTACGAATTGTCAGAATGAGTTATGAGGCTTGGCAAACTAAATATAAGTTTGCGGAAATTAAGAAGTGGGCGAGAGTTTTTTTTGAACGATTTTTTCGCAGTCAGTTAAAGCGCAGTTGTCTACCGATTGGACCAAAGGTTGGCGGGGCGGCTATTTCGCCTCGTGGTGATTGGCGCATGCCAGCTGATATGGATGCTAGTACCTGGCTTAGAGATTTAGCCCAAGCGCCAGAAAACATATAATATAAATTTGCCCGCTCAAGTTTTGCAATGCAAAATTTAGGCGGGCTTCTTTCGTAGAGTTGTTAAAATTTTTATTTTGACACCTCTTGTGAAGAACCAGTTCTTTGAAAATGTTTTTAAAACCAAACAATACTTTCATACTATATAGTATGAAAGTATTGTAAAAAAAGCGAAAAAGGAAGCCGGGCTTCCTAAGAGAGGAGAGGCAAAGATGCATCCAGTCTTCACAGGCGAGGATCCACCAGATAGTTTTACCAAATCGTTATTTTTAGCCGGCCCGACACCACGTTCGGCTGATGTACAATCTTGGCGACCAGAGGCCATACGTTTCTTAGAACAAGCTGGTTTTGACGGCGTTGTTTTTGTGCCAGAGAATCGTGATGGCGGTTTAAAACCATCTTATGATAGTCAAGCTGGTTGGGAACACCGCATGCTTGATATGGCTGATTATATTCTTTTTTGGGTGCCTCGGGACCTTGAGATGATGCCAGCCTTCACCACTAATATTGAATTTGGTTGGTGGATGGATTCAGGAAAAGTAATTTTTGGCGCGCCATCAAATTCCCCAAAGAATGATTATCTGCGATATTGCGCTAGGAAATTTATGATTCCACAGGCCGAAACGCTTTTGGCAACTATTGATGAAGCGATTAAATTCGTAGGCAGTGGAGCAGAACGTCGCGGTGGTGAACGGTTTGTTCCGTTTTATATTTGGCAAACGCCTTCGTTTCAGTCTTGGTATCAAGCGTTAAAGCAGGCCGGCAATCGTTTAGAGTGGGCGCGTCTTGAATGGGTAAAAAGAGTTGGACCAAGGCGTCAGTTTGTTTATGCTTGGGCGCTTCATGCGCATATATTTGTAAGCGCTGAAGGTCGTTATAAAACTAATGAAACCGTCATATCAAGACCGAACATCTCTAGTGTTTTACTATATCGTCGAATGCCAGAGATTATGAAAAGTTTAGTTGTGCTAGTTCAAGAGTTTCGTAGTTCGGGAGCAACCCCAGATGGTTTTATTCACGAATTACCCAGTGGTTCGTCGTCAAACCTAGAGTTAAGTCCCAGCGAGATTGCTTCGGAAGAGGTTTATGAAGAAACAGGACTATGGATTAATTCATCGCGTTTAGCGCCACACAGTAGTCGTCAGTTAGCTGGAACTTTTTCTGCTCACAAGGCTAGTCTTTTTTCTGCTGAACTAACTTATGAAGAACTTGATTTTCTTGCTGGGCAAGCTGGCGTGGCGCATGGCGCTAATTTAGCTGATTTGACTGGTGAAAGAACCTATGTTGAAATTAAAACGCTTGAGGAAATTTTACGTAAAAATCTAGTTGATTGGAGCGTCTTAGGAATGATTTTATCTATTTTGAATACCCCCGCTTGACCCCGAAGTTTTTTTATGCTAAACTGGTTGCATCCTTAAAATTAAACAAGACAAGGAGGCAGGAAGATGACCCGTTGTGATTGGCGGTATCGCGTACTAGCTTTTGCTCTTGACGTAAATTCATCGGATGAAGTCAAGACACATGTGGAAGGTTGTTTAGTGTGTCAGATGCGCATGAAATTTGTTATGGCGACAATTAGGGGTTTTAGTCAACGATCAAAAGATCCTCGTCACCCAACACTAGTTGAATTAGTTGAAAGGTGTACTAGATTTGAAAAAGAATGTGTTCTAATAGATGACCGTAACCAGCGCTTGGTAGTTAAACAAGAGTATTGTTTTTGCGGCACAGTAGCTGACTACATTCCGGTGCCCTTAAGAGAAGGAAGCGAGCAAAGAGTTAATTTAGGATGCCTTGCTTGTGGCGCACGCTGGCGCGCGGCTCATTGCCGAAGCGGTTGTGGAGCGCCGCTTGATGATCGCTTTGATGAGCTTTGCCTAAGTTGCAACTGGATTAAGTGCCCCGCAGGCCACTGTTCTAATGATCAGTGTCTAGAACCAGAAGAGACCTCCTGTACAATAAAATTTTTCGTTACAAAAGACGTAAATTTCGAGCAAAAATTATGAATATCTGACTAAGACCGTCACTTAACGGTCTTTTTTTCATTTCTACTCTCCGCTTCCGCTTAAGGCGAGTCCTAAGGTGGGTTGGTTATCCGCCCCTCCGAATCTTTAAAACATTAAAATATCAAATGTAACGATCGTTACATTTGATATTTTTTCGTTTTGGGTGGACGGAGATGACATGCTTTTGATATTCTTTCGTTTTGGGTGGACGAAGATAATCTGCTTAGGCGGATTTTTATTGCGTAAGCATGCAAAGACTTTGTAAGAAAATGCACCCCGCATCAATTGGCACAGATAATGTGTCTAGCTTTGGTTTGTTTTGCCGCGGTATCTTTGCTTTAAATTTAGAGAGATAAAACCTCATAATTTATAGTAAAAACACCTTGGCAAGACAAGCCAAGGTGTTTTTTGCACCTTAAAAATGATATTTATTGGAGCTTAGCTCCAATAATCTGGAACGGAGGACAAGATGAAAACAACGGTTAGTTGTTATCTGGCCTTGGAATTTTTATGGCGGTTGGTTACGGCTCTCCATTTCACAATTTACGCGATATTTTTGCGCGATAGAGGGCTAGACTTATTTGAAGCCAATTTAGTTAACGCAATTTATTTTATTGCTGTGGCCTTGTTTGAAGTGCCAACCGGAATCGTAGCTGATGTTTTTGGACGAAAAGTTTCATTTATGCTAGCCATTGGTTTTTATGGTTCGGGGTTATTAATTTACTCTAAGGCAAATTCTTTTAGTGGATGCGTTGCTGGTGAAGTACTAGCGGCACTTGGCTTAACTTTTCAAAGCGGCGCTTTTGACGCTTGGATGGTTGATGAATTGAAGTCCTACGGAAGCGGTGATGATTACATAAAATTAATTTTTTCTCGTCGTAGCCAACTAGAGTATTTAGGCAGTATTTTGGGTGGCTTGCTTGGCGCTTATCTTGGTTTGCGCGATATTGCTTTGCCCTGGCTTATATCAGCAGTAGCCATATTTATGCTTGCTCCAATAACACTATTATGGATGAGAGAAGAACATTTTACGCCGATCGTCAAGAATATTGGCAATGTCTTAAAAGAGATGGTTAGAACTGGGATTTACGGAGTTCGTTATGTCCGGAGTAAGTCGTCAGTACATTTGGTAATAATTTTTGCAGCCTTTTTGTTTTTTGGAGTGATGGCGCCTAATATGCAATGGCAAATTTATTTCGGACGTTTTTACGGATCGGTCAGTGGCAATGGTTGGGTTTGGTGCGGCATTGGTATTGCGCTCTTCTGTGGTGCGAGATTCATACCTGGCTTGACGCTAAGGTATTTTGGCGGCAAAACCGATTTAGTCCTGATATTGATTTTAGTGGCTTGCGGTATTGGCATAGCCGCAACCCCTCTTAGTTCAGTCTTGAGTTTGTCATTAATTATTTTTTGGATGCAGCAATTTTTTCGTGGCGGAATTAATCCCTTAAAAGATGCTTACTTGAATGAGCAGATTGATGATAAGACTATTAGGGCAACAGTTCTTTCAATTGAGTCATTAGTACGACACTTGGCTGGCGTGGCTGGTTTAGTTGTAAGCGGTTTAGTCGCGCGCCATATTTCGCTTGAGGCCGCTTGGATTAGTTCTGGGGCAGTGATGATTTTAGGGGGGCTGCTGCTTTTATGGAGGAAATTTAAAACGACGTAAATTTACGTCGTTTTTAGTTTTTACTGCCAAAATTTTGAACTATAAATTATAAAAGAACGCAGTTTTCTATACTTACCGCTATTTTAAGTCCTATACTCATAGTTATTCTAGCGCCTCGATCTCACTTATTGCCTCATTTAGATTATCTTGTGATAAATCTAGGGCTGTGTCTGGCGGTGGCGTGGTGATAGGGGAATAAGGTTTTGCTGGCGGAACTTGCATTTTTGATATACTGGATTCTTTTAATGTTAAAACCAGCCACCAAGCCACAACAGCAATAATTATAATAAATAAAATTGTTAGTAATATTTTACGCATCGTTTAATTCAAGTTTATTAGTTTAAATTTTAAAACTATTATCTTAGTGGTTAGCGGAGTAGCGGTTTTGCCGTCTTAATAAATTCTCGCCACCTTTCTTGTACTTTCTGAATAATCTTTTTCCACTGCGTAGTATCAAGTGTTGCGTACATCTCAGCCTTTTTAGTTTCTATAAATGTTTCTAAATTAGTAACTGCTTCATACGTAACTAAATCACGCAAGAGCAAGGTTTCGGCGCGCACCTCAAGATCATACATTCGGAAGACAATCATATACTGTACTTTTTCTTTTAGTTCATCTAAACATTGTTTACGTTCATTATTTTTTAATTTTATACACTCTAATTTTTTTTGTTTGATATTATCAAGGCCAATTGTTTTCTTGGCGCAAGCATTGCGGGCATTACCAACAGATATTTGCCAGCAAGGCCCAAATTCTTGATAAAGCCTGATACATTCAAGTTTTTCTTCCTGATCTTTAATTGATTTGCAGGCTTCAGGCGCGTAAAGAATTTTGAACTCCTTGGCTAGCTCTTCGTCAGTTAGGCGCAAACGGCAGGAAATTCGTTCATCAAGTTTAGGCAAATGACCACAGCGTAAACCCGGACAAACACGAGTTTCCTCTGGTTTAGTAGTGGAGATGTTTGGACAATTTACAGTCATCTTGCAAATCCGTGTTTCTAGACCATTTTGATTACATTGTGTCCAGTCGTCACATTCATATTTATCTTGTTTACATGGTTCGGTTTTTTGTGGTTTAGTTGGGGCTTGGGGGGCAGGAGAAGATGGAGGAGGTTCGGGAGCAGGCTTTTTTTCTTGGGCAGATGATTCACACGCTTGTGTTTCTACGGGCTCAGCTGTTTCAACCAAGGGGCAATCAGCAGTTTTGCCACAGGTGCGTTGCTGTTTACCGTTAGCGTCGCATGGACCCCAGTTGGTGCAGGAATATAAATCTTCCACGCATGATGGCGTACAGTTTTGGATTGTAGGCGGTTTTGGTCTGATATCAGTTGGGCAATCAAAAGTTAATACGCAGACGCGTGCTTGCGTACTATCTAGCTGGCAGCTTGCCCAGCTTGTGCATTCCCAAGTATCCGCATCACAAGGTGGGGGAGGGGGTACGGACGATCCGCCGCCGCCACCGCCGCCACCAGCCGTCCACGCTGTAAGAGGCAATAGCAACAACATAAAAAGCAGTGAAATTTTAGTCCTATTTTGAATCCGCATAACCCTTTGAATTAAATATCAAAATTACGTATTAAAGATAAAAAATTTTTAGATTTTAATTTATCATTTTACATTTTGATATTTTATTTTTGATTTGTCGGAATCTTTTAATAGTTGATCTATGGAAATCGTGCCTCCGTCCATTATACCAAGCGTGATGGATATGGCAAAAAGAAGCATGGTTACTTCGGTGGCCGCGCTAAACCCATGCGGGAGGTTGGCTACTAAAGTTGCCGTGAGCATCTCCAGAGTAAAAAGAGTAGCAATAATTCTAGTTGAAGCGCCAACCACTAAAAGTATGCCGCCAATAAATTCTAAAAAAGCAATGGCTAAAACGGAAACATCTGGATAGGGAATATGCAAAGAAGCAAAATATGCAGCCGTAGTCTCTCGCGGCAGGACAAATAACTTAAAATACCCCTCAACAATAAATATTCCTCCAGCCGCCAAGCGCAGCAGTAATAAAGTGGCGTTTAATTTATTCACTTTAACTGTCATGTCTTTTATTATACACTAGAACTATCACTCACCATATCCTATTTTGTAATTTTCGTCCACCTTAGGCGGAGTTCGTAGTTCGTACCCCACATAATGATTTTACCTTGTTTGTGTTTGTAATTTTCGTGGCTAGTTCGTAGTTCGTACCCACATGCATTTTCTTAAAAACCTTTTCGCTAATCATTTATCTCGCGAGCTTAAGGAACTATATTTATCCGCGATTATTCTTCGTTTTGCCTTATCAGCTCTTTATATTTTTGAGCCTATTTATTTTCTTAAGATTGGTTTAAGCATTGGTCAAATTCTTCTTTATCAAGCGGCTTTATATTTATTATATTTCCTACTTTTGCCAATTGGCGGCAAGCTGGCTCGTTTGCATGGTTATGAGCATGTCATGACTTGGTCAAGTCCATTTTTAATTATTTATTTGGTTGCTTTATTTGCCATGCCTTATAACCAAATGTTTATAATCCTCGCCTTAATCTCGGCGGTATTTTATAAAAGTCTATATTGGCCTGGTTTTCACGCTGATTTTGCCAGATTCGGCCAGAGTCACGAACGAGGAAAAGAAATCGGTTTGTTAGTAGCCGTGCTCACAAGTGTTGGAATTTTCGGGCCAATTTTTGGCGGCTGGATAATATCAATTGCCGGATGGCAAACGCTGTTCGTAATCATCGGCAGTTTTATTCTATTTTCCAGTATTCCTATGCTAACTACTCCAGAAAAATTTCAACCAGTAGATTTTTCTTACCAAGAAGCGATACGTGAAGTTTTTGCAAAAAGAAATCTACGTCAATCAATAGCTTTTATTGGTTATAGCGAGGATCTAATCTTCGGTATAATTTGGCCGATTTTTATTGCCGCAGTTATAAAAAACTTATTCGGAGTCGGTGCCTTAATTTCGGCCTCAACTCTGGTCAACATATTGATCATTTTGCTCATTGGAAATTTTGTTGATAAGCATGCGCGCTTGCGTATTGAACGTTTTGGGTCAATTTTAACCGCTTTTGTTTGGTTTGGCGCCAGCTTAATCCGCAATGCGGCCGGAGTTTTTATTTTTGATAATCTTTACAGAATTTCTAGAAATATTTTGGGCACATCGCTGATGTCAATTATCTATGATGAGGCTAAAAATTCTTCAGTTATGAAGGTAATGATTTTTAGAGAAATGGGTTTGGCTTTTGGAAAGATTTTAGGCGCCTTGGTCGCTCTCTTGGTTTGGACGATTTTTCCCAATCGGTTAAATCTGCTTTTTGTGTTGGCTGGCTTATTCAGTTTGTTTTATCTTTTACTTAAAGAGCGCGTCAAGCCAGATGGCCTGACGCTCCCGCCGATACAACCGGATGTAATAGTACCAATAAACCCTAAAGCATAAATTTTTAATCCTTAATTTTAGTATTATGTCAAACGAACAGCACAAAAAATATATTGCCATTTTTGATATTGACGGCACGGTTTTTCGAAGCGCTCTTATGACCCAGCTGCATTTAGCTTTAGTACGTGAAGGCATTTTCCCAAAGAAAACCAATGAAATCATTAAACCAAAATTACAAGCTTGGCTTGATCGCCGGGGGTCATATCGAGTTTATATTGATACCATGGTTAAAGTTTTCAAAGATAACATTATTGGTAAAAAACAATCAGACATTTTACGCGTTAGCCACAAAGTAATTGAAGAACAAAAAAACCGGGTTTATACTTATACAACTAATTTAATTAAAAAAATTAGAAAGACACATCTGCTAGTGGCTATTTCTGGTTCATCAATTGAAATCGTACGCGAATTTAATAAATATTGGAAGTTTGATCATGTCTACGGCGAGATTCTAGAAGTAGAAGATGGCGTTTACACGGGAAAAATTGTTGTTGAGCCGATTTTGGATAAAAAGGTTTTAGTTGAAGCATTTATTGATGCCCACCACCTATCTTTGAAAGGCTCAATCGGAGTAGGAGATACGGAATCAGACATTAGTTTTTTGGAAATAGTTGCCGAGCCGATTTGTTTCAATCCCAATAGCCACTTATACGTGGTAGCTAAGAAAAAAGGCTGGAAAGTTGTTGTTGAGAGAAAAGATGTGATATATGAGTTGTAAAATGAGGGCATCATAATTTATAAGCTCATATATTACATGAAGATGGATGGATGTATGAAATGAAAAAATAAAAAAATCCGCCACTTGGCGGATTTAACTAATTATATACTCAACATGCACATCACAAAAATCTGGATCAATGCCGAATTTCCCCCAAATATCTAATATCACCCCGAGTCTTGTTCGTTGCGGGTCGTCCGCGCTAAGCTGATCAATAAAATCATCAAGCCAAGCGCGAGCGCCCTCACACTGTTCATGATATTCCTTATTCTGTGCCCACAAACGGTCAATTAGCTCCCTAACCTTGCGATCCATGTAAGCTAGAAGTTTTTTCTTGCTTTTCCCTTTTGATAAAATTGCTGGCCAGTTGATGGGCGCGATCCTGACAGTATAATCTTCAAATGGTGTTGAAGCTACGCGGGGCATTTTTTCCTCCTTAGCGACTAATGATTTATTATCATAATTGCGGCCGCTTGACAAGGCCTATTTTTTATGATTAGTTGGAGTTAGCTGTTTTAAGGAGGAAACCATGCCCGCGCTTCTAGTTGATATGGGGGAGGTGCTTTGCCTGCTCGAGCGAGAAAAGTTAATGCGTGCGCTGCAGTTATTTTCCCGAGACCCAATTCGTCAAGGTGCGGATCCTATGGAGATTTATCGTGAATACCTTGATTCGGGACTAAATGATCGGTTTGATAGCGGGATGGCGACGCTTTATTTTTATCGTGAAATTTGTCGCTTCTTTGATATTGATCCAGTTAGTCTTTCTTACGGAGAATTTCGTAGAATTTGGGGAGCAGTAATCGCTAAACTGAATGAGCCGTTAATTGCTCTACTTCGAGAAATTCGTAAACGCACCAGGACTAAAATGGTCTTTGCCTCTAATACGCAGGAGCTGCATTGGGAGTATTTTGTGAAACATCATGGGCACGTACTAGATTTATTTGACACCTTTGCTCTTTCTCATGCCATTGGTGTTTCTAAGCCTGATCCACAGTTTTGGACCGAATGTGCTTTGCGGTTAGGTGTTGAGGTGCCAGCCCTGCTTCTTCTGGATGATAAGCCTGAAAACGGCGCGTCACTTATGCGAGCTGGCGGAAGCTTCCTTCTTTACAATGCCACTAGGCACGGAGAGATTGAATGCAAGTTACGCAAACTCTGCCAACTATAATTAGCAAGATGGTTTGTAAGACGCTTGGAAGAGCGTCTTTTTGTTCTCCTTTGGGTGTTTGATCGTGATCTTCGTAGTCAGCGTCTTGACTCAAGTAGTCTTTTGCGATACTGTTGAGTTAACAATTGAATATGCGCACCCCCTTAGCACGAATGCTTCGCGGGGTGATTTATAGTTTAATACTTTTTTCTAGAGCCTAAAGCCTAGTGCCTAGAGCCTTCAATTCATGGATTTCAAATTAACCTCAAAATATAAACCAGCTGGTGATCAACCCAAAGCTATTGCTGAGTTACGTGATGGTTTACTTCGGGGTAATCAATATCAAACTCTGCTTGGCGTGACTGGTTCAGGTAAAACTTTTTCTATTGCTAATGTAATCGAAGCATGGCGGAAACCAACCCTGATCATTGCCCATAATAAAACACTGGCTGCGCAATTATGTAATGAATTCCGTGAACTTTTTCCCCAAAATGCTGTGCATTATTTTGTTTCTTATTATGATTATTATCAGCCCGAAGCTTATTTGCCAAGAACTGATACTTATATAGAAAAAGAAGCCACGATTAACGATGAGATTGATAAGTTGCGTCACGCGGCCACGCAAAGTTTACTCACGCGTCAAGATGTGATTATTGTTGCTTCGGTTTCTTGTATTTATGGTCTGGGCGCGCCAGCTACTTATCGCAAGATAGCCCAACAATTAGAAGTTGGCCAAATAATTTCTCGCACTGATATTTTACATAACTTGATTGCTTTGCAATTTAGCCGCACTAATGCCGATCTTAAACGCGGCACTTTTCGCTGGCGAGCCCAAGCCCTAGAAATAATGCCTGTTAATCAAGAATTGATTTATCGCATAGAAATGTCCGCGCAAAAAATTGATAGAATTTTTATTCTTGATCCGTTAACGCGTAAAATTCGTGAACAAGTAAACGAGGCGATATTTTTTCCAGCGCGGCATTTTGTAACCCTCCGTGATGAATTATCTGCCGCCTTAGACGCTATTCGCGCTGAACTTAGCGAACAATTAAAATTATTTGAGCGTCAAGGCAAATTACTTGAAGCCGAGCGATTAGAACGGCGCGTTAAAATGGACCTGGAAATGATTGAACAAGTAGGGTTTTGCCATGGTATTGAAAATTATTCTCGCCATCTATCTCGCCGCTTGTCTGGCGAACCGGGAGATACCCTGCTTGCATATTTTCCCGATGATTTTTTAATAGTGATTGATGAATCGCACGTAACTGTTCCACAGCTTGGAGGCATGTATGAAGGCGATGCGGCGCGTAAAAAAACTTTAATTGAATACGGATTTAGATTACCAAGCGCATCTGACAATCGGCCATTAAAATTTAATGAGTTTCAGCGCTACGCTAAGCGCGTAATTTTTACTTCGGCCACCCCTAGCATATATGAAAAAAAGGTTAGTCAGCAGATTGTTGAGCAGATCATTAGACCAACAGGGCTTGTCGATCCAGCGGTTATTGTGAGGCCAATAACGTCAATAAATCAAAAATCAAAAACCAAAAATCAAAAATTAGGAATGGCTAGGCCACGATTGTTAGAAAACAGAACCCAAGTAGATGATCTTATTGAACGAGTGCAAAAAAAGGTGGCCATTGGTGATCGCGTCCTGGTAACAACCTTAACCAAAAAAATGGCTGAAGATTTAACCGAATTTTTACAAGCTAAAAAGATTAAAACTGAATATTTGCATAGTGAGGTTGACACATTAGATCGCATCAGAATCCTGATGGATTTTAGAAAAGGTAAATTTGATGTACTTGTGGGTGTTAATTTGCTTCGGGAAGGTTTGGATTTGCCAGAAGTTTCATTGGTGGCGATTCTTGATGCTGATAAAGAAGGATTTTTGCGCAGCGAAACTTCGCTGATCCAAACTATTGGCCGGGCGGCGCGCAATGTCCGCGGTGAAGTAGTTTTATACGCGGATCAAATTACTGGCAGTATTAAACGGGCGCTTGATGAAACAGATAGAAGAAGAAAATTACAGCTTGAATATAATAAGAGGCACGGCATTACGCCTCGAACCATTAAGAAAAGAATACATGACATATTTGAAGAATGGCAGATAATAAATCCGAAATCCGAAGCTCGAAATTTGAAACAAGGAAAAGAAGTTTTAAATATAGAATTACAAACTGATAAGCGGCCGGTGGAAGTGATTATTAGGGAAAAGGAACTGCAGATGAAGGAGGCGGCGCAAGGACTGGAGTTTGAGTTGGCCGCTTTAATTAGAGACGAGATTAAATTGTTAAAGCAGTATGCTAGACAAAATAATAATCAAAGGAGCTCGCGAGCATAATCTTAAGAGCATCTCGCTGGAGTTGCCAAAAAATAAATTGATTGTTTTTACTGGTTTGTCTGGATCGGGCAAATCATCTTTAGCATTTGATACAATTTTTGCTGAAGGCCAGCGTAGATATATTGAATCGCTTTCTGCATATGCGCGGCAATTCTTGGGAAAGATGGACAAACCCGATGTTGATGAAATTGAAGGACTTTCGCCAGCTATCTCAATAGATCAAAAAGCAGGGAGCGCTAATCCTCGTTCCACAGTTGCCACCATTACAGAAGTTTATGATTATCTGCGGGTGTTATTCGCACGAATAGGTAAACCACATTGTGTATTATGTAAGAAGCCGATTAAGAAGCTCACCGTCGACGAGATAGTGGAGATTGTTATAAGGAAAGAGATTGAAGCTCACAAAGCTGAAAATTCGAAATATGAAGCGCGTTACCATGAAGCTGGATCTCGTTCGCGAGAAAACACGAAACAACCCCCAAAGTCTAAACTCCAAATTCTAAATTCTATAATCATTCTCGCCCCGGCCGTTCGTGGCAGAAAAGGGGAATACCATCAACTCCTGTATGATTTTTTAAATGCCGGATATAGCGAAGTACGCGTTGATGGAAAAATAAAATCCTTGCGTGATCGCATAGTACTTTCTCGTTACCGGGCCCACACCATTGAATTAGTGGCTGATCGCGTGCCTTTAGGCTGGCCGCTAGAAGGCAATAAAAATTTTCGAACCCATCTTTATGAAGCCATTGAAACAGCGTTGAAATACGGAAATAACGTGGTAACTATCATTTTAGATAATTGTTTGGAGATGACGATGTCGTCTGCCTTCAGTTGTCCCAACGATGGTTTTTCATTTCCAGAAATTGAACCGCGATTTTTTTCATTCAACAGCCCTTACGGCGCTTGCGAGACTTGCCATGGTTTAGGCACAGAATTTTTGTTTTCAGAAACACCTTGTCCTAAATGTTGCGGTGCGCGATTGAAAGACGAAGCTATGCATGTCCTAATCAAAGATAAAAATATTGTCGACATCACCGCTATGACTATAGGCGATGCTTATAATTTCTTCACTTCCATGCTTCACAGCATGGAAGTGGGTAGCTCGTCTCCTCAAATTTGGAAGAGCGATCGAGATGGGAGAGATTTAAAAATTGCCGCACCAGCGCTTCGAGAGATTACCAACCGTTTGAAATTTATGTTTGATGTTGGCTTGGATTATTTGATGCTTGATCGCCGTGCGAGCACTTTGTCCGGCGGCGAAGCGCAAAGAATTCGTTTGGCCTCGCAAATTGGTTCGCGGCTTACCGGCACTCTTTATGTGCTAGATGAACCAACCATTGGTCTTCATCAGCGCGACAACGAAAAATTAATTAAAACACTGGAAGAGCTGCGCGATCTCGGCAATACCATTATTGTTGTTGAACACGATGAAGACACCATTCGTAAAAGTGATTATTTGGTTGATTTTGGGCCGGGAGCAGGCCGGGCCGGAGGGCAAATCGTTGTAGCTGGAGAAACAACCAGTCTTTTGTCGTCGCGAGGAGTGAGCAGAGCGAGCGACGCGGCGATCTTGTCTCAAGGAGAGAGATTGCCACACCCCGCTTTAGTGGGACTCGCAACGACCGGCAACAGACAATCCCTTACCCTCCAATACTTACGCGCCGAAGTAAAAATTGAAGTGCCGAAACAGAGAAGGGGAGAATCGCGAGAAAAACTAAAAATTGTTGGCGCGACAGAAAATAATTTAAAAAGTATTAATGTAGAAATTCCGCTGCGGCGTTTTGTTTGCGTAACTGGAGTTTCAGGATCAGGAAAATCAACACTTGTTTATGATGTTTTGCATCGAGCCTTGGCTAAGAAATTATATCGCTCGCGCCTAAACCCGGGTAAGCATAAGGCCTTACTCGGTCTTGAACATTTAGATCGAGTAGCAGAGATTGATCAGTCGCCAATTGGCCGGACGCCGCGATCAAATCCAGCGACCTATACCGGAGTTTGGACTGAAATTCGCGATCTTTTTACCATGACTGAAGAGTCGCGTTTACGCGGCTGGAAACCGGGCCGATTCAGCTTTAATGTTCCTGGCGGTCGCTGTGAACACTGTGAGGGGCATGGCAGTTTAGCCATTGAAATGCATTTCCTGCCAACAGTTTATGTGAAATGCGATGTTTGTGAGGGCAAGAGATTTGATAAAGAAACACTAGAGGTTAAATATAAAAATAAAAATATTTCTGAAATTTTGCGTATGACCATTGACGAAGCTGATGTTTTTTTCCGTGACATCCCGCCAGTTCACGACAAATTAAAAATTTTGCGCGAGGTTGGACTTGGATATTTAGAGCTTGGGCAAAGCGCCACCACCCTTTCCGGAGGCGAAGCGCAAAGGGTAAAGCTAGCGGCTGAACTTGGGGCGTCGCCTATAACTGAACGCCGCGGCCGAAGCTTGTACTTGCTTGACGAACCAACCGTTGGTTTACATTTTGAAGATGTAAAAAAGTTACTTGAAGTTTTACAGCGGCTCGTGAGCTTAGGAAATTCGGTGGTGGTGATTGAACATAACCTTGATGTTATAAAATGTGCTGATTGGATTATTGATTTAGGGCCAGATGGGGGAGACAAGGGTGGGGAAGTGGTGGTGGCAGGAACTCCGGAAGAAGTGGCAAGACGAGCTGCGTCGTATACCGGAAGATATCTAAAAAGAGTTTTGAGCAGCTCATAATTTTCAATTTCTAATTTCTAGTTTTCAATTAAGGAATATTCTTTATGTTATTGAGAAAAGATAAGAAATAAAAAAGACGCTCATGAGGAGCGTCGATGTGTTAACCTGAAGTTAAGCGTTCTAGTACATATTAAGTTAGTTATAATTGCTGCAAACAAGCCAAGATATCCGACTAGCCCCGCGCCTATAGCGATGCCTTCTGTAAGAACAGGAGATTCGCCCATCTGTTCATCGCCTCGTATCATTAAGCCTTTAGTTAAACCATAGGCTAAAAATCCACAAACAATGTAGCTGATAACTAACCAGCTCATGCTGTCCCTCCTCTATTTCAGGTCCAGATGTTGTCTAGAGGCGCAGAGTTCTCGTGGCATGCGGAAGCAGAGTCGTGAATAAATAAACCCTACAAACTCCATAATTATTACAAGCGGCCCGAGCGAAAAGTCGATCCAGCAGCTTATCTCATCTGCTCTTGAATAACCCCAGTGTGGCAACCCGACATGATATCTGCTGTAAATCTCTTTCAATTTATACTTAGATAGTCCGTATGAAAGTACTCCGCATACAATCCATCCGATCCAGAACCATGACATTATGCACCTCCTTTTGTAAGGAGCCACAAGCTATCCCCCAAATCAGGGGTAGTCAAGATCACCACTGACCTCGACGTGAACATAATACTATAAATATCAAAATATGTCAAGACCGAAATTTCTAAATGCTAAACGCTATACGCTAGACGCTAAAATTTTGCCTCAAACGCCAGGAATATATTTGTTCAAGAATAAGAATGGGACGATTATTTATATAGGCAAGGCCGGGAATTTGCGTCGGCGAGTGGTTTCATATTGGCAAAAAAATCATCAAGATATTCGCATCAAAAATTTAGTTTCAGAAATTACTAAAATTGATTTTGAAGAGTCAAAAACGGTAATTGAAGCGTTAATCCGCGAGGCCGAGCTAATCAAAAAATATCAGCCAAAATTTAATGTCCGCGAGAAAGACAACAAATCTTTTTTATATGTGATATTCACAAAAGAAAAGTTCCCTCGGCCGCTTCTTTTGCGTGATCAAGAACTAAAAGTAAATGTCCCGGCCAGGACATTTACTAAATCACAAAAAATAAACAAGTTAGCCAAAATCAAAGCTTTAATAAATAGAAAATATATATTTGGGCCATTTGTGCAGGCTAGTTCGATTCGCGTAGCCTTACGCATTTTACGCAGGATTTTTCCATACTCAACTTGTCAGACGAGAATACAGAATAAAGAATTTAGAATTCAGGCTAAAGCTTGTTTTGATTATCAAATCGGTCTTTGCCCCGGCGCTTGTCTTGGCGCGATTTCACGCCAAGCCCATCTAAAAAATATTCGTAATTTGATTTTATTTTTCCGTGGAAAAAAACAGCAGATTTTGCGCAATCTAAAACGTGAAATGAAACAATTTGCCAAGGCAGAAGATTTTGAAGGCGCGGCCAAACTAAGGAATCAAATTTATGCTCTAGAGCATATTAAAGACACTGCCCTTATAAA
>CAZVIU010000002.1:0-15086 GCA_964626935.1 uncultured Gammaproteobacteria bacterium
ATTCGCTCTTGCAACAATCCGAGTGTCCTGCTGGCTCACAGCAACACTTGTCGATCGTTTTATCAGCGAGCGTGCAGTAAAATTTGCCGCCGCGCTTCTCGCAACAACACTTTTCGGTATCTTTATTGGTGAGTGTACAGTGCAACATATTTTGATTTGTCTATTTTGGTAATAAATCGACCTTTATATGAATTCTAATTCATATTATAAATTAGGGCAAGTAGGAATTGTCCACACCAAGATTTTTCCGCCGTCCATCCAGCAGTCGGGCAAGTCGAGTAGAGCTGGCAGTGTCATCGGTTAGATGTGACTGCCAGCTCTATTCGACCGCGAGCGAAGCGAGCGGCAATCATCCGTTTTTTTCAGAAATTCTTGCTAAAATACGTTCGAGGGTGGCTGTATAAATACTCCAGAATTAGACTTTCCGATTTTTGATCAACGAATTGGTGGGCGGCGCTGTGCGCCGCCCACGATCTAGCTCTCAAAAGCCATCTTATTTTGTAGTGGAGGCCAGGACGGGACTTGCACCCGTGTATAAGGGTTTTGCAGACCCTCGCCTTACTGCTTGGCTACCTGGCCACATTTCCAAAATTTCAAATCAGGATCCTGACCGAAGTGTCGGGATAGACCGCCACTCCACCGCTTTGCCATGCCGCCAGATCAGGAGAGTAGGACTCGAACCAACATCAATTTGACGCTGGATTGAGTTCTGCTCTTCCACCACACTATACAAATAATTTATTAAATTATCAAGATGCAACTAACGACCCCCAGACACCCGATAACCTCTACGGATAAATTTATACAATACTTTCATACTATAGAGTATGAAAGTATTGTATAAATGGTCGCACGACAAAAATATTTCCCAACAAAGTTTTTTAACAACATTCTCACATTCTTAAGAATGTGAGAATGTTGTTAAGCGGCTTACTAAAAAGAGATTGTCCGCGCGTTAAGTATCAAGTACAATATAGACCATATGGCAAAGAAATTTATCATCATTGACGGCCACGCCCTGCTTCATCGCGCCTGGCACGCTTTGCCCGCGCTAACTTCTCCCCGAGGTCAGGTGGTTAACGCGCTTTATGGATTTACCACTATTTTGTTCCGCGTTTTGCGCGCCATGCGGCCAGATTACTTGGCCGTTGCCTGGGACAGAAAAGAACCAACTTGGCGTCACAAGGCTTACAAGGCCTACAAAGCGCAAAGAGAAAAACAGCCAGAAGAACTCTACACGCAAATTGATCCAATTAAAAAGTTATTAGAAATTCTGCATATTCCTTCTTATGATGTTTTGGGTTTTGAGGCTGATGATGTGATTGCCGCCTTGGCGCGCCAAGCGGAGGCGGCGGGCGTGGAAAATATTATTTTGACTGGCGATCTGGACACGCTTCAACTTGTAACTAGCAAAACCAAAGTATTAACCTTACGCAAAGGAATAACCGACACAGTTCTCTATGACGAAAAAGCCGTTACTGATCGCTATGGGCTAGAACCCGAGCAATTGATTGATTTTAAGGCCTTGCGCGGTGATCCGTCAGATAATCTTCCCGGTGTCAAAGGCATTGGCGAAAAAGGCGCGACCGAACTGCTAAAAGAATTTGGGAGTATTGAGGAGGTTTATAAGCACTTAGACAAATATTGTGACAGAGAAATACCAGAACCTAAGAGTCCCGAAGCTGGCGTTTCGCGTCGCCACAGGGCAGGCGCGAGAGCAGAATCATGCAAGATTAGGCCGAACATGGTTAAGTCTTTGCGCAATGGGCAGGAGGCGGCATTTTTTTCAAAAAAACTGGTTACGCTGGCGCGCGAACTTGATATTAAATTTAGCCTTGAGGATGTTAAACGTGAGCCGCTAGACATGAATGAGCTGGTCCCATTTTTGATAGATTATGGATTTCGGTCGCTTGTTGAAAGATTGTCAAAAGAGGACTTGGCATCAGGAGCAAAAAGCGAGCAAGGCGGACTGTTTGAATTAAAGCAAGAGGCAGGAGGCAAGAAGCACGAAGCAAGAGTTATAAATACAGGGGGAGAATTTAATAAACTCGCGACAAAGATCAAAAACCAAGGCCGATTTGCTTTTAAGATTTTGGTTGATAGTCCTGATGTTTTTGAAGCTACGGCGCTGGGAGTAGCTATAGCATTCTTACCCGACGAACTATATTTATTAGATGTTTTCCGCCAAGGGCGGATCCACCTCCGGTGGACGCTTCGAACAATGAGAGAGATTTTCGAAGACGAAAATATTATCAAAGTCGGTCACGACCTAAAAAATGACTATAAAATTTTAAAACTAAACAAGATCGAGCTTGCCCGGCCATTTTTTGATTGCCTAATCGCTTCCTATATTTTAAATCCAGGCAACCGGACGCATGATCTTAATTCTTTGGCCCTGCGCTTTTTAGGCGAGCAAACCCGGAAACCAGATAACGATAAAGATGCGGTCTGCGAAGAAGCAAGACTTAGCCTCGCGCTTTATTCGCATCTTGAACAAGAAACCCGGAATCAAAATTTTACAAAATTGCTCAACGACATTGAGTTCGCGCTTATCCCGATTCTTGCCCAAATGGAACTCTACGGCATATTGATTGATTCAGAATTTTTGCGCGATATGTCAGACAATTTAACGCGCCAACTGGCTGCCTTGGCGCATAAAATTCATAAATTAGTTGGTAGCGAGTTTAATATCAATTCGCCCCAGCAACTCGCTGATATTTTATTTAATAAATTAAAACTTGTTCCTAAAACCGGCCGCTTGCGCCGCGGCAAAACCGGAATATCTACCGCCGCTTCTGAACTTGAAAAGTTGCGCGGCGCCCATCCGGTGATTGACTCGCTTTTCCTGCACCGCGAACTCGCCAAATTAAAATCAACTTATGTTGATGCCTTGCCCGCGCTCGTTAATTCAAAAACCGGACGAGTCCACACAACCTATAATCAAGCGATTACTGCCACTGGTCGTCTTTCTTCGTCTGATCCCAACTTGCAAAATATCCCTATTCGCACTGAAATTGGCCGCGTTATAAGAAAGGCTTTTATAGCGCCGCGCGGATTTAGCTTGATTGGCGCTGATTATTCACAGTTTGAATTACGAATTGCCGCCACTATTGCTAATGATCAAAATATGATTGAAGCCTTTAAGGCCGGCGCTGATATTCATACTGATACAGCCGCTAGGGTTTGGGGCTTAGCGCATGATAAGGTTACGCCAGATATGCGTCGCGCAGCCAAAACAATAAATTTTGGAATTCTTTACGGCATGGGTTATGTCGGTTTGGCTGAATCAGCCGGCATCACTCCGGCCGAAGCCAAGAAGTTTATTGAAAAATATTTTGTTGCCTTCCCCAGCATTAAAAATTATGTAGAGGAAACCAAAGCTTTGGCGCGTTCTTTAGGTTATGTTGAAACAATTTTTGGCCGCCGTCGTTATCTGCCTGAGATTGTTTCAGAAATTCCCGAAGTTCGGGCCGCGGCCGAGCGTATGGCTGTTAATATGCCTATTCAAGGTTCGCAAGCTGATTTAATAAAAATCGCCATGATTCGCTTGCACGAAACACTTTTAAGAATTAGTCCGGAAACTAAAATGCTTTTGCAGGTTCATGACGAATTAGTTTTTGAAGCGCCAACCAAAGAGCTAGCCCGTGTTAGCCCGGTGATCAAAGAAATCATGGAAGGCGTTTATAAACTCAAGGTGCCAATTGTGGTGGACCTAAAAGCAGGCAAGAACTGGGGAGAGCTTAAAGAATTTTCACAATCTTAAGCCTTGATTGGTCTAACCAGCGGCCTGCCGTAAAAAATTTTTGTCGGCCGTTTGTCAAGACGGAAGAAAGTTAATACGCGGAAGAAGGCCCAGACTAAGCAGGCGAGCCAGCACTTAACTTATTTAATCAAGACCCAAAATAGTCAAGATATTCACGATCGTGAATATCTTTTTATCAGGCCCCTTTATTGTTTAAATTTATGACCAATGGATCGGCGATGAAAATGTTTACCCATCTCTCAATCTTGGCTATGGTAACAAAATCAAGCAAAACGTCGGCAACATCCTTATCTGTTGCCCAAGCGCTTTTTTGGATTTGAAAGAAGCCAGCACGTCTTAAGAAATTTCGAAAATCATCTCTGGCCGATCTTTGACTTTCTGGAATATCAAAAATAACCATACAATATAATTTATTGAGTTTTTTCTCTTCTCTAATGATTCTTTCCCTGATCAACGCTTCAAGCCCTTTTTTGGTAAGGGCATAGACAAGCCCCTCAGCTGTTTGTTTTTCGGCAACAAGGTTAGCGTTCTTAAGGACCAGTAATTGTGCGTTAGCCGCTCTAATTTTTTGAAATCGTTTTCTTTCTGCTGTCATTTCAGCAGCAAAGGGATGATAGACGGCCCGATAGATATCGTTTATGGAGATAGATGCGCTGGTAAGCATAATCCAACCACCGACTGTTGTCAGACATAAATCACCGATACAAGACAGCAAGGAGTACGGTTTATTTTTAACTCTATCCACTCTTTGTCTTCGTGTTGTTTTATTTTTTGGCATAGACGACTAGACAATTCAGAGCCCGCACAATTAGATCGGGGTAGGCAAGGGCAGTATCTATTACTAATTTAACTTATAGATTTTCCGCGTTTTTGTTGCCAGGCCATTGATCCAAATAGGTAACTCCCCAAAATTAAGATACTAAAAACAATCTATACTTTCATAGCAAGAATATTAACTTTTTACAATAGAGATATTCACGATCGTGAATATCTCTTGTTGTTGTGTTTTGGCTACACCTAAGGCCCATTTTAATAAAAACTGACTCGGGTTATACTTATAGTAGTATAGTAACGTTACAGCACCATGATCCCCGTTTTTGCAACATATATCTCCAATGGTATAAAGCTCGCTGAAGTAGAGAAAAAGAGCGATTACCCCCTACTTTTAAAAAAGCGCAATAGTCTTGTTTTTGAACACGCGCCTGATCAGCGTTTTTTTGTTTATTCATTTGGCGCTTTTGTTTTTACCGGCACTGATCAGAAAATCGCTAATAAAATTATCAGAAAATTTAATAAAGCCTTTCTGCGGCCGATTGATAAAGAATTTACTGAAGAATATGGTTATGAAGTTACGGCTGAGGATAAAGATGTGGTAGAATTTGAAGCAGTCAAAATGAAATCCATAAATTTGGACAAGCTTTCATTGTTGGCTGATATTTTGGCGCAGTCAGTAGCCATTGATTATTTTGATTATTTAACCGATGAAATAATTTATAAATTTGATCGGGTTAATGCCCAATTGGAGCGGCGCGGCAAACTACTTACCTCGGGCAAGCTTTTAAATAAAACTATTGGCGCGGCTAATGCTATTTTGCAGGCGTCTATTACGCGCATGGCCCTGCTTGATAAACCAGAGCTTGTTTGGGAAGAGGCCGGGCTTGAGGTCTTCTATTTTGGTTTACGTAAAATGTTTGAGCTTGATGACCGTTTTCGTATCATTGAATTTAAAACTCAATATATTCGCGACACCTCTGAAATGTCCTTGACAATGTTGACCAACCGCCGCATGCTGATTTTGGAAGCAGCCATTGTGTTTTTGTTTGTGGCGGATTTGGCGTTATTTGTGTTTGAGATCTTAACGAGATAAAATTTATAAGATCTCTTGCAAAATAATCTTTTTTGCTGTTCCGCAATGACTATTTTAATTTATGGCGCGGACACTTTTCGCAGCCGTGAGAAATTAAAAGAACTTGAGAGCGCTTTTCTAGGCAAGCATGGTAAAAACATCACCACCCTAAGTGGTGAAAATTTGTCATTGGTAAAGCTTCGTCAAGCGATTTTAGGTAATTCGCTTTTTGATGCTAAGCGGCTAGTTGTTATTTCGGGATTGGGCCAGAGCGATCATGATTTGGACGAAATAAAGAAAATTTTACGAGCCGCGCCCAAGGACAATGTAATTATTATGCTTGAAGACAAAGACACGTTTACTGCTGATCATAAATATAAGTTTGATAAATTAGCCGGCCGCGAGCTCAAACAATGGATTATTGATTTTGCCAAAAGATTAAATTTAGAGTTTACCTCGCGGGGACTGTCTAGATTAGTTGAAATTTTAGGCGATGATACTTGGCTTCTCGCATCAGAGATACAAAAGCTCGCTTGTCTCGGAAAGAAAATTATTAGTGAACAAGGTGTTGATGAAGTAGTTAGCGGTAGCGCCTCAAGCAATGTTTTTAGGTTTATTGATGCTTTAGTGTCTGGTCAAAGAGAACCGGCTTTGAAGTTTTTAAAACAAGAGCTTGAAGCAAACGATGACCCAACACGATTATTCCACCTGATCATTAGACAATTTAGATTAATCCTTGAAGCCAAAGACCTTGATGTTAAAAAGCTCGGATTAAGTTCGTTTATGGCCGACAAGGCTAAGAGTCAGGGCGCGCATTGGGATTTGGAGAAATTAAAAAAAATCCATGCGCAGTTTTTAGATATTGATTTTAGGGCTAAAACAGGCCTTGCCGACCTTAAAACCATGCTTACCCTATTGACGGCTTCTTAAAGATAAGCTATAATTATAATTCTTTGATAATTAAAGCGGAGAAAGAGGAGGAGAAGAATGAAGGGAGCAAAAGCGTTGGCTGATACAGCGCGGGATCGTTTCTTGGGAGAGATAATTATTGACGAGGTAACACATGAACTGGCTCTGCGTTTGCCGCCCCAACGTTATCCATATCACAATGTAACGCACACTGTTGATGTAATTCGTGAGGCTGTGCTCTTGTTCGTTCACGATAATCTTGAAGAGTTAACTAGAGATTATGAGTTTGCTTGGCACAACCTTAAGTTGTTGGCAATCGCCGCGGCTTATCATGACGCTGGATATTTGCGCGCTTATGATCGTAATGAAGTTCATGGCGCAGCCATGGCTGCTAATGCTATGCGACGGTTTGGATATTCTGAAGATGATATTGTCCGGGTTCATCGAGCCATTATGTGTACTGCGGTAATACCACTTCCTGGTGGCGGACTCCAGCAAGGGGTAAAGCCATCTGACGGTACGCTGGCGCGCTATTTAGCTGATGCTGATCTAGGAAATCTTGGCCGAGACGATTTTTCCAAAAAGACAGCTGACTTGTATGAAGAGCTTGTTGTCCAAGGAAAGATTCCAGAAGATACGCGAGGGGCGCGTCTACGTTTTCTTCAAGGAAGTGTTGCTCTGTTGCAGAAGCATACCTATTTCACGCCTACGGCCCAAGCGCTTCGTGAGGCGAGAAAACAGGAAAATTTGCGCAAGCTTATGCAAGATCTTACGGAGGTGGAACGTGGACACAGAGCTTAGATAGAGGGTTGACAAGATTGATGAGAAATTAAACGAAATTCATTCCGCAGTAATAAACGAGAGCAGGTCTCTTCAGGTCATACTATTTATTGTTCTCGTGATGACTTGTATTAAGTAGATTAAAAGCAAGCACACGCTAACGCCCTGTCCAGATTTTGCTGTAGCAAAATTTAGGCAGGGCTTTTTTAATTTTATAAAAAGAGTACAATTTCACATAATATATAGCACATAGCACATAGCATGAAGCGTGTAGCGCATAACACAATGTTCCATGTTCCGTGTTCTATGTTCCATGTTCCATGATCATATTAGGCGTTGAATCATCCTGCGATGAAACCGCTGCCTCATTAGTTGAATTTAGCGGCAAAAAAACAAATCCGCGTTTGCGGGTTCTTTCTAATACCATTTCCTCACAGGTAAAAATCCACGCGCGTTTTGGAGGAATAGTGCCAGAGGTAGCGGCGAGAAAACACGCCGAGGTCATTATTCCGATAATTCAAGAATCATTGTCAAATCTCAAATGTCAAATGTCAAATGTTGATTTGATAGCTGTAAGCTATGGTCCCGGTTTGGTTACTTCTTTAGGTGTAGGGGTTGATGCGGCCAAAACTCTTGCTTATATTTGGAAATTGCCACTAGTTCCTGTAAACCATATTGAAGGACATATCTATTCGAATTGGCTGCCACCGGTCGATCCCCACAAGCTACAAGCTACAAGCTACAAGCTGATAAAATTTCCAGCGCTTGTACTAGTGGTAAGTGGCGGACACACCGAGCTGGTTTTGATGAAAGACCATGTAAAGTATAAGATTATTGGCCAGACGCGGGATGACGCGGTTGGCGAGGCTTTTGATAAAGTTGCTAAAATTCTAGGCCTTGGCTATCCCGGCGGTCCAGCCATATCCGCCTTAGCAGATTCCTACAAGCTACGAGCCACAAGCTACAAGCTAGAGTTGCCTCGGCCGATGATTGATTCGCCTGACTATGATTTTTCTTTTGCTGGATTAAAAACCGCTGTCTTGTATAAATTCCGCGAGCTTCAAAAATTATATCCAAAAAAAGAACTAGTTCCGCTTTTGGCTTGTGAATTTCAAAATGCGGCCCTAGAAGTTCTAGTAGCTAAAACAATGCGGGCGGCAAAAGATTTTAATGTCAAGACTATACTTTTGGCTGGTGGTGTATCAGCTAACAAAAAACTGCGCCAAGATTTAGAAAATGCGACTCACAAACTTCCGGGCGTTGGTTATATTCAACCAAGTTTGGAATATACTACTGACAACGCAGCCATGATTGCGGTGGCTGGATATTTTAATTACATTCGCGCGTCAAAGAAATATAAAGACGGCTGGACAAGGGCACGAGTTGACCCCAACCTAAGTTTATGAGAATTAAGAATCAAGAATAATGAACTATTGATCTAATGACAATGACCAGGCACTGATCTTAATATATATAATTCATAATTAATCGTGCCAATTTTTATTTCAAAATCAGAAGCCGATACACATAATTTTGCAAAGAGATTAGCTGGGCAACTCCATAGTGGGCAGATTTTAGCTTTAGTTGGCGATCTTGGCAGCGGCAAAACCACTTTTACTAAGGGCCTAGCCAAGGGTTTTAAAATTAAGCAAACAATTCACAGTCCGACATTTGTCTTAATGAAAATTTTTCAAATACCAAAAGCTGTAATCATAAATCATAGATCAAAAATTTTGAACATGGTTCACATTGATGCCTACCGATTGCAGGATGAGACCGAGCTTATTGACATTGGCGCACTGGATTACTTGGGTCAGTCGGGCACGCTGGTTGTTATTGAATGGGCTGATCGGGTGAAATCCCTGCTTAAAAAATTTGGTAAAAAAGTAATTTGGATTAATTTTAATTATGGGAAAAAATTAGCCCTGCGGCAGATCAGCATTAAGCCATAGAAACAAAAAAGGGCCGAAGGGCCCTGAAATTAGTTTGGAAGTGATTGTTTCAGGCAATTTCTAACTTTTTTAAAATACACAGCAGTTAAATACATAGCTGAAACCTCGCGCCAAAAAGCTTCAAAGTCTAGCTCTTTGCACCAATGCGTTTTAACCCAGTTGAGCTTTTCTTCATCAGTAAATCTCTGAAGCCAGCAAGCGTGTTCGCAGTCGCAAGTGTTAGAAGATTTTAAGATTTCATGAATGGCAGAAATCCAATAAGGTAAAATAGATTTTGTAAGATTCCCTCTGGCTTCTGGTCGTAAAAATACTTTTAGCAATGCCAATCCCTTAGCTCTAGTCCAGATTGATGAAGCGCGTTCATCCTTTGTTTTCATTGCTTACTCCTTAATTGGCAGCTGAACTATCGGGTCGGCCTTGGCTTCTGCGCCAGTTAGTAAAAAAAGTCGCGTTTAAAACGCACTGCACGAAATTTCTATAAGAAAAAACAAGGTCAACGCCATAAGCGACTTTTTCTATTTGTGAAAGAGCGTCCCACTGAGCGCGAATTCCTTCATCGATTTCCTTGCCAGCGCCGCAAAGGCAAAGAATTTTTAGAATGCTTTTATCCCAAACAGGAAAGGCACAAGCATTAAAAGCGTTGGCATTAAAAGTCGCGCTATCGCCACTCCTTACATCCCAAACATCAATCAGGGCATTGTCTTTGCCAAGATCAAGAAATCTTGCTCGCGCCTCGTGTACTGCGTCCATGAAAACTTTACCCACGGCATCATCAAGTTTTAACGCCCCACTCATGATCCCTCCTTCACGATTTCTCTTGATCGCCCCTGTTTTTAAGTTAAACATAAAAATTTTTATATTTCAACTTTCCGACCCCCGCTAATTTTTTAATTTTAGTAACTGTACCTTTCGTACGAAAAGTACAGTTGGATTAAAGAAAGCCAGACAACACTTTCATACTATAAAGCATGAAAGCGTTGTCTGGATAGTCTCTTTTAGTAATTAGTAAAAGAAAAAGAGCCAAGACGGCTCTTTTAAGATATTCGGTTCCGCTCATTACAAAATACCCTTCGTTGTTACTATTATTCGGCGACGCGAAAGATTTCAGCCACATCAGTTATTCCATCCAGCGCTTTTAAAAGACCATCTTGGGTCATGGTGATCATGCCGGCGTCACTGGCGAGTTCACGCATGCGATATTCAGAAATCGCGCCAGATAAGATTTCTTTTTCAATGTCTTTATTCATAATGAGCACCTCATAAATTCCTATTCGTCCTTTGTATCCTAGTTTGTTGCAAGCATCGCAACCCGGACTTTTCCAAAATTTTAAATTCTGAAGATCGGCCTTGACGCCGGATTTCCCTGGAATATTTTTTAGAATTTCTTTTACCCGCGTGAGGGTTGTCTCGTCAAGCGCGTCAGCAATTTTACAGTCTTGGCAAATTTTTCTAACCAGCCGCTGGGCTATAATGGTATTTAATGCCGGCGCTAACAAAAACGGTTTTACGCCCAGCGCCAAAAATCTAGGAATGGCGCCAGCCGCGTCATTAGTATGAATTGTTGAAAGCACGAGGTGCCCGGTGAGCGCCGCTTGAATGGCAATATCTGCGGTTTCCAAATCTCTAATTTCTCCAACCAAAATTACATTAGGGTCTTGCCGCAAGATTGAACGCAATCCTTTGGCAAAAGTGTAATCGTGGCTAATGTCAACCTGGCTTTGAGCCACACCCGAAATTCTGTATTCAACCGGATCTTCAAGTGTGACAATTTTAATTTCCGGGGAAATCAGTCGCGAGATTACGGCATACATGGTTGTTGTTTTGCCAGAACCTGTTGGGCCGGTTGTGATAACCATGCCGTTAGGGCGCTCAATTTGGCGCAATAATTCTTCAAAAGCCTTGCCGCGAATGCCCAAATCTTCAAGGCGAACTCCTTGCGTGGCACTGCGTAAAAACCGCATGACTACGCTTTCTCCAAAGGCTGTCGGAATAGTTGAAACGCGCACTTCCACGCGGTCACCAGTTAGAAATATGGTAAAACGGCCATCTTGCGGCTTGTCAGCAACATTGATTTTTAATCCGGAGATTAGTTTTATTCTTGAGATTAATTCGTTTCTTTTTTCTTTGTCCAGCGCGGCCACATCATAAAGAACGCCGTCTAGTCTAAATCTAAATTTCACTTTTGCTTCCTCTGCTTCAATATGCAGATCAGAGGCTAGGGCTTTAAGGGCGGCGGCCACAGCCATGTTTAAAATATCAGTGGTGGTGGCTTTTTGGATATTAGCGTCTAAGTCTTTGAAATTGCCTATGGTTGCTTCGTATTTTTTAATTTCTGCTTCAGCGATTTCCACGCCTTTGACTATTGGTTTTATTTTGGGTAAAGCCGCGTAAAGAGCAACTGCTCGAGTAAAGCTTTCGGCCGAGATCATATAAAGACTGGCTTTGCGGTGCGTGCGTTCTTCAATTTGGAAAAACAATTCTTTAAGTTCTGGCCGCGCTGGATTAATTGCGCCGATTTTTACTTCAAGCCCGGCATTAAAAAAACAAATAACTCCAAGTTGGCGGGCTTGAGTTTCTGGAATTATGCCGATAGCTTCAGTAGAGATAGGGAGGCCAATAAGATTAACATAAGGCAGGCCGAGCGAGGCGGCTTGTTTTTTAACCTCTTCTTCCTTAGCCTTTAATTTAATCTCTCCAAGTTTGGCTTTGAGTTTTTCTTCCGACTCTTCCTGATTTTGTCCTATTTCAGGACTTGACAACAATTGGCTACTCCCTGTAAGATCATCAAGTGATTTAGTCATGATGGTTGGCGGCTTTATCTAATTATAATAACGTTCTTTTTATTATAACACGATCTTGCTGTCTGGGGGCGAATAAAAGATCCTGATTTAATATAAAAGGCAGGAAGAGAGGAGGAGGATGGGATTTTATCAAGAATTTATAACCTCTCTTAGCGGTTTCGGTATAGGGTGTGTTGTTGGTAAAAAGTTTGCTATTAGGATTAGGCTGCCTGATTACCAAGACCCTGATCACCAAGATGTGGTTAGCGGGACCATTACTGGCTTAGCTGTTACTGACCTCACTATTAAACTTGAAACTAGCATAGTAAATCTGTGTCCTTTCCATCGGCTTGTTTGTCTTGTAGTTCGTAAGAATAGGAGTGGCCCTGGGCATTGGGAAGCAGTCTGTGAACGTGTGTTTGAAAAAGGTCCTAATGTTCGTAACAGTGTTTTAGTAGAAATTGCGTGGATTTAATCAGTTAAAGTAAGCTCGTTTGAATAAAAAATCGTCCGCCTGCGGTGGACGATTTTAATTATTTATTTTATTTAAACTCTTTTTAATCTTAAGTATTCTGGGAGTCGGGCGGCTAGACGAACAATTTTTGATAAAGCTTCGCCGCGAACTAGTTTAGTATAAAGAATTGTCCAAGAGGTAAGCTGAAAAGCGCCAAAAAATGAGCCAGCGGCAATGAACAAGCTAGCAAAAAATAACACACCAAGAACAGTAACAATCCAGAAAGCAAACTTGAGCTTTAGAGCCGCGAGCAAAGTTAAGATAAACCCGAAAACTCCGCCTAGAGAAACCAAGATTGTTAAAAGAACCAGCGTTAAAACCAGATTTAAAAAGAACAACAGCAAGGCCATTTCAACACTGATGATTATGTGGCGTGTGAAGATTTCCCAGCCGCCGCGCAAAGCCCTGATGACATGATTTTTTTCAAATACCGAATTACAAGCCGCGTAAACTGCGAGAAAAGACGCGGCTAGCCCCAAAGAGATAAGCACAATAAAAGTAATAATGTAAAAAAGTCCAAAGATAAGTTTGCTTTTAGCTAAAAATAAGCCTAAGGGCAAGGTGCTGCCGGCAATTATTAAACTGACTAAAATTTTAACCAAAACATTAATAGAAAATACATGGACAAGGTGCGGGAGGCTTGCGCGCACCGAGTCGAGCAAGGTTACTGACTGTTTTTTTAAAAGTTTTTTGACCGCTAAGATGGTAGCGGCCATGGCCGCGCTTGAGAATAAAAAGTAAAGGATGACTAAAACTACTAAGATCGTAATCATTAATATAAATTCCAAGAGCGGTCTGATTGAAGCGGAGCGCAACACTAGATCTTTGAGTTTACTAAGCGCACCAAATATTGATGGTATATTTTCACTGCCTAAAAGCGACTGAAGCAGGGCGCGATCAAGACTCCTGATAATAATTTCATAAGCGCCGCCATTGCCAAGAAGGGCGACAAAAAATCCTAAAAACCACAAAAATTTATTGCGCCAGCTAATCAGCAAGGCGTCGCGCAAAACAAAACGATATAAAGGTTGATGGTTGTGAGTAAGCATTCCTCCTTTATTACTACTAACCTACGAACTTGGCTTACAAATCTTACAAAAAATAAATGTTCGTAGGATTTGTAGCAGTTTTGTAGGTTCGTAGTGAGCGTTAGGTAAATAAAGTCTCAAATTCTTCTTTCTCCAGTGTTTCTTTTTCCAAAAGGGTTTTAGCAATTAAATTTAATTTATCGCGTTTTTCCTGAATAATTTTTAAAGCAGTTTGCGTAGCTTCACGAATAAGGCGGCTAATCTCTTGATCAATATCTTCAGCAATTTTTTCAGAATAATCGCGCTGTTCAGTAATCTCGCGGCCTAAAAAGATTAATTCTTCGCGTTCACCAAAAGTGCGCGGACCCAAAGCCTCGCTCATGCCGTAGCGAGTCACCAGGCTCTTAGCTAAGCGCGTGGCTTGATGAAGATCGTTAGAGGCGCCAGTTGTGAGATTTTCCGCGCCAAAGATCTCGCGCTCGGCCACATGTCCTCCGAGTGATACGGCCAGATCGGCTAGAAATTCAGCTTTAGTGCGTAAACGCTTATCTTCGGTTGGGAGCTTTAAAGTATAACCGCCAGCATGCCCGCGTGAAATAATCGAAACTTTATGAACTGGATCTGACGCTGGAAGTTCGTGGGCCACAAGCGCATGTCCGGCTTCGTGATAAGCTGTAACTTTTTTCTCGCGATCGCTCATTACGCGGCCTTTCCGTTCTGGTCCGAGCATAACTTTTTCCACACTTTCAAATAATTCACCTTGTCCAATATCTTTTCTGCCGCGACAGGCTGCTAAAATTGCCGCCTCATTTAAAAGATTGGCTAGATCAGCGCCGGAAAATCCCGGGGTTCGTTCAGCCGCGCGGCGCAAGTTAACTCCAGCTTCAAGCGGTTTATTTTTAGCATGAATCTTTAAAATTTCTTCACGATCGTTAATATCTGGTTCGTCCAGCACAATTCGGCGATCAAATCGTCCTGGACGCAGTAAGGCCGGATCCAAAATATCAGGCCGATTGGTAGCAGCCATTACTATTATACCACTATTTGGGTCAAAACCATCCATTTCAACCAGAATCTGATTTAGGGTTTGTTCGCGTTCGTCATGCGAGCCGCCGAGTCCGGCGCCGCGTTGGCGACCAACAGCGTCTATTTCATCAATAAAAACAATACAGGGCGCGCTCTTTTTTGCTTTGGCAAAAAGATCACGAACACGAGCCGCGCCAACGCCAACAAACATTTCCACAAATTCACTGCCGGAAATATGGAAAAATGGCACGTTGGCTTCGCCAGAAGTGGCCCGGGCAAGCAGGGTTTTGCCAGTGCCGGGCGAGCCCATTAAAAGAACGCCTTTAGGCACTTTGGCGCCAAGCGCGGTGAATTTCTTTGGTTCGCGCAAGAATTCAACCACTTCTTGTAATTCAATCTTGGCTTCACGCACGCCAGCCACATCAGCAAAAGTTATTTTGTCTTTGCTATCACGCGGCGCTTCGCGCGCGCCAGCTTGACCAAAAGAC
>CAZVIU010000002.1:15096-39369 GCA_964626935.1 uncultured Gammaproteobacteria bacterium
AGACATTGCCCTGACGTTCGCGCCCTGCACTTGCCGCATCATGATAAAAATAAAAGTGCCGATAATTAAAAGCGGCAGAAGAAATGGCAAAACTATGCCTGCCCAATGTACCAGACCGCTTGGTTTTTTTACCTCGACTTTGACCTTGCTTAAAGCCTCGGCCGACACATTGAAATTTTTAATAATATCACCAAAAGTTTCACCAGCCTCCTTAAAAACCTTTTCTTTTTTACCGTCAGCGAGTTCTATTGTTAATTCGCTTTCTCTAATCTCCACGCCTTTGATTTTTCCTTCATTAAGCTGGCCAACAAAAGTGATCGTATCAACTTCGGCAGTTTTTTCATGAGGCAAATTATATGATGAAAAAATTGCCGCTACTATGAGGATGATAATAAAAAAAAGGAAAATGTTTTTGAATGGAGTCTTCATAATAATCACTACAAACCTACGAAATGGCTACTAAACCTACTAACTACAAGGGCCTTGAAACATGGTTACTATAAATCTACAAAATAACTACGAAGCCTGCAAACTATAGAGGTCTTAAAACCCTGTGTACAGTTACGCCGTTCTTACCGAAGCGGGCTAGTAATCCTAATTTTAAACCAGCTTGTTTTAAATAATTTTTTATTTGATTATAATCTTTTTTGGCCAATCTTTCACCAATTTTTAGTTCCAGCACCACTTTATTGTCTATAAGAAAATCTAGGAAATATTTTCCAATTATTTGATCTTCAAATTTCATTAACACCATGACTTGTTCTCTAAAAACCAGACCGCTCTTTAGAAGAGCCGCGGCAACCGCTCTTTGTATATGTTTTTCACGATACCCATCACCAAGTTTTTGGCGCACCCTATATAATATGCCACATATTATATAACTTAATTCTGGATGAATTAACTTTTCGACAGATAACGTAGGCGTACCCAGCATATGGTGAAATAATACTTTTGATGTTCGTTGGTTTCGTAGCGGTTTAGTAGGTTCGTAGTGAAATAAATTATTCCGTCTTCGGTGTTTCTTTAAGGGCCTTAAGAGATAAAGAGAGTTTATGATTTTCTGGTTCCAGAGCAATGATTTTGAATTCCAGCTCATCGCCAATTTTGGCAATTAGAAGAGGATCATTAACACCTTCGCCAAGCTCGGAAACATGAGCCAAACCGTGAATGTCCTTGTCAACTTCAATAAATAGTCCATACGGATTGGCGCGCAAAACTTTTCCCTTGATAATATCACCGACTTTGAATTTTCCGTCAACATTTTGCCAAGGATCAAGCGTAAGTCGTTTGGTGGACAACATCACACGTACGCCATCAATGCTAATAATCTGTGCTTTGACCTTATCGCCAATTTTTAAAAAATCGTCCAATTTTTCTACTAAGCCCCAAGAGACCTCTGATAAGTGCACAAATCCTTCCACTGACTCGAATTTTATATAGGCGCCGTAATCAGCAAGCTTGATTACCTCACCCTCAACTATATCGCCGACATTGAATTTTGAAATAGCGACTCTCGCGGCCGCCTCTGAAGCCGCGCGTTCGGACATAATTAATTTTTTATCAATCGGATCAACGGTTATTATTTGCACCTGTAATTGTTTATTTATAAAGGCGCGAAGTTTTTCTAAAATTTTTGATTGCTCATGTCGGCCAACACGCGGATAATGTTCACTCGCCAATTGCGAGACCGGCATAAAAGCGGGAAGATTATTTATTTTAGCCACTAGGCCGCCTTTATTAGCTTCAGTGATTCTGACAGTGATAACTTCAGCGCTTTTGCGCATAGCTTCAACTTGTTCCCAAGAGCGTTTCTCGCCAATATAACGAAAGGATAATTCCAGCATACCGCGTTCGTTTTCAAGATCAAGCACAGTGGCTTCAACAGTATTGCCGACTTTTAAGTCAACATAAGCGGATTGTCCAGCCAGTTCTGGCCCGCGGACAATACCAGTTCTGAAGCCAGGAATATCAATATGTACTTCGTTTTTTCCCATATATAAAACCACGCCTGAGACAATATCGCCAACGCTCGGGATTTTAAATAGCGGTTTTTCTAAAAGTTGTTTCATTGTCGCGGCCATATAATAGTTACATTATTATAATTTAAGTCATAATTTTTGTCAAATAGAGGGCGTCAGCCTAAAATTTTTTAGCTTGTCAAGGAGTGAAATCTGTGATAATATATTTGCATAAAAGTCACCAGGTTGCTGGTCACTAAGTCATTAGTCATTAGTCATTAAGTTATTAAGTTGTTGGATCAGTGAGCATTAATTTGGTGACTTAGTGGCTTAGTGACTTAATAACTTAATGACCTAATAATTTAAAACCATGTCTGTCACCATCCAATATCTTGGCTTGTCTTGTTTTAAGCTAACCTCCAAAATCAATGACGAGGAGATTAGTTTAGTTACTGACCCATATAACCCATCTTCGGGAATAAAATTGCCAAGAAATTTTGAAGCTGATATTGTTACCATCAGCCATAATCACGAAAATCATAATTTTTTACAAGGCATGCATGGCGCGCCCTTTGTTATTAATGGGCCGGGAGAATATGAAACTAAAAAGGTTTTTGTTTATGGAATTAAATCCAGTCATACGCCTGATCTCAAAAGCGGCGCTAATACATTATATAGAATAGAGATAGGTGATATGTCGCTGGCGCATCTTGGCGACTTGGGGCACGCCCTAACTGACGAAGAGCTTGAACGATTAGAAGATGTTGATGTTCTTTTTGTGCCGGTTGGCGGAAACGGAATTCTTGACGCAAAAAAAGCCATGGAGTTGGTAAATACTCTTCAGCCGCGTTTAGTTATTCCTTGTCACTTTAAAATGCCAGATTTAAAAACCCACCTTGATTCAGTTGATAAATTTTTGCGCGAATTTGGCGCGGGAAAACTTGAGCCGCAGGCAAAAGTGAAACTAGCTCGCAAAGATCTGCCGCAAGAAGAGACAGAAGTTATTTTGATGACAAGAGACTAGGGTGAGCGCGGGTGTTGTTCGCGGGTTCGTAATCAGTTCGTAGTTCGAACACAACATGAACAAACATTTTTATTTATGGTTATTTTTTGGCTCAACCCTTGCCCTAATAGTAACAGTCTGGGTTGTGGTTTTTTCTAAAACAATTAAATATTCGCTAGCTCGTGATGATAAAACTAAGATATCAGTAAGCGGCGATCGGTTTAGAGAACTGGAATCAAAGCTTAAAAGTTTTCCAAGCATAAATCAGGCCCTGCTTGATATAAAAATCGCCAGCGCTAAAGAGCGGGCACTGCAAGAGGCGGCTTTAAAAAAAATGAAGGAGAAATTAGAGAGCGCGACCACGACTAAGAATTAAGAATTATGAATTAAGTCCTGACGCAAAGTCCGCCTGAGGCGAACCGAAGTGTCGGGAAATTATGAATTAAGTAATATGAAAAAAGAGTCCAAAAACGAAAAACAACTAGAATCAAAACAATTAATTCAAGAAAAAATTGAGCCGCGTGAAATAACTGCTGAAATTCAGGAGTCGTATTTAGATTATGCCATGTCAGTAATTATTTCTCGCGCCTTGCCTGATGTGCGCGATGGCTTGAAACCGGTGCATCGCCGCATTCTTTATGCGATGTGGAAGAGCGGGCTTAAACCGGGTGTAAGATTTAGTAAATCAGCAAAAATAGTTGGCGCGGTGCTTGGCGCGTATCACCCGCACGGTGATACGGCAGTATATGATTCCATGGTGCGCATGGCGCAAAATTTTTCGCTTCGCTATCCACTTGTTGATGGGCAGGGAAACTTTGGTTGCTTCACAAAAGATACGAATGTTAGATTAATCGACGGCAGGGATTTGACCTTTGGTGAATTAGTAAAGGAGCACGAAAGCGGCAAAAAAAACTATACATACACAGTGAATTCGGCTGGACTCATTGTCGTTGCTGAAATCAAAAACCCAAGAGCGACAAAGAAAAACGCCGATCTCATAAAAATTTATCTTGATAATGGACAGGAGATTACGTGTACCCCTACTCACCTTTTCATGCTTAGAGATGGGTCGTACAGAGAGGCTGAAAACTTAAGAGCGTCAGACTCGCTCATGCCAATAAATCAAAAAATATCAACGAAAGAAGATCGAATAAACAGAGCTGGATACATACTTATATACCAAAATAAGACTGGAAAATGGGTCCCGGCCCATCATTTAGCCGATAACTTTAACCTCTCGAATAAAAAATACTTTAAAAACGCGGGCAGACTTAAATTTCTAAACATTTGTAAAGATGTGTTGAAAAAGCATCTAACGGTCAATGAAACCCTATACGAACAAAGTCGCAATCAAATATATAAATATGGAATGGCCACCACATGGAGAACCGGCCTTCAAAAATATTACCACAATGACATCAATCTTGTTCTGCACGAACTTAATAAGAACCATAAAGTTTTGAGGGTCGAAAAGCTTGCCGCGCGAGAGGATGTTTATGATCTAACAATTGATAAGAGTCATAACTTTGCTTTAGCGGCCGGGGTTTTTGTTCACAATTCATTGGACGGGGACTCTGCGGCGGCTTACCGGTACACCGAGGCGCGGCTTGCAAAGGTTGCAGAACCCCTGCTTCTAGATATCGAAAAAGAAACGGTTGACTTCATGCCGAATTTTGACGGCACAACTAAAGAACCAAAAGTTTTGCCATCAAAACTCCCCAACCTTTTACTGAACGGCACTATGGGTATTGCCGTTGGTATGGCTACCAATATCCCACCTCATAATTTAGGCGAACTTTGCGACGGCTTGACTCACTTAATTGATAATCCGGATTGTACGGTGGCTGATTTATTTGAATTTGTCAAAGGCCCGGATTTTCCAACCGGCGGTTTAATTTTTGACAAAAAAGAAATTATGCAGGCTTATGTTACTGGCCGCGGCGGTATTGTCATGCAGGCCAAAGCTGATATTGAAGAAGAAAAAAGCGGCCAATTCAGAATTATTGTCCGTGAGATTCCCTATCAAGTTAATAAAGCCGCGCTTTTAGAAAAGATTGCCGAGTTGGTTAATGATAAAAAATTAGAAGGTATTCGCGATATTCGTGATGAATCATCTAGGGGCGAAGTTAGAATTGTCATTGAATTAAAAAAAGACGCTTACCCCAAGAAAGTGCTTAATCGTCTTTTTGCCGCAACACAACTTCAGGAGACTTTTCATGTTAATATGCTGGCTCTAGTTGATGGCGTTCAGCCGCGGGTGCTTAATTTGAAATCAGTTCTGGAATATTATCTGAAACACCGGCAAGAAGTTGTCCGCCGCCGCGCTACCTATGAACTGCGGGAAGCTCGCGACCGCGCGCACATCCTAGATGGTTTGCATATTGCTATTTTAGATATTGATCGCGTCATTGCCACAATTAAAAAATCCGCCGATCGTGATGAAGCGCGCACTAATTTGATGGCTCGTTTTAAATTAACTGAAGTGCAAGCAGTAGCTATTTTAGAGATGCGCTTGCAACAGTTAGCTAGTCTCGAGCGTCTTAAAGTTGAGCAAGAATTAAAAGAGAAAAAAGCTTTGATTAAAGAGCTAGAATCAATCCTAGCTTCGGAAAAAAGAATTTTAGGAATTATTAAAAAAGAGACGCAGGAGCTCAAGGCCGATTTTTCTGATAATCGTCGTACCCAAATTGTTGCTCATGGTGTTAAAGAGTTTTCTATGGAAGATTTGATTCCTGATGAGTCAACTATTGTTATGGTTACGCGCGACGGTTATATTAAGCGCCTGCCGCCGGAAACTTTCCGCACCCAAGCTCGCGGCGGCAAGGGCGTGATTGGCCTAACAACTAAAGAAGAAGATGTAGTTGAGCAAATGCTCTCGACCACTACTCATGCTGGTCTGCTTTTCTTTACAACCCGCGGCCGTGTTTTTGAGCTCAAGGCCTATGATGTGCCGCAAACAACGCGTACAGCTAAGGGTCAGGCCTTGGTTAATTTTTTGCAACTGGCTCCTAATGAAAAGGTTTCCAGTATTTTATCTTTAGAAGACATGGAGGATTATAAGTATTTAGTAATGATGACGCGCCATGGTTTAATTAAGAAATCCGTTCTAGCTGATTTTGTTAATGTGCGGCGTTCAGGACTTATTGCCATTAAACTGAAAGATGAAGACAGCTTGGGCTGGGTTAAACCATCAAGCGGCGAAGATGAAGTAACCGTGGTAACCGCTCTGGGGCAGGCGATTAGATTTCGCGAGCGTGATGTCCGATCTATGGGTCGGGCGGCAGCTGGCGTGCGCGCTCTTCGACTTAAGAAAAACGATCGAGTGGTGGGCATGGATATTATTTCGCCCGAGCTGGTTAAGAAAAATATGCTTGAACTTTTTGTTATTGCTGAAAATGGTTTGGGCAAGCGCACCAATTTGAAACAATACAAAGTCCAACGTCGCGGCGGCAGCGGCATTAAAACTTCCAAAGTAACAGCTAAAACCGGCAAGTTAATCTGCGCCTATATTTCTAATATTGCTGATGAGCGCGACCTGATCATTATTTCTAAAAAAGGACAAGTGATTCG
This sequence comes from uncultured Gammaproteobacteria bacterium, assembly GCA_964626935.1. Lineage (GTDB taxonomy): Bacteria > Patescibacteriota > Patescibacteriia > CAZVIU01 > CAZVIU01 > CAZVIU01. The sequence continues at coordinate 21,628 of CAZVIU010000002.1, forward strand.
TTTGCCCCTTGCCTCGGTGTCTTCCCTTGGTCGCGCCACTCAAGGAGTTAGGCTGATGCGTTTTAAAGAAGAAGGAGACATGGTGGCGTCAGTTACATTTGTTTAAAAGCAAAATGGCACGAGGTCTGTGGCCCCCAAAGGAGACCGGACCTCAAATTTAAAATTTGCAATTATAAAACTCCGATTCTTATCGGAGTTTTTCTTTTATCTAGACGACAACGCCGGCGAATTTATACCATCTAGTGAGGGACCAGTGATTTTCACCATTAGTAGATATTTGCTCATTTTCTTCCTCAACTACATAACCATTGCGTGTGAGCAAATCGTGTTGATAGTTCACTAGATCAGTTACTCGATCTGGATGTGGATTGCTCACATTTTTGCCAAGCTCATGACCTTCTCTAAAGTACATTTTTTTCAAAACCGTTGTACTCGTCATGTCTTTACCGCAAATCTCGGCTATTACAATTAAGTGCGTTACCTGTTCACCTCCGAAGGTTAACATGGCTTCTCCTCCCCAATGCTATAATCACCTAGGTTGAACCATATCACAGAGTTACTCATCGGTCAAGATCCTTTAAAATAGAAATCCCCAGACGGTGGGGATTTTCCTAAATCTAATAATTTAATAACTCAATGACTCAATAACTTAATGACTTTATTACTTAACAACTTGTTCCCTGAAACTGTCAACTACGTCAACATTAAGTAAGTGTGAGTATTTTTTAATAAAATCCTCAAAAAGATTTTTAATTGTGTCGTTAGTAAGTTGGCCGGAGAGTCTGGCGATAATTTCAAGCTTCTTTACAGTTTCTCTAACATCAAAAACGGGCTTGGTCATAGTGAGTGGTAGGTGCGGGAATTCCACAGCCAGGCTCTCGCTATCGTGGCCACAAAGAGCAAAGTAAGCAACTTCAAGATCCCAAACACTGCATTGCCAAATCCACGGTCGACGCATTAAGTTTTTGATAGCCTCGGCTCGGAAGAGTAATAGACCAACCTCCAAATTTGGATAAGGCCGTCCGTTCTTGTCTTTAAAAGTTCTACCACATGCCTGTACGGTGACATAGTTTAGAAAAGCGCGCGTCAGTTCTCCGATTGAAAAAGTGCGTGATTCCTCAGTTGATTCATCGGCTTGAGGAATGAGCAAAGACGAGCGGTGATCAAGCCCGAGCTTGACGAGCTGGATAATGGAATTAGGATTATGCCCAAGATCAAGATCAGCGACCAGCACCAAGTCCGCCTGCTCTAAGAACCCAGCGCCTAAGAGTCGGTGTCGCTCGACCGAAGTTGAGGTTCGTTCCTGAATAGCAATAATTTCAACCGGTAAGCTTAGACTAGCAAGCGGAGAAAAATCAACGCAGTCGCCCTTCCGAACCCCGGAAAGCAAGACTGTTGTTCGGCACTTTATATCTTCAAGAGCTTTGACGCCATCCAAAATAGCTTTAACTTTGTTTGCTGTATCATGCGGTCCAAGTTCGGCGGTCATAAAACCTAGATTTATCTTAGGCATGCCCCACCTCCTTAAATGAGCTTGTTTGAGTATACCACATACTATTAAATTTAGGTAATTGTGGATAAGCTGTGAATTGTGGGGATAAATAAATTTAAAGAACTGTGTTAAAGTTTGGGAACAAAATGTGGAAAAATATGATTTTGGGCTAAACTTAGCTTTAAATCGGGTCTGTGGATAAAGGCTTGACAAAAACCTTTAAACATGATATTATGATGTTATAGTTCTTTACAGAATTTATCCCTATTAATTAAATGTCGCATTTAGTCGTTCTTATTAGGGATCAGATCTGTCTTCTGTACTGTTTTGAACCAAAAATGAATCTTGTTTAGGCAAGATTCAGCATTAAAACAAAAACAAAATGCAAAAAGTTCTATCAGAGGATCTCAAATATGTCTCGACTAAGTCGGGATGCCGAGAATACCTCTAAAAAACGGTAGAGAAGCGAATAGTTCTTTCTGGCTTTGAAGTTGACCCATGACCGAGAGTGCGAATTTGTTTATGACCAACACAATCAATTAGTCTAGTTGGTCACTAACAGGTTCGCGCTCTCGGGCTATACTTCTTGCCAAAAACAAAGGCTCGAGCGGCCAAGAAATCATTTTAATCTATGGTTTTGCATCGAGCCTTTTTGAATTTTTAGGAGAATCAATCCTTCGTCCTGCGGGCACTCCCTTGGAGAAGGGAGAATTAATTCCTTCATTTATGGAATCTGCGCCTAAAACCACCGCCGCTTTTTCGGTCGCGATCACCATGATTAAAATCATCACTGCCACCGGCTGGGGGTTCGGCTTGTGGTTCGCCAAGCTCTTCGCGAGCCGCTTTTAAAGATAAATTAATTCGGCCCTGATCATCAATTTCAATAATTTTTACTGATACTTCGTCGCCGAGCTTAACCACATCAGTGACCTTGCCCACGCGAAATGGCGCGAGTTGTGAAATGTGGACCATGCCGTCGTGTCCGGGCGTTAGTTCAACAAAAGCGCCAAAATCCATAAGTCGATTGACTTTGCCGCGGAAGATTTCGCCGACTTTAAATTCGCGCACGATATTTTTAATCCAAGCCACAGCTTTTTCCAGATTTTCAGCGTTAACTGAAGTAACTGATACTAAGCCGTCTTTTTCAATATCTATTTGTACGCCAGTTTTATCAATAATTTCATTGATAATCTTGCCGCCTGGGCCAATGACCTCACGAATGCGCAAGGGATCAATATGGAAGCTGACAATTCGCGGCGCATATGGCGATAATTCTTTTCGGGGAGCAGGAATTATACCCTCAATTAAATCTAAAATTTTAAGACGCGCGGTTCGAGCTAAACGTAATGTCTCTGTAATTATTTCGTCAGTTAATCCGCTGGTTTTTGTATCTAGCTGAATGGCAGTAATGCCAGATCTACTGCCAGCAATTTTAAAATCCATACCGCCTTTGCCGTCTTCAAGATCTTGCAAGTCAGTGATAACGCGCCATTTGCCTGATTCATCTGATGCCAAACCCATAGCAATACCAGCCACTGGCGCTTTGATAGGCACGCCCGCGTCCATTAGAGCTAACGTTGAACCGCAGGTTGAGCCCATGGAGCTCGAGCCATTTGATGACAAGACTTCGGAAACAACACGCACTGTGTAAGGAAACTCTTCTCTCGTCGGCAGTACAGGCAAGAGCGCTTTTTCCGCCAAGGCGCCATGACCAACTTCTCTTCGTCCGGGGCTGCGAAGCGGCTTAACTTCTCCAACCGAATACGGCGGAAAATTATAATGATGAAAGTATCTTTTCTTGCCAACAAATTCAATGCCCTCTAGGGTTTGTTCAACGCCCGGAGCGCCCAAGGTTACGATCGACATGACTTGTGTTTCGCCGCGGGCGAATAATCCAGAACCATGCAAGCGGGTATATAACCCAACTTCAGCCATGAGTGGCCGGATTTCGTCAAGAGCGCGGCCATCAACACGGCGGCCGTGAGTTATGATGCCGTCAGTAACTGCCTGTTCAACCAGATCATAAATATGACTGGCGGCGACTTTGCGCAACTCTTTTGAAGTATTTTTGGAAACAAGATGAGTCTCCAGTTCTTCTTCAATCTGCGAGAGCATAGCGCCGCGTGAAGCCTTAGTGCCTTTAGGGACGCCAAAGAGCAAATCTTGCAAGCGCGGCGCCAGAAATTCTTTCGCGGCGGCGCGAATTTTTTCTTTTTCTTCATGTTCTTCTGGGGTTTCTTCGTGGCCGGCCAACTCTTCAAAAGTATATTTTTTTGGTTTCAGCACGCTATAAATTTCGTCAATAAGTTTTAGGACTTCGCGCAAGTGTTTTTGTCCAAAATGTATTGCTTCCAGCACGACCTCTTCGGAAATTTCTTTTCCACCAGCCTCAATCATTAAAACTTTTTTGTCTGTTCCGCTAACCACCAGATCAAGATCTCCTTTTTCGCGGGCTGCATAAGTTGGATTTATGACCCACTCGCCATCAACGCGACCAATGCGCACAGCAGCAATTGGCCCGTTCCACGGGACAGGCGAAAGCATAAGAGCAATGGAAGCGCCTACAAGACCCGGGATATCAGGATCATTCTCGCCGTCAATTGAAAGTACGGTAACGATTACTTGCACATCGTGACGCAAACGATCATCAAAAAGCGGACGAATTGACCGATCAATCATTCGTCCGGAAAGAATTGCTTCGTCAGTTGAACGTCCTTCGCGTTTGATAAAACGCGATCCTTTAATTATACCGGCGGCATAAAGCCGTTCTTCATAATCAACTGTTAACGGAAAAAAATCTCCGCCATCACGCGGTTCGCCGAGTACAGTTGTAACTAAAACAACTGTATCGCCATATTGCACCGTGCAAGCGCCATGGGCTTGTCCGGCTAAGCGGCCAATTTCAATTTTAAGCGGTCGGCCACCCCAGTCCGTCTCAAATTTATGAGTCATAGACTATTTTTGCCGACCACAGAGGATTTAATAAACAAATTAAAGGCCATAATACGGACAATTGACATTTGACCATTGACAATTGACGGATAATTTATGGACTGTGTATCTGTTTATCAAGTCGCATTAATGATCAGCAGAATTTCAATTTTCTGTCATTAGTATAGCAAGAGTCAGACTGTTTGTCAAACTCGCAATATTAACGCTGCCGCTTCTTTAAAAATTCGATTATTTTATCTTCCACATCTTTAAAGTCTAATCGGCCAGCCGCAACCAGAGCGTCATCATAACGGTCGCCCATTTTTAAAAGTGTCTGAACAGCCCCCTTTTTCTTTTGACTAAGCTTCTTTAAAAAAGAAAATTGACCGAGTACAAAATTTTTAAAAATTTCATTTTTGAGTCTTTGACGCTCTCCCACTTCGCCGCCTGCCAGATAATCAATAAGTTTATCTAGAACAAGAATATGAGGAAGATAAACAACCGATTCTTTCAGCCAATTTTTATCTTCTGGGGACATGAAATCATTTTTGACAACAAAACGTTTTCGGACCTCTTGAGCCAACATCTCGGTTACGGCTTCATTTAAACCTACGAAACTATATTCTTTTGACCCCCTGTCTAATGCCATGAAAAAGTAGTCCTGCTCTTCTCAAACTAATATAAGGGTGTTTGCGTTTATCCTTGGCGTCGTAAATATGTTTGACATTTAGCGCAAAGAAACCGGCTAAATGAGTTAGTTCATGCGTTAAAACACTAACAAAGTGTCTATTACCACCTTCGCGTGTAATGTAAACATGACCGTAAGCCGCACGCGCTCCGCCTGTTTCTCCTTTTTTATCTACCCGAGATTGATATTCTTGCCAAGAGAGTATGTGTATATTATCCAGTGACACCTCTTTTGGCGGCAAACCAAGACTAGTTAATATTTCATTAAGCGCTTGTAATGCTCCGGTAATGGCCTTTTTCTCAAATTCAGTTTTCTCCAGCTCTGGTCCACGATAAATATCAGGGTGTTCAACCTTCTCATATCGTTGCTCAATCATACGGGCCGCTGCTGGCGTGTCCGCCTCCACGTAAACTCTCTTAAACATTTTTTCCATAACTAGATTGTAAATTTTTTAACATCAATTTGCAAGACAGAAATTATCCAGACAAATAAAACCTTAATAAACGATTACTCGATACTATTCTCTTATTTGCACGAATTAGAGAATAGCATATCGCTAGGTTCACGGTTGTAAGGATTTTCTGCAATAAGCCCAAGTGTTCCTTTGTCAAAAGTTTTTAATACCTCGACGTTACCCCCATTTTTTTAACCAATCCCAACCGCTTATAGTGGGCGGCAAACGATGTGATCGGCAGAATCCCAACATTTTACATGAGCGATAGCCGCTCGCCTCGCACTCGGGCATTCGTTCTTTAAGTTCCGCTGCGGCGGTTCTCTGGGTTGTCTTTTCTTCTTCAGATAATTCACTTGTGTCACTCAAAGCAATGAATTTAGAAAGAAGGCGGAATGTGCCTTTACCAAGAGTTTTTTCAATAAGTCGGCCAAGCGGAAGCATGTGGCCGCTCGTGTAAGCCCGATAGAAAACCGAGCGGACTTCCCGTTTATTTCCAGCATAATCAGAATCCTTTTTCGCGATGGCGTGGACGAAAGCATCTAAAAGATAACGTTCATACGTATAAGTGCCGTTGGGATATTCGTACTGATAAGTTGGATCCGCAAAAACATGTTCAATAAAGGCTTCTTTTACTTTTTTATAATCACGCACATTGCCGAATGCATCGAGAGGAATCGTATTAGATTTCACCCAAGTCTTCCATCTCTTTTTCATCTCGTTAATCCGTGAAAATTTAGAAGTCGCATAGGCTCGAGCTTGCTCCAGCTCGCTTGAAATTTGCTCTTTGATACGCCCTCCGTAGAAATCGCGCTGCTCATTAACACAACGGTTCGTAGCCTCGAGCGCAAGCGATTCTGTGATAGCTTCATTGAGCGCTCTGAACATCTGGTGTTCTGTGGTGCCGAGTTTAAGGAGATGGAGGCCGGAGCGGTATTGCTCAACGACTGGCTTTTCTTCAGCCGGTTTTTCCGCATCACGAAATGCTTGTAGCGCCCGGTATGACTTGGCATGAAAGAGTTCGTGGCTCACGACATGAAGAATCTCATCATTGCGATCGTCATTTCCTTCCCAGGCCTTCGTTTTATAATAAAGTATGGCAACATTTCTTTCTGGGATATATATGCCTGCCTCGAGTTCATACCACTTGGTCTCGGGGTCCCGCTTGGTAATCCTTTTATAAGCCGAAGCATTTAGTGGAACAATATCGATTTCGGCACACATCCTATCCTGCGCTTCCCGAGGTAAATTTAGGTTGTAATCCAAGAGGACATCAGCGACCGCGCCATTAGCCAAGGAAATAATCTCCTCTTGTGCCGGAGTCATTTCAACGCGCGCTTCATTGAGTTCGTCAAGAAATTTCTCTTTCTCATCGGCATGCACATTTAGTGCAATCTCAAAATCTTCCTCGCTAAGCTGGATATTTAGAATTTTTTCGTCATCTTCTAACGGTTCTTGATGGTGCCTTAATTCTAGGCTCGGCCCAAGTTTCATATTAATTATTGTAAATCTTGATAAATAAATTAGCAAGAAATGAAAAAGCTCGCTTGGAACTTGGGTTGGCATGTCCTGCTACTCCTCCTGCTTGCCTCTTTTGACCCATCGCTTCGGCGATGGTGGGCAATGGAATAGCGGGGGCCTTCCTAAAAGTTCCTATCGGCCAGCGAGCAGGCCGGGCAGATTCCCCTGTCATGGGAACTCTCCGTGCTGCAACACGGGCGTACGATAAGGCGCCTTACCGCACACGTTCTTTCTTGGCTCGGGCGGATCCCGAATCTGCCTTCTTGAGTGTCACTCAAGCAAGGCGTCATGTCCTGCCTTTCGGCAGTCGACAGGGAAATCTTTAATCTCCAGCCGCTATTGATGAACCGTGACGCCCCGGTTCACCCTGCCAATTTTTTAAAAAGTGGGGGTGGTGCGCGTCGCGGCCGCGATTTGCACCTTGATGGTTTATCCCTACGGGACCATCTCTGATGCCAGCGCGCCTGGCGTCAGTAGCACTTTCCGCAGTGACACCCGTCTTCGCCGGGACCCGGCAACAGACGGATATGTGTGCTGTCGTGTGTGCTCACTGAACTTTAGCCTTCCCCAAGGCAAAGCTCCTAAATTTTTCCTTATTGGCGCGTGCGCGCCTGACGCGTAAATTCATCTATTTATTGTTGTCGTAATTGCCCCACTTCAGACGACTATTTTTTTTCTATTCTCATATTCTGCAGAATATAAGATATAAGAATGGTCATCTAAAGTGAAGGCGCTCCGAAAAGAATCGGAACGCGGGTGGCTCTTTCTGTTCCCAAGCAGCCACTTTTCTCGGGTCCTTGATGGCGAGCCTGATGAATATCAGACTCTCGGACCGGTAGGGCTGGCGAACTAACGTTCAGCCGCTGCCACAGCGCCCTGCCTATCCTTGGGCAGGAAACGTTTGGCAAACGGTTGGAACGTCAGGCGCTCCTCTGCCCGCTTCTTCGCGAATTCAACATTCGCGTCAAAGCGGTAGACCCTGACCTTCTCCGCTCGGAGAAGGCGCCCATGTTTGCCGCAGAGGGCAAACTTGGGCAGGTCTTCGAGGGCGACTGGCCGCCCGCCATTTGCCCGGCGCAGGGCCACCATCTCTGGCAACCACATACGCTCGGACAGGCCCTTGGTGCCGCACTGCGGCACCGTGCAACTAAGTTGCATGTAGACTCCTAAAGGAATCCAATGGATGTTCTTCTCGTTAGCACCCTTGACGTCAAGAGTTCGCCCTCTTGAATTAGGAGAGCAGGCCTTGAGCGGCCTCCTCTTTATAATCCCCATGCTTTCTCCTCACCTTTGAATCTCCTAAGATACAAAGGCGAAGATTGACAAGCTAATACACAGGGATTTTAAAGAGGAGAGGGTCACGCCTGCTTTGGCGATCCTCAAAACACCGAAGCGAGATATTACACGATCGTATAATATCTGTACTAATAATGAGAAACACAAATTGTTCAGTTTTATTTCAAAGAAACTCTTGAGGTCGCGATTAATCAGTTGACCAATCGCGACCTTCCCATAGGTCCCAAGTAGTGAGTCCAAAATAATTATTTATGACCCTTTCTTGGGAACTGTGGGAAAACGATCCGACGAGTCGGATCCATGGATTCCGCCATGACGTTCGGTCCTTTGCGCTAGACCGAAAGATGCGTTGCGCTTTTCGTCGCTATTTTTTCCGGGGAGCACTAATGCCCAGAATTTTTTATCCGCCGCGATTGGCGGACCCTGACGACTGGAGGGTTACTTTGCGCCGTCTCGCGCTTCGATGGCCGCCTTGAGCGTGCTGTAGAGCGCGCCCGCGACCAGCCACCACACACGACCGTTCACGATAATCTTGATCACAGCATTCTTCTTTCTGCCCGAAGAGATTGTGCTACCTGCCCGCTGTCTTGACACAGGCATCGAGCTGCTTCTCGAGATCGTAGAATCGCACGTAGATCTCGGTGAGCCTTTCGTGCGTGCGACCGCCGTGACCGAGGCTCTGCTCGACAAAGCCGAGCTTTTTCTCAATCTTGGCCGCTCGCTCATCTGCCATGATTGTTGCCACGAACAGAACCACGAGCATAACGATGATGAAGCCGTGTCCCTTGTTCAGCGCCGTCCCGTGAATCGCGTTCAGCTTTTCCCTCAGTTCAACGTCCATCGTTAGGACTCCTTCCTTTTTTGGTTTTCAATTTCGTGACCGCGAAACAATTTTCGCGACCTTCCCAAAACCCACAATATTTTTCGAGCGCAGCGCTAGCGCAGTCGAGAACTTTCCGCGAAGAAGCTTCTCGACAAGCTCGAAGAATATATTTTGTAGACTTTGGGAAAATTGTTCCGCCCCTTTCCGAAGATTCGTAAGAGGCGGTTCCCACAAGCTCCATGAATGCAGACCACGAAATAGAACTCGCTGGTCAATGCCTCGTGGAGGCTGTGGGAATTAATAATTTCAAATTTATGATTTCAAATTGCAGATTTGGTGTTCTTTAGATGCCTTGTCTCTTCAACAACCCCTTCCTACTCCAAGGACTTATAAAAATGTTTACGAAAACAATTGCGGAGCGCTTGCGGCTTGGTCGATCCGATGCGATCGGATCGCGCAAGCGTGAGCATTAGGGGCGTTCCGCGCTGGCGGAACGAACCTGTGTTTTCGAAGCATTTTTATAAGTCCGCTTCATCTTCTCTAAGATAAAGAGGCGGCTTGCTTACTGCCCGGGGGCAGAGCGATAACATCAGAGCTCGCCACGCAGCTCTTAGCCGGAGCCAAGAATTGCCAAGCGATGCTCTGCGGATTTGCCAAGGCTAAGCCCTGACAAGTCTCCGTCTCTATATCTTAAGGAACATGTGCTTTATAATTTCAGGTTTTCCAGATCTCGTGCTTCACGACAACATCAGCATAACGAGCTACTATAACATATACTGTCAAACTTGTCAAGAGTCAGAAGGCGTTCATATACGGGTTTCATCTAAATTTAGCTAAGATAAAATTGTCAGGATTCATTAAAATATGACTTTTTATTAACAAAATAATTCAGTAATTTAATAACTCACTAATTTAGTGCTTGTCTAGCTAGACTTGACAGATTCTTGAATCTATGTTATAGTACTACGATTACAACGGACACTCCGTCGTAATCCTTGAAGAGCAAGCGTCCTCTTGCTCTCGAGCGATGCCGCGTTAATACGAAAAGCGCGGCCAAAAAGGAGGAGGACAATGGACTTCGGAGGCTAATAGCGAAACCGTATTAGAGAATTGACGAAAAGTCACGAAAGCCCGAAAGTCCACTAAAGCGGCTATGATACCAAACTGGTATTTGCTAGACCGCTAGAAGTTAACGAGGATCAATGCGCCTGCGCAAATAAAGCCCCGAGCGAACTAGTGTTCTCGGGGCTTCATCATCTCGATACCGTTTACAGTTATTGGACGATCGTCCAATAAGTGTAATAACAGTAAAGCGTTGTAAAACGTTGTTACAGTACATCACAGTACACTTATGATATAATAATTTATATGCGAGATTATTCCTTAGATTTACAAAAAATTGGTTTATCAGATAAAGAGGCAAAGGTTTATGTTGCCGCTTTAGAAGTGGGCGCAGACACAGCGCAGAATATTTCTGCCAGAGCCAATGTTAATCGCGCCACTACTTATGTAGCTATTAAAGCTTTAACTGGTCTTGGATTTTTGAGCACTTTTGAAAAAGGAAAAAAACAATATTTTTCTGCTTTGAATCCAGAAAGATTAGCCAGTCTTTATGATCGAGGCCATGCTGAACTTGAAGAAAAAAGACTTCAGATAGATAGACTAATACCCGAACTTAAACAAATTCACAGCGCCTCTGGCGAGGGTAGTCGAGTTAAATATTTTGAAGGCAAAGAGGCGTTAATGGCCATGGTTAAGGAATTTTACAAAGAAATGAAGGGCGGTGTAATTTTAAGTATTTCACCAATTGATTTGGTCAGAGAGGTTTTTAGTAAAGAAGATCTGGACAAACTGCAAGCTTGGCGCGCGAGCAAAGATATAAAAGTGCGCGGTTTATATACTTATGAAAAAGGCGCGTTGCCGGAAAAAAATGATTTGTCTGCTAAAAGGATTGATCGCGATAAGTTCCCATTAAAGTCTGACATTTCAATATATGGAAATAGTGTTCGTATTGTAACCTTTGGAGAAAAACCATCAGGCATTGCCATTGAAGATAAAAATTTTGCTGATACTTTAAGATCGATTTTTGAGTTGGCTTGGGAGGGGGCCCAAAGTCTTCGCCTATAAAAAGTTTTCAGGAATAGTTATGCTGGCCTTTCTCGTTTTTGAAAGATAAGAGATAGAAGACCAAGGAAAATTAGAAGATCGGCCAGATTTATAAAAGATAGATTTACAAAAGATATATAATCAACGACAAAGCCGTAAACTACGCGATCAATTAAATTAGAAATTGCACCGGTAAGAATTAAAACAAGCGCCAGCTTGGTTTTTTTATTGTTTGATTTTACGAGCCACCAGGTGAGCGCGGTAATAATAATTAGTGATAAAATAATTGTTAGGCTTTGAGGAAGCGCGAGGTTCGCGCCAATGCCGTAGTTTTTGTGAAGAGTAAAATTTAGTAACTGCGAAATTATAGAAATTTCCAATTGTTCCGATCGGAACAATTGCGTTTTAAGGAAACGATCAAGGACAAATACGACCAAAGATAAAAATAAAAACCAAGCTGACTTGGTCTGACGCATAATCAAATTTTCGATAACCCAATAGCTTAATGACTAAATGATTTAGTGACTTAATGACCTGATAATTTATTGTTCAAGCGTTAAACCTTTTTTACAATTAATACAAGCGCTAGAAGTAGGACGGGCAAGTAAGCGTTTTTCCGGAATAGTTTTATTGCAATATTTACAACTTCCGTAATCTCCACCGTCTAATCGTTCTAGGGCCTTGGCTATATCTTGCAGTTCTTTTTCCAAAGTGCGTTCCACTGTTAAACTATCAGAAAAAGCCGTAACTTCAGAAGCGTTTTCATCTTCATCACTGCCGAATTGAGGAAAATCAGTTTGAAAATCATTAGGATCGCGCGGGTTTTTATGCGCGAAAGAAGTAAGCTCGTCTTCCAATCGTTTTTTTTCTAATAAAAGTTTTTGGCGGATTTCGTTTAGAAAATTTTGTTTAAATATCATTGGTGGAGTCATTAAGTTATTAAGTCATTGAGTCACTAAGTCAGTGGGTTGGTTAATTTAAGCCATTATAAATAATGAACATCTTGTTGTCAAGATAAGTTTTCCCCAAGACAAAACCCGAGATTAGAACTCGGGTTAATATTAACGCGCTCTTTTTCCCCAGACAGAAACACACCGTGATAGTGGTTGACCAAAAAGATCATAAGCCGTCTCGGAAACAACCAGCTCACCCCAGCCGTGCTTTTTAGCAAATTTTTTCCCCTCCTCGATATCTTCTGGATCATCAAACTCATTTAAAATGAACGCATAACCGTCACGCTCTTGTAGATTTCTGTGTTCTTCATCAATGGTTGTGCTATCAACGCGTTCTCCATCGGCCATCATTGGTTCCTCTGAGCTCGGTCCTATTTTGACCGTAACAGTGGTTTACACTATTGTCAATACTTGTTAAACTGAATTTTAGTTATTTGAAAACTCGGAGGTGATCATGAGTCAAATGTCAAATGTCAGGTATTCCGCCTGCGGCGGATCAGGTATCATGTGTCAGGTGTTAGTTGTCATCTGTCAGTTGTTAGTCATTAGTTGTGCTGAGTCGGTTTCCCCACAAGACGCCAGCCTTACTTGCCCGAACAATCTCACTCCGTGTGGCGATATTTGCACCAATACTGATTTTGATTTTCAAAATTGTGGTGGTTGCGGAAATTTTTGCTCTACTGCTTACGCGGATAATTGCAATCGCGGTAATTGTATTTGCGGCGCTTTTGGTCCTTGCGGTCAAGGCACTGCTTGCAAAAACAGTTGTTGTGTTTCACCAGACCCAACTGGAAAACTTTGCGAGTTTGATGGCGTTTGCGAGAACGGTAAATCTTGCATTGGTGGTCGTTGTACAAAATGGACCTGTGGAATTGATGTTTGTAATGGTCTTGATGATGACAACGATGGGTTCGTTGACGAGTCAGTTGATACAAATATATATTGTTACACCGGTCCGGCCGGGACAGATAATTTTCCGCCATGCGGCGGCGGTGTTAGGAAATGTTTTAATGGTCAGTATAGCACGAAATGTGTCGGTGAGATTTTGCCAGCTACTGAAAAAGGAATTTTAATTTGTGACGGCGTTGATAATGATTGCGATGGTTGTGTTGATGGTACGTACGAAACAGGAAATTGCAAGAGTCTGGTTCCAAAGCACTTTACCATTGTTTATGTTATCGATCTGTCTGGCTCTATGCAAGAAGAGATTCAGGCGGTTAAAGAGGCAACGGCGCTTTTTTCAGCTGATTTTATTGGCAACCCTGATATCCACTTCTGTTTAATTACTATTGGGACGATGGACGAGCCCTTTTATGCAGTAGTGCAAACTTGTGTGCCGTTTGAAGATTTTATTACTTCTCTTTCGACTGTGAATTTTGGTAACGGATCGGCTGAACCAAGTTGGGATGTGATTTATCTTATGGCTACGGGTGAACTTGATTTAGGCTTCCGGTCGGATGATCAGCGTGTTTATATTATGTTTACGGATGAAAATGGACAGACCTACCGTACTCCCCCGGTGAATGAAACATTGATGTGCGGCGCCTTGACTGATGAAATTTTTGCTGTCTTTGCGGCTGAGCAATATGTTGGGGATTTTGATGAATGCGCGGAAATCTATACCTTAGTTATTGAAGTGACCATGCTAGTTAATAATTTGCAAGGAATTTTGGGTGAAGCTTGTCAATAGTTATAGAATTAAGAAGTAAGAATTAAGATTTGAGAATTGAGAATCAAGGGATCGACACCGATCCCTTTAAATTTATCCTTTTTTAATTGCAACAAGATGCAAAAACGTATATCAAAAGAAAATTTTGACAAACTAGTCAATATAACGATAAAGTTGGCTAAGACGATGGGTGGTCTAATTAGAAAATCTAAATTCAGCATCCCTAATGCATAATTCCTACTTCTTAATTCTATATTCTTAATTTTTAATCGTGGCCACGACTGCTGACATTCAAAGATCAACGATCATAAAATGGAGAGATGAACCACACGGCGTGGTTGATTTTCAACATGTTAATCCTGGCAAAGGAGCGGCTTTTGTGCGCACGCGCCTTAAGAATTTGCGTAGCGGCAAGGTTTTTGAAGAGACATTTAAGTCTGGTGAAACTATCGAAGTAGTTGACATTGAAAAAAAGAAAATGAATTATCTTTATAGCGATGCCAGCGGTTTTTATTTCATGGACAATCAAACCTATGAACAAGTGGTTGTGCCGCGCGCCGCCTTAGAAGATAGAAAGGGATTGATAAAAGAGGGCTTGGAAATGCTGGTTTTATTATATGAAGAGGTGCCTTTAGCCGTTGAATTGCCTAAAAAAGTTACTTTGCGCGTAACTTCGGCAGCGCCAGCCGTACGCGGCGACACAGCCGGCGGCAATGTGACCAAAGAAGTTGAACTTGAAACCGGCTACAAAACAGATGTGCCCATGTTTATAAAAGAAGGCGATGAGATTGTTGTAAACACGGATACAGGAGAGTACGTAGCGCGTAGCGCATAGCATGGAGCGCAAGAGCACTAGAGCATAAGAACTTTTTTCCTGTTTTCATGCTTTATTCGGGGCGCGACATATTCAGGGCGCGACATATTCAGGGCGCGCCTGTCGGGGCGCGCCTTGACGCCTTGCAGGCATTGTGTTAAGCTGTACAAGTTCATTGAAATTGCCTAGGGCGAGTTTGTGTTGGCGGGGGCAAAGGAGAGCAGTGTTAATATGACAATAGAAACAGGAAAGGAGATCAGGAAATGTCTCTCGAGCACAAGACGGCGTTGTTACATGGTCGTGGCGTTGAAGCAAGACTTACTGCCGCGCTTGAAGCATTAGGAGTAAAAATCAAGCCCTCGACTGAAAGACAGGATTTATTTGGCGCGGTGGACGCGATTGTTACTGGTTATCGGCCGGGCCCGTTCTATATTGAAGGTTCGTCTTTTACGCCTCGTCCGCGACCAATGCGCCACATCAGGCGGCCAATCTATTTGCAATATACTTTAAAAGTTGATGATGCGGAAAAGTTACGTCGATTTGTAGGTATTGCTAAACGTCGTAGCGGAAAGCATTTATATGTAATGCTTGACTTAAAAGGTGAGCCAGCTCATCGTGTTGATCTTAATGATCCGAGATTTTTTGTTTTGGCCCAAATGTTGCGTGAAGTGATTTTCTATGTGGCTCATGGTCGTCGTAACCCTGATGCTTTATGGGTAGTTATTTTGAAGTCACGAACTGGATTTTTTGGCGATAGTGACGGGTGGCAGGAACAATATGAATTGGACGTGCAGACCCCAGAACGGATGATTGATAGAATTGAACAAAGACTCGAGCGTCGACTAATGAGTCAATCACGACAATCAGGCGAGATTAAGTGGGTTAATCGAACTGGTGGACGGATCGGGTTTCATGATCCTGATGGGTCTAAGCAATATCTAATGTTTGATCGTGAAGCAGTTCGTGATCCTAAACTGCAACAAGTTATTTCCCAACTACTTCGATTAGAACGTGGTCGGGAGCTTAACGGACTAAGAGTAAGTTTTGAAGTCCAAAACACTTCTGATGGGCCTATCGCTTGCTCGGTTTTAGTAGATGATCCAGACAAGATGGAGAAGTTTAGAGCGCTTATTTGGGAAGAGACTGTTGTTAAGCCCGGACGATTAAAAGCAGCCCTAGAAGAAGCGGTTACCATGACGTAAGCGTGGAGCAGGTAGTATGGAGCGTGAAGCAGATAGTATGAAATATTAAAGTCCCGATAGGGACTTTTTGTTTTTTCGTGTAATTTTTTTTAAAACCTATTTTTTCACGCCTCACTAAAAGTGACCGATCGGTCACTTTTAGTGAGGCGTGATTTTTGAAAATTATTGGTTAGTTTAAAAATTAAGTCTTTAAAATTCACGCGATTGCATGAATCTTAAAGAGGACGCGATCCATGGATGCTAAATTTAGATTTTCCCGCCTTAGGTGAATGAGAATGACGAAAGAAAAATTCGCTATGCGTTCAATGCAAAAATGTTGTTTGTCTCCCGTTTTTTAACAGTTCTAAATAATTTTATTTACGCTAAATTTGGATAAAATCATTATGAGTAACGCCCCCGCTCTCTTGACAAGATTTACATGCTATGTTATAGTACTCAGTTATCATGAATAACACTGTCGTAGCACGAATGAAACTAAAAAGAAGCGCCTAGTCTAGGGTGACTAGTAGAAGCTGATCAACGCGGATCAAAACGCAGATACACGCTGAAAATCGACAGTTGACATAGTTGATAATTTAATAACATAATAATACCATTTGATACTTGCCCCATGTTCCATGCTCCATGAAATATGGTCGAGGTTTGAGAGTAGTGTAGCTCGCTAAAGCAGATAGCTATATTAGTCTCGTACTTTGAGAAAATCAGGGGGCTGCCGCGCCAAGTACGGATGCCCCAAGGGAAAAACCTTCCCTCGCATCCGTACTCGCGGCACCCCACTAAAAAAGAAAATACCTGAATCTCAAAATTGTTTGGGATAAGGGTCAACAAGTAGTTTTATCCCGATGCTGCGATCGGGATCTCGAATGTAACGTCGGGATCTCAACACTGCGATCGGGATCCTGACCGGAATGTCAGGAAAGAGCAACTAACAAGTTGTCGCGACTAAGTCGCGACAGAAAGGCCAAAGCAATGGCATTTCGGAAGCACGCCGGGTGGACTGGCAAGGTTAAGGGGGGCGACGATCGCCTGAAAACGCATGGCACCCAGCGGTGTACTGCCAATCTCTTCCGTCCGTCGCCGATGGCGGAGGAGGATGGGGGCCGGCCGCAGATTCGTTTCTGCGGTGCAAACCTGACGCGTGAGGGTACGTGTCCGAACGCGCGTCATCACGGCCAGAGCCACGCCTAGGGCGCTGGTAGCTGTGCTGTCCAACGGTAAGAAAACTAAATAGCCACCGAGGGAGTTCATTCGCCACGGGCGAATAGATACTCGGTGGCACTCTACCAAAGTTTATAAATAATCCAGTCGCTTAGTAACTTAATGACTTAATTATTTAATGACTTTTGTACATTTTGGTAGGGTGCTCTTGATCGCCAACCCTAATAGTAGGGTTTAGCGAAAATGAGCCTTTGACAATGGAGTTTTAGATGCCGAAGGGCAGTGGCGTTCGCAAGAAGAAGTACGACGGTCCGAGGATGAGACGGCTTCAGTGCGACAAGACGCCGGGCAAAACCTCCTGGGGCAACTGGGCGCCGGGCAAGGAAGGCAACGGCTCGTTCCGCTGCTCTAGCTGTGGCAGCGTGACCCACGAGGCCAAGTAGTTCTAACCTAACAAGGAGCACGCATGGGGAAGCAGAAGAATCAGAAGGGTGGCGGCGAGAGCAAGAAGGGCAAGAAGCGGCGCGCTCACCGTTCGCCGCTGAAAACGCTGGAGAACAAGGCGCGGCGGTGTCGGCGCGAAGCGCGACAGGCAGAGCGCAAGCTCGCCCAGCTCGTGCGACGCGGTGACATCAAGT
>CAZVIU010000003.1:0-36290 GCA_964626935.1 uncultured Gammaproteobacteria bacterium
ATCAGCAGCCGGTGCCGGAGTTGGCACAGGTCTGACTGTTTCTTTAGCTCCGGATAATCCAGGAGCTTCAACTTGGGTTGTCGACGCAGCTAATGACACTGCTTCATCACAAGGTTTAGCCACAGCTTTGAAGTTACGTTTTACTGCTTCAGCTGATGGCGCTGTTAAAGTCAAAACCTTGAAGCTCAAGAGAAGCGGTATTTCTGCTGATTCTGATTTGAAATCGCTTCACTTATACAGTGATGGTGTTCCAACACCGATGACTAGACTCGCCGATTATACTTCAATTGCTTCAGGCGTTGTTACCTTTAATGATGCTAACGGCTTATTCACTGTGGCAGCTGGCAAAAGCTCTGATGTTGCAGTTCGTGTAGACCTTGATCGCAATACCGCAACTGGTAAAACTCTTAGGTTTTCTCTTGAGGCTGCGGCTGATGTCGCCACTGATGGCAGTGCTGTTAGCGGTTCGCTCCCATTAACAAGCGCGACTCATGAAACTGCTGCGGTCAGCGATTTTGCTCGTGTGCAGGTTTCAGGCGAAACTATTCCGGCGTCAGTTGATTCTGGCACCACCAATAAAGAAGCTTTACGCTTTAATTTCCAGGCAACTGGTCAAAAAGTAGAGCTCCGTGGTGTTAATTTCAAAATGGTTGGCACGGCCGGAAACGCTGACATCACCAATCTTAAACTATTTGATGGCGGCACCCAGCTTGGTTCAACCGTTCTCGGGTTAGCTTCAGATGGTACAGCTTGGTTTGATCTTTCGGCCAGCCCATTAGTAGTTAGCGCTGGTGTTACCAAAACTTTAACAATTAATGTTGATGTTGTTGGCGGCGTAAACCGCACCTTTGAAATGACAGTACAGAAAGAAACAGACTGGGTTATTTGGGACACCAATTATAGCGCTTATGTTTTACCAGATGATTCTAGCGCTATTGGTACTTATACAGTGCTTGAGGGGGCTTCAAATATCTCTATCAATGCTGGTACGCTCACCATGAGCAAAGCCACTGATTCACCAACTGGCGATGTTACAAGAAGTTCTACCAATATTGAAGTTGCTAGATTTGATTTCAAAGCCAGCGGTGAAGCAGTTAAGATTGAAAATGTTTATATGTGGTGTGACGTCTCTGACATTGGCGATACTGGAACCGGCGGTTTGGATAATATGAAACTTTTAGTTGATGGCGTGCAAGTTGGCACGACCGCCGATTGTACTGAAGAGGATGAAATTAATGTTAATCTTGGTTCAGCCTTCATTATTCCGGGTAATACCACTAAGACGTTATCAGTTAAAGCTGATACATATACTGTTGCTGCTGGCGCTCATACAGCTGGCGCGGTTGTTACTGTTTCTATTCGTCGAGATGACTCTACTTCTGCTCCGGGTACAGCTCGCGGTCAAGTATCGTTATCAGCTATTACCATGACTAATGTTACTGGCAATAGTTTGACCTTTAGAACTGGCGCTGTAACATCAGCCAGCAATGTTACACTCGGCAATTATTCAGCAACAAATCCAACAGGCGTAGCTAACGCCCAAGGCGTTCGTTTGGCCTCGTTTGTTGTCACTGGTGGTCTTGGTGAAGATGCCGATGTGACGAGAATCCGATTGCGCGATGGTACAACTAACAGCAATCTAGGTGAAGACTTCCAGAATTTAAGAGTTATCCGCCGTGACACTGGAGCACAGGTTGGTACCACTGTTGGCGCCTTAAATACTGGCTCAACAGTTGGTAATTATACCTTTACCCCAGGAACTGCTATTCGCGTTAAAAAATCAGAACAGTTAGTCTTTGATGTCTATGCTGATGTTTTATCAACCGTAACTAACTCGGCTACTGTTTATACCGGTCTTGACCTACTGGACGTTAGCGCTACAGGTGTAGTTACTGGCGCTGCTGCTGATGACACTACAGCCAGACCCCTGCAGCAAATTTATCTAGCCGCTTCTGGAAACTTAACCGTGACTGCTGATGCGTCTACACCAAACGCTGATAATCTAGTACTTGCTCAGACTGGAGTAGAATTGGCTCGTTTCAGGTTTGCAGCTGACGCGGCTGAAGCAGCCAATGTTTCGCAGGTTATTACCACCTTCCAGCACAGGAATCTTGGTGGTGATGTTTCAACCAACTCTGTTACTGGTACTTGGAGAAACCTGAAAGTCTATGAAGCAGAGTCAGGCGCACTTTTGGGCACAGCCGCAACCCTGTCAACTACGAACAATACAGTGCATCCGTATGCTACTTTTGCCGGACTTTCATGGAATATTCCAAAAGGCGGAGCTAAGACCTTAGTTGTTA
This sequence comes from uncultured Gammaproteobacteria bacterium, assembly GCA_964626935.1. Taxonomy (GTDB): domain Bacteria; phylum Patescibacteriota; class Patescibacteriia; order CAZVIU01; family CAZVIU01; genus CAZVIU01. Next base: position 2,304 of record CAZVIU010000003.1, read on the forward strand.
AAGCTGACTTATCACCATTTGATGATGGTGGTGTGGCTAGCTCAACTTGGAGAGTGGAAATTCGTGAGAATTACACATCTAACAATGCTTCCGCCCAGGCGGACGAATCAGTCGCAGCTCGCGGCGTAGGCAGTGGTTCTGATCTTACTGGTGGCAGTTTAGATATTGGCGCTGATACTGATTCAGATGTTCGTGGTTCAGTAATGGATGTATTTAAGAGCAAGCTGACCCTAGCTCACGCGTCTGATGCCCCATCAGGAGTACAATCAGCTGGCACAGAGCAGACTGTGGCTAAGTTTGTGGTTAGTAACACTTCGGCTGGTGGTTACACTGCCATGCTTGAACTTCTGAATCTGACAATTACTGCAGCTGGCGCGTCACTTACCGGAGCTAGCGCTGATGTAAATGTGTACAAGTCATCAGTGACTACAGCCAACAGGTTATCAACGACTGATGACTGTTCAGTAACACTTGGTTGTCCGGCGGGTGGAAGTTGGGCTGGAACTGCCGGAGGCAATAAGACTTCAGTTACTGATGCTAACTTTACTGACACACAAATTAGCGCCGGATCAAGTCTTACCCTCATTGTTACCATGGAGACAAATACAGCCGGCTTTAGCGCCAATGAAACCTTAACGGTTGGTGTTGGTAGTCAAGCTGCGGTTAATTTTCTTAAATGGGATGATGATGCTAATGACGCAACTGGTCGAGACTACACTGTTTCAACCAGCTTGCCGCTCACAGGTAAGACCCTCATCTACTAACCAGTTAGTATGAGGTAGTCTAAAGCAGAGACCCCACTACTTGCGATAAAGGCAATAGTGCAGTCAAACCCCCCCCGATGTACATCGGGGGGGTTGTTTTTCAGCTGTTTTTAGAGCCCGAAGCACCTTGGGCGCTTCTGGTTTTATTCTTGGGCCCGAAGCACCTTGGGCGCTTCGGGCCCGGCTATAGGCTTATCTTGTTTTGATCAGTTTATCGTGTTAATATCTTTGAGTCGGTTTGGTTATGAGCCCGAAGCGTCTTGGGCGTTTCGGATTTGGTTATATTTTCGGCCCGAAGCGCCCAAGGCGCTTCGGGCCCAGCTATATGCTAAAATTTATTCGTAATCTTTTCTTATTTTCACCACTGATTTTTTTCGCTTACACGCCGTGGACTTTATATCCGGCGATCTTTGGCCGGACGATCATTTTTCAGATCATTGTTGAAGTGATATTAGTTATAGTTATACTTGCTAATTTATTTGGGCGATCGTTAACCGGCGGAGAATTAGGAATTAAGCCCCGACGTAAAGCCCCGATATCTAAGATACAGGCTGCCGATCATAGTATCGGCACCCAAAGCGCTATTAGGAGCGCTTCGGGCTTTGTTTTGGGCCCGAAGCGCCTTGAGCGCTTCGGGCCCAGCTACTGGCTTCTCGGGATCCCAACCGAAGCGTCGGGAAATTATGAATTATGGGGACGAGCTAAGGAGATATTTTTTTCACCAATTGGGGCGAGCCTAATAATTTTTACTCTAGTTCAGTTTGTTTCTTATCTCTTTTCAGTTGATCAAGAGGCAAGCTTTTGGGGAAGTATGTCGCGAATGGATGGCATATTTAGCTGGCTGCATATGGCAGCGCTTTTCTTTTTATTAGTTGCATTTTTGGATAAATCTGCCTGGTCCAAATTTTTAAAAATTAATGTTGTCATCGCTGGGGTCCTAAGTATTTTAGCCGTGATTCAGCATTTTTACGACCCTGTTCCTAAATATATAATTCAATCCGGTCGAGTTTATGCCACTTTTGGCAACCCAGTGTTTTTTGCCCTGTATTTATTGTTCACGATTTTTCTTACATTATATTTTTTATTGGGAGTTGAAACGAAACAAACATTGAGCCCGAAGCGCTATTATGAGCGCTTCGGGCTCAACAGACGACGCGTTGCGAAATATTTTTTTATCGGAATGCTCGCGATTTTACAAATAGTCGCGCTTTTTTGGACTGGGAGTCAGGGAGCAATTGGAGGATTTTTGGTTGGGATTTTGGTTCTTAGTTTAATAGGATTAATAAGGCAGTTCACTACCCCAGAGGTGGCGGCCACGCAAAGAATTAAGTTAGTGAGACTCATGGGAATTATAGGTATCGTCGGACTCATAAGTTTCATGGGTTTTTTCAAATTAGGTTTGGGGCAATTCGTTCGGTTACGCGAGCTTTCTTCAGTTGAAGGATTAGAAGCCCGAACAACTGTTTGGAAAATGGGTTTACAAGGATTTAAGGAACGGCCGATTTTGGGATTTGGCCCGTCAACTTTTGAATACGTTTTTGATAAATATTATAATCCTGAACTTTTGCGGCACTCTTTTTACGAAACCGTTTCTAACAAGCCGCATAATATTTTTGTGGAAACGCTTGATCATTTGGGGACTTTGGGATTTTTAAGTTATTTAGGTATATTTACCGCCGCCATCCTTGTTTTGCGAAAAATTAGAAAAATAGATTTTAAATTAGCTGTTATTGGTTTCGGACTTTTAGTCGCCTATCTTGGGGCCTTGCAATTTTCTTTTGATACAACTAATTCGTGGTATATGTTTGTGGTATTTTTGGCCTATATAACAGCAAGAGAACAAGAGAACAAGAGAACAAGAGAACAAGAGAACAGCGGGACTCTGTATCAGTCCGGTGGCCAGCCGATGGATACAAGACGGGCATCAAAACATAAAAATAAACTTGTTTTCATGTTTTCATGTTTTAATGTTTTAGTGATAGCGGCGGCATTGTGGTTTGGCAACATTGAAGCTTGGGCGGCATCGGTACCCGGAGCCAGATCAAAAAATAAGTATTGGTTTCAAAAACCAATTAAGTGGGCCAATGAAGTTAGGAAAGCTATTGACGGGCCAAGTCCATATCATGATGAAATTCGCGTAATTTTCGCGCAAGACTTGATCAAGTGGGAGGCGGGCGGCAATCTGCCAATGGTTGAGATTCAAGATCAAGTTAGTTTACTTAGGAGCAAGCTAGAAGAGAGCGCGAGTCAACACCCAAGTAATTTTCAATATCGTTTTACTTCGGCACAAATACAAGGCATTGAGGCAGAGAATTTTGACATGGCTAGATTAGGTGAAGCCATCAATTCCGCGCGTCAAGCGCGAGACTTATCACCGCGTCGTCAAGCGGCCTATTTAATTTTAGGCAAGCTTTTGCTTCAAAATGGAGATTTAAGAAGCGCCGAAGAGTTTGCGAATAAAGCGGTTGAGTTATATAAATTTGCCCCAGAATCGCACTGGTTTTTGGGCATAATCAAAAGCGCTGAAGAAAGACTAGATGAAGCTGTTGCCGAATTCAGGCTGGCTCGTGAACTTGGCTACGATTTTAAGCCGCAAGAGATAATTTATTGGATGAGTATTAATAAAAAACGTGATAGGGCGGAAGAGAATGATGAGCTAAGGTTGCTGCTTCAGTAAAAATAAGCCATGGATTAATTGCGAATTGCAGTTTTCAGATTGCAAATTATAAATCTGAAATTTTAAATCATAAATTTGAAATTATTTATGTCTTTAGAAAAAGTGTGTTTTAAAATTTTGCGTCTTGGTGTTTATGCGAGCCTGGTCGCGCCTTTTTTTGTATTTCCGTGGACAATTTATCCGTATCTTTATGCCAAGGCATTATACATTAATATTATTGTAGCTGTAATGCTGCCATTTTACGTAGTTTTATTAACCACAAATCCGGATTTTCGACCTAAAAAAAATCCCCCAACTATTGCCGTAATAGCATTTTTTCTTATCTTAATAGTTTCTAGTATTTTTAGTCCTGATCCGGGGCGGGCTTTTTGGGGAACACAAGAAAGATCAGCCGGACTATTTTTTCTGGCGCATTACTTCTTATTATTTTTAATCGCCAGCTCTATTTTTCGTAACGAGGAGAGCTGGAAGAAACTTTTAATATTTTCTCTTTTTATAAGCATACTTGTCGCTGGCGGAACTTGGTGGGATATTGCCATGGAAAAAATCTGGAAGCCCGGAGCAGGGACAAGAACTGGCGGCACCTTGTCTAACCCTATTTTTTATGCCGCCTATCTCTTATTTCACATCCCCCCATCCCTTTGGTTAAGTTTCTCGGGTCGTAAAAAGGCGCATAAAATTGCTTGGCTGGCCGTTTTTATTTTTCTTAGTATTTCTTTGTTTTATACGCTTACTCGTGGCGCCCTACTTGGTTACTTTGGTATGTTTTTCTTTGGTTTAATTTTAACTGGCTTATGTGTACAGAGATACCGAAAATGGATGTTTTTAGCTTCTAGTTTGATAGTAGTTTTTTTTGCCTTGATTTTTTTATTACGAACCAACCCGGTAATTTTAAAAAATCCGATATTAGGACGCCTCGCTTCGATTTCGCCCAAAGAAATAACCGCCCTAACCCGGCTAGAAGCTTGGCAAATTGCTTGGTATGGCTTTAAAGAAAAACCGATTTTAGGCTGGGGGCCGGAAAATTATTACGCTATTTTTAATAAATTTTATAATCCAAAACTCTTGCGTTTTTCATATTATGAAACCTGGTCTGATAAACCGCACAGCATTGTTTTTGAAATTTTATCAACAACTGGTTTTTTGGGTCTAGCGGCTTATCTTGCGATCTATGGGTTGATCCTTGCTCATGGTTTTAAAAAATTGCGTAAAAAAACCATATCGGCAAAATTAACCATTCCGCTTTTAATGATTTTTGTCGGGTTTTTTATACAAAATCTTTTTGGTATTGATACAGTGAGTACCTACCTGATGTTTTATATCTTATTGGCTTTTGCCGGGTTTATTTTATATCCTACAAATACTATAAGTCCCGTGAGTTTTGTAAGATCCGTAAACCCGATAGGAAATGTAAAACGTCCGGTAATTCTTGCCGGTATTGCAACAAGCATTCTTTCTCTTGTTTCAATCTGGCAATGGAACATCAAACCTGCTTACGCAGGCCATCTTACAGCCAAAGCAACAACCGTGGAGAATTTTGGTGCGGCTACGGATCTTTGGCAAAAAGCGTTAGATATTAAACATCCGTGGGCTTACGATGCCCAAGTTGAATACTTAAAAGGCATCACGAGAATAGTTCAGCGATCAGCAAATACGCAGTTTGAAGACTTAAAACCACTTCTCTTGCGCGGCGAGATGGCGGCAGAAGACCTAACAGCCAGTCACAAGCAAAATGCCTATTTTAATTATTTAGCCGGTAGATTTTATAGTGAATGGGGCAAGTTTGAATTTAAATATTTTGTTGAAGCAGAAAAATTATTTAAAAAATCTATTGAATTGAGCCCGCGTCGTCAGCAGCTTTTTTATGGTTTGGGTAGAATGTATTTGCTTTCCGGAAGAACTGACCAATCCTTAAAAGTATTTGAAGATTTAGTTAAGCTTGATCCCGGGGTTGATGAATCTCACTGGTTTTATGGTTTGGCCCTGCGTCAAGCTGATCGCGGAGTCCAAGCCTACGAAGAGATAAAAGAGGCCATTCGTTTAGGATACAATGCGGTTGATTCAGGAGAGGTATTAGTTTTAGCCGAAGTAGCCACAAAAGAAAATGACCTCAAGGCGCTTCAAAAAATTTATGAAAACGCGATTGCCATTGATCCTAAGAATGGTGATTGGCACGCCCGGTTGGCGGCGTTGTATTTAGAATTGGGAAGAAAGGATGAGGCGCGCAAATTAGTTATCAGGGCAGTAGAGTTGGACCCGACGCTTAAAGAAGAAGCAACCAAATTTTTGAAATTATTAGAAATTCAGTAGAAATTAGTTAGAAATTAAATAGAAATTAAGTATAAATAAATAGAAATTAGCTCGCTCACGCTCGCGAAATTAGGTTACAACCTAATTTCTACTTAATTTCTACTTCGTTTCGTGAAGCTAATTTTTTTATTTATGTTGGAAACCCGTCTCTTGCGATCAATTAAGATTTTATTGTACGCGGTACTTTTTGCTCCAGCCGTAGTAACTTACTCAACTGCTTATCCTTTTTTACATGGCAAGGTTTTCTGGATTGAGATATTCATAGAATTGCTGCTCGGTTTGTACTTAGTTTTAGTTTTAACCAGCAAAGATTATTGGCCAAAGAAAACGCCGCTTTTTTGGGCTATGAGCGCGTTTATAGGCTCACTTGTTATTTCAACGATTTTTTCAGTTGATCGATCAATCAGTTTCTGGGGTGATTGGTCCCGTATGACCGGGCTTATTCTTTATCTACATCTTTTTGCATTTTTCATCATTTTTTCATCAGTTATAAAAAAAGATTATGAGCGACGCAACTATTTGATATTTTTTAGCTTACTCGGCACGGTTCTATCTATATTCGCCTGGATTCAAAGATACAATACAAAATTTTTAAAAGCAGTTTGGGTGGGTGGCCGTGTCGGTAGCACCATAGATAATCCGGCCTTTTTCGCGATTTTTTTAATATTCATAATTTTCATCAATCTCTGGTTAGCTTCTGTTGTTAGTAAAAAATACCGATTATTATTTTTTCTAAGCGCAATTTTTAATTTTCTAACCGTTTTTATTACCCAAACTAGAGGTGTTATTTTGGGTCTTTTTGCCGGAATGGCCATCTTTGCTTTTTTTAGAGTTATTAAGAGCACGCTTAAGTGGAAAATAGGCTTGGCAATATTTTTGGCATTGATCTTTGCCGCATTTATTTTTAAACCAACATATAATATTTTAACGCGCGCGCCTGGCCTTGGCAGAGTCTTAGAAAGTACCCTAATAGACTCCACCGCACAAACACGCCTCTTAACCTGGAAAATAGCAACGCGTGCCTGGCTCGCGCGACCAATTACTGGCTGGGGACACGAAGCCTTTTATGCGGCATTTAATAAATTCTATAAACCGGAATTTGTTCGTTTTTCTTTTTCTGAAACCTGGTTTGATAAAAGCCATAATATTTTTTTAGACCTTTTGTCAATGAACGGGCTCTTGGGTTTTTTTAGCTATATTTCTATTTTTATTTTTGGTTATATTGTAATAAGTCGAAGCAAAAAGTTGCCGATGGATTCGACGAGCTCGCCACAAGTGGTTACACAAAATAATGCATATATTAACAAATCACTAGTGCCACTTTATATCTCGCTAATTACGACCTATTTCGTTGGAAATTTTTTTGAGTTTGATACGCCGGCCTCGCTTTTAGCCATATTTTTTATATTTGCCCTGATTTATTCATATAGCAACACAAATGATGCGAATGAGGCACGTTTGACGCCAGCGCAAATTGGGCGGCCAATACAGCCGTCAGTTGTCGCCCTCATCATTATAATTATCAGCATATTGTTATGGTTTGTGCCGATTAAAAGCGTTATTGCTTCCCGCGGTCTTGATCGCGCCAGTGACCTAATAAGAAATAATTTTGCCCAAGGCGCCAGCGCTTATCGCGAAATAATTGTAAAAAATAGGCGTTTTTCCGAGCCAGCAGCTCTGGAATACGCCATGCGCCTAAATCAGCTTTTATTAACTGATGACGAGGCCGTAATTAAATATAAAAACGACTTTGATTTGACCATGAATAAACTTGAGGATAGCGCGAGGCGCCATAAATTTGATGTAAATTACGTTCTGGCCTATAGTCTTTTAGCCAATACCAGAGCCACAATGGAAACTGATTTTGCCAAAAAGGCTGAAAAATTATTAGAAGAAAATCGCTTGATGATTAATCCAGGTCGTCAGCAGGTTCTTCTCATGCTTGGAGAGACAAAACTATTATTAGACAAAAACGATGAAGCGATAAATATTTTAAAACAAGCGCAAGACTTGGCGCCAACTGCCCGTGAAATTAGTTATCGACTAGCCATTGTTTATTTTGCTAGTGGACTTGAAGAAGAAGGATTCGCGCAACTTAAGAAAGCCAAAATTTTAGGCATGGCTGATATCGGCGCGCAGCCGCTCTTAGTTTTAATAAGTGTAAACGCTTCCAGGGGTAATTGGGTAAAAGTCGCGGAACTTTACGAAAAATCTGTTAAGCTTGAGCCGAATAATGCCAAACTCTTTGCCCAAATGGCCACAGCTTATGCTACAATCGGGAATAAGAAACGAGCCCGAGAAGCTGTGGCGCGCGCTGTAGAACTTGACCCGAAATTGAAAGGAGAAGGAGAACAATTTTTAAGACAAGTTAAATAAAAACTTAATTGAAATTCGGTGGAAATTTGATAGAAATTATCCCCATCTAAATCCTCCCCCTGCGATACAGGGGGAGGAAGTAGGAGAGGGTTAATTTCAACTGAATTTCGCGCAGTGAATTTCTATTGAATCTCCGACAGTGAGTACCGAAAAACTATCAAAATATCTTTACAGATTCATAGTTATTGGTCTGTATGCGGCATTACTCATGCCCTTTATTTATATTGATAATCTTATTTTTCCATTTATCACCGGAAAGGTTTTTATTTTTCAAATTTTGATTGAAGTCTTATTGGCAGCTTGTTTGCTCCTGATTTATTTAGACAGAAGTTTCCTGCCTAAACAGAGCCTTGTTCTCATCTCGGTTTTTTTATTTTTAATAAGCATAATTTTATCAACAATTTTTTCATATGACCCTGATCGCAGTTTCTGGGGTAATTATGAACGAATGAGCGGAACATTCACACTTCTGCATTTTGTCGCTTATTTTTTCATACTCGTTGGTATTTTACGCACGCCGCTTACCTGGAAACGGTATCTTACAGCCGCTGTAGCGCTCTCCGGAGTACAGGCGGTTATTGGTATAGCGCAATACTATTCTACGAATTTACTTTTAACAGCTGGTGGCGGAAGAATTTGGGGCACGCTGGGTAATTATATCTATTTAGCTACTTATGCGATTTTTCACATTTTTATTGGCGCGATGCTTTTGGCGGAAGCAGGCAACAAATCGCCATCCAGTAAGAGCAAGTGGTCAAGGGTGGTTTTTGGCGGATTGATCTTCTTAAATGTGGTTGTGCTTTATCTCTCGGGCACGCGAGGCGGATATGTTGGTTTTTTATCAGGCTTGAGTTTGGTTGCTATTATTTCTGTTTTTGTAGCCAAAAATAAGAAAGTAAAATTAATTTTTATCAGCGCCCTCATTCTGGTAATTCTCTTCATGGTTATGGGGCGTGTTTATCGCAGCACTAAATTTGCGCGGAGCCTTCCCATTGTTGGGCCGCTTTTAAATTTAGACATTAAAGCCGATACTGGTTTTACTCGTTTGATCGGTTGGCAATTAGCCCTAAAGGGTTGGCAAGATAAACCAATTTTCGGTTGGGGACCAGAAAATTACTATTACGCCTTTAATAAGCATTTCGATCCTAGATCACTTGAAAGAGGGTATTATGAAACTTGGTTTGATCGGCCGCACAATATAGTCTTTGATGTTTTATCTACCCAAGGGTTAGTCGGGCTCTTAACTTATCTAAGTATTTTTGTAAGTATTTTTATAGTTTCTTGGCGCGCTTGGCGACAAAAAATAATTTTAGGGTGGCAATTTGCCCTGTCCTTAGGGGGCGTGGGAGCATACTTTACACAAAATCTTTTCGTTTTTGATCAGCCAAGTTCTTTTCTTTTATTTTATTTGTTTATTGCTTATTTTCATTCATTGGCTGACGGAGAGCGTAAAAGTATTGAGATGGTTAAAAACGAGAATCAGAAACGTTCAAGCATTTATTTGGCGATTTTATTGGGGGTAGGGGTTTTGTGGCTGGGATATCAAAGCGTCCTAAAGCCATGGAAAGCCGGGGTTACCTCTATTGCGGCTGAAAGACTACTCACGACTGATTTTAATCAAGCTTTTGCTATATACCGGCGTGCCACCGAAATAGAAACACCATATAAAGATGATATACAGGTTAGTTTAGCCAGAATCGTGCATGAGCGAGCCGGAACTGACGCGATCTTTATTCGCGATAATAAAGAAAAAATAGATTTTACCGTGAGCGAAGTTAAAAAATTCATTGAAATTCACCCTAACGATGTTTATCCATATATGGCCCTGGCGCAACTCTACGGACTTTTAGCCATTATTGATCCACAATATTTTGCGCCGGCTGAAGAAGCCCTTGCCAGGGCCGCGCTTCTCTCGCCAAAACGGCAGCAGATCTATTTTGTCTGGGCCAGGTTTAAGGTCATGCAAAAAGACTACACGCAAGCTCACGAGCTAATACAAAAAACCATAGATTTCGATCCTCAAGTTTCAGAAACTTATTGGTATCAAGCGTTAATTTATAATTCCGAAGCCAATGATGCTAAGGCCTTAGAATACATGAAAGAAGCAAGAAAAAGAGGTTATGGGTGGAAAAATACCACGGAAGCATTTTTATTCGGCAGATTGCTCGAGATAAACAAAGATTATGATCAAATACCGCAAGTTTTAAAAGAGATCATTAGCTTAGATTCTAAGGCGGAAAACTATTATTATCTAGCCACTGCTTATCAGCGCTTGGGGAAAAACGAAGAAGCTCAAAGAGCGCTGGGAAAAGCAGTGGAGACGGACCCAAATATTTTACAAAAAATGCAAAAGTGACATCTGTCCCCCGTAGGCGGAACATCTGACATCTGACACGGTGTTAAAAATAATATTTCAAATTGCAAATTTAATATTTGTATAGCTTAACCGTTTTTATAAGCATTTTGTCAAAGTTGAATTTTTCTTGGAATTGCCTCGCGGTAGCGTGGCTTAAATTGTTGCGTAACTCTTGATTATCAATAAATTTTTTAAGAGCATTTACAATTGCCCTTGAATCAGCTGGCGGCACTAAAAGGCCGCTTGTTTCATTTTCTAACATTTCTGGTATGGCGCCCACATTTGTCGCTATAATTGGCACACCGGCTTGTATAGCTTCAAGCAAGGCATAAGGCAGACCCTCTTTTACCGAAGGGAGCACAAAGAGGTCAAAGGCCTTTAGATAGCGAGCTGCATCAGGCAGGGAGCCGATAAGATAAAAATTTTGCAATCCATAATTCTTAATTCTTAATTCTAAATTCTCGCGTTCTGGGCCAGAACCGATAATGATGAAACTTGGTTCGACCCCTTCTTTCTTAAGTACGGCTGCTGCATCAATGAGATATTCAATACCCTTGGTTTTATAAAGATTGGCGATGGTGATAATCCACAGCGGGGAATTAAGAATTGAGAATTTAGAATTAAGCTTTGCACGCGCCTCATCGCGTGAAAGAAAACTAATTGGATTGATGCCGTGGGGGATTATGGCAAGTTTTTCCTGATCGCAGATTTTATTTTTTAGCGCGGCGGCATAATCATATTGAGAGAGCGTAATTATTCTATCGTGAATTTTGCCAGCAACGCGCTCCATAAATACATATAGTTTTTTGCGCCACCAAGGCAGAGGTTCGTTAAAAACCCAGCCGTGGGCAGTGTAAATTAATTTAGGTTTTAGGTTGTAGGTTGTAGGTTGTAGGAATTTTTTAGCCACTGTGCTGATGAGGCTGGCTTTGGAGCTATTTAGATGGACGATGCTGGGCTGCTCCTTTTTAAAAAATTGTGCTAGCTCAAAAATTGCCGCGATATCTTTAAGCGGATTAATTTCACGGACGAGATTTTTAAAAGTATGCGTATTAATATCCGCTTCTTTGCATTTTTGTATCAATTCCTGACTACCCTCCGCGCCAGATGCAACAGTAATATCAAACTCATCTTTTAAGGCAGTTGCCAAATCAAAAACATAGGCTTGCGCGCCACCCCATTCGCCTTGAGTTACCACATAAATTAGCTTTAATTTTGCTGGTTGCATATAAGCATTGATCTTGATATTATAGTGTGATATAGTGGTTTATTCAAGTATCTGATTATTGAGCGTTTAGCGCATAGCGGTTAGCGTTTAGTTAATTGTTCTAAACCCTAAACCCTAAACCCTAGGTTGGTGTACGAGAAACTAAAAAATGCAAAAGTATTGGTTACCGGTGGGGCCGGCTTTATTGGCTCGCATCTTTCGCGCCGGCTTTTGGATTTGGGCGCGTATGTCGTGGTTTTAGATAATTTAAGTACTGGCGACAAAAATAATTTGAAATCATGCTTAGATTTTCCAAATTTTGATTTTTTTCAAGGTGATGTAAATATTAGAGAGCAGGTCGCCCATGTTTTTAATCATGAAAAAATTGATTATGTTTTTCACGGCGCTGCTGTTGTCGGAGTAAAAAGAGTTGAGGAGGATCCGCTTTTAGTCCTGCGAGATATTGACGGGATAAGAAATATTTTAGAACTGGCACGCGTTCATGGCGTAAAAAAAGTAGTTTTTTGTTCTTCGTCAGAAGCTTATGGCGAACCGCAAACCTTACCAGAGCGTGAGGATGGGCCGATAAATCCAAATCCGCGCGATCCTTACGCGCTTGTTAAGCTCCAGGGTGAGAATTTGATTAGAATTTATGCCGAAAAAATGGGACTTCCTGGCTGTTCTCTGCGTTATTTTAATGTTTACGGTCCCAATCAAATTGCTTCCGCCTATGGTTTTGTGGTAGGAATTTTTATAAATCAAGTTTTGCAGGGGATAAATCCAACCGTTTTTGGCGATGGCACTCAAACACGAGATTTTGTTTATATTGATGATAATATTGAAGCCAATGTGAGAGCGTTAATTTTAGACACGGCTAATAATGGCGAAGTTATCAATGTGGGCAGCGGCAGACAAACAACCATTTTAGATTTAGCGGAAAGGATTGCTCGGTTGTCAGGAAAAGATCTGCCCTCATTGCGTTTGCCAGAAAGAAAGATTGAGATCCGTTATCGTGCCCCAGACATAACAAAAATGAAAGAATTACTTGGATTCACGCCGCAGGTTTCGTTGGATGATGGTGTGCGGAAAACAATTGAGTGGTACAAGAATTTCATTGAGCACCCATCGCCGAACGATTATATTTAGTAATTAAGTCATTGGTCACTAAGTCATTGAGACAATTTTAAATGACTGTTAATTACTTAATTACTTAATTACTTAATGACTCGAGTTGTAATCTTCAGCACCTTCTACGAGCCCTTTATGTCTGGGGCCGAACGAATGGTTAAAGAAGTAGTAGAGCGGTTGCAAGAGCGCTATTCGTTTATAATTGTTACTTCTCGTTTAAGACGCAATTTGCCCCAGTTTGTTGAGGTCGAACATCGACGCACTTTGCAGCGAGCAGGAGCGAGCGAAAGAAGGAGGTTCGACCTCGATGACAGTCGAATTAAAATTGTGCGGATCGGTTTTGGTTGGAAATTTGATAAATTTTTGTATCCAATTCTCGCGCCGTTTTACGCATTAAGATATAGGCCGAAGATTGTTCACGCGATAATGGAGAGCTACGCGGGAATCGCGCTTTTAGTTTATTCGTATCTCGCCAAACTTTCAAAACCCTTAATTCTTAATTCTCAATTCTTAATTCTAACCTTACGGCGGAGATCGAATCTCGACGCACTCTGCAGCGAGCAGGAGCGAGCGAAAGAAGGAGATTCGATCTCGCATAAAAATGTATTCACCATTCTAACACTCCAGAGCGGTGACCTTGACCTACCAGAAAAACAGGCGCGGATTCCTAGGTGGCTTTGGAAGCGAATACATTGTGCGCCCAATCTCATAGTTTCTATTGGAAATTCAATGGCCGAGCGTGCAAGAAAGTTGGGAGCAAAGAGTGTTCGAGTTATTCCCAACGGTGTTAATCTTACGGAGGTCCGACCTCCAAATATACGGAGGTCGGACCTCCGTCAACATCATATTGTATGTGTTGCCCGTCTTTCTCCTGAAAAGGGAATTGAATATCTAATCGAAGCAATGCCCTTCGTAATAGCGCAATACCCTGATGCCGAGCTGGTTTTGGTGGGAAATGGCGCATTGAGAGAAAAGCTACAAGCTACAAGCTACAAGCTACAAGCTCATGTTGAGTTTAGAGGCACGTTATCTCATGAGAAAACTCTTGAAGAAATGGCCACCTCTGATATTCTCGTTTTGCCATCTTTAGCCGAGGGCATGGGCATTGTGTTAGTCGAAGCTCAAGCGCTCGGCGTTCCAGTAATCGGTACTAATGTTGGCGGTATTCCAGATGTTATTGAGCACGAAAGAACAGGCCTGCTCGTGCCGCCACATGACCCGCGCGCAATCGCGCAAGCAGTCATTCGCTTATTTCATGATCACGAACTAAGAGAACGCATGGTTGTTGAAGCGGAAACGCGTCTTCTTAAATTTGATTGGCAGAAGATCGCGGAAGAATATAGGAACATTTATGATCAGGTATCAAGCGTATAATGTCATCGCGAGGCAGAAGGCCGTGGCGATCTTTATAAAGATTGTAACGCTTTTGCTCGCAATGACATGACTGACGAATGAAGATTTTAATAGCAACAGGAATTTATGGAGGTTTGGGAGATATAGGTGGCCCGGCAATATATTCAGAGTCTCTTGCGCGAGAGTTGATTAAGCGCGGGCACAAAGTGACCGTTGTTACTTATTCTAGTTCATATAAATCCGAAATCCGAAATCCTCCGCCAAAGGCGGATCAGTCTCTGACTGAGAAATCCGAAACAAATCCGAAATCAGAAATTCAAAACTCTAATTTTTTATTAGTACGAGTTCAACGCGAATTACCACTGCTATTGCGGTATAGTTTTTATAAATTGACAGCACTCTGGCACGGATGGCACGCAGATATCATATACGCTCAAGATTCAGTTTCTGCAGGATTTCCTACAATGTTGGCTAATCTAATTTTGCGAAAACCATTTATTTTGAAAGTTATTGGCGATTATGCGTGGGAGCAGTATCAAAATCAAAAATCAAAAATCAAAAATCAAAAATTAGGTATGTTGCCAAGCAGTATTGATCATAATGGTTTGTCGCTAGACGATTTTTTAAATGAAAAACCCAGTGGCAAGATTAAGGCTTTTTGGAATATTGAAAGATGGGTGGCAAGACGCGCCAACAAGATTATTGTGCCGAGCAATTATCTAAGAGGCGTGGTGCAGAAGTGGGGGATTCAATCAGCCAAGATTGAGGTGATTTATAATTCTTTTGACTGGAGCTCATTACAAAACTCGATCTCTAAAGTTCCGGTCGAGACCCCAGAGGCCACACCGCATGATACTATCTATTCAGTCGGTCGTCTTGTTCCGTGGAAAGGATTTGATACGTTGATTGAAATAATGCCCGAGGCATTGAAAGAAAAACCAAATACAGAGCTCGTGATCTACGGCGATGGACCGATGCGTGAAGGTTTAAGATTTAAGATTAAAGATTTAGGATTAGAGACTCATGTGAAACTTTTGGGAAGAATAGATCACGCGAAGCTCTTGGAAGCCTTGCAGGGTGAGCGCAAGTTTTTTGTGCTTAACAGTTCGTACGAAGGTATGTCTCATCAAATTTTAGAGTGTCAGGCTTTGAAAATTCCTTGCGCGGTTAGCCGCGTCGGCGGAAATCCGGAAATTGTGGAGAACGAAAAAACTGGTTTGCTTTTTGAATATAATAATAAAGAACAGATCAAAAACGCAATCATACGACTGCTTGACGAGCAAGCACTCGTCGAACATATAAGAGAAAAAGCCTATGCACAGATTAAAGATCGGCACGATTTTAATCAAATGATTGAAAAAACGATAACCGTACTCCAATCCACACTATCATACTATATAGTATGATAGTGTGAGGTTCAGTTAGATTGTCGCTGTTTCTACGGTGATAACTATGCGGGTTTTAATAATAAGTCTTGATCAATCAATCCTAGATCCGGCGTCAGAAGCGCGAAGCAGGATGTTGGAATATGCGGCGCTCGCAGATGGTTTATATGTTTTTGTATTTGCGAAACGCGGATCTACACGCGGATCTTCTCGCGCGGATCTACACGCGGATCAGAATTTATTTATATATAGATTCAGTGCAAGCACTGTCGGTTGGATTAAGGCGTTATTTTTCGGTAGACGACTCGTGCGCGAAAAACAAATTGATGTAGTAAGTTCGCAGGATCCCTTTGAAACCGGCCTACTCGGATATCTAATTGTTAAATTGATGCACTTTCATACTATAAAGTATGAAAGTGCCAGTACAGTAGGTTTGAATGTGCAGTTGCACGGGGACTTTTATGGAAATCCATATTGGCGAATTGAACAATTATTGAATCGGTTGCGGTGGCATCTTGGATTATTTGTTATGCGTCGCGCTGGCAGCATTCGTGTTGTTAGCGAAAGAATAAAACAAAGCTTAGAAGCAAGAATTAAGAATCAAGAATTAAGGATTATCAAGGCTCCTATTTATACGGACATAGAATTTTTTCGTACTGCCAAACCGATTTTCAACTTGAAAGAAAAGTATCCACAATTCAATTTTATAATTATCACCGTTGCTAATCTTGTGCCTGTTAAAAACTTAGAATTTCTTATTAACGCGATGAAAAAGCTGCATGAAATTTTAACCAATGCCGGATTGGTGATCGTCGGTGATGGTCCACTCCACAAAAAGCTAAAAGCTAAAAGCTACAAGCTACAAGCTAACAATTACATTATTTTTGAGGGTACGCAAAAAGGTTTAGTTTCATATTATAAAGGTGCTGATTGCTTGGCGCTTGTTTCCAAGTACGAGGGTTGGGGCAGGGTAGTGGTGGAGGCCGTCGCTAGCGGTTTGCCCATTGTGATGAGTGATGTTGGGTTAGCGGGAGAATTGATTAGGGACGAAGAGAGCGGTCTTGTTGTGCTGAAGCGAAACTTCGACCAATGGAAGTTTCGCTTCGATCAGAACGCCGAAGATGACCTAGTTCGCGCGCTTTCACAAGTCTATTTTAACGAAAATTTAAGAAAAAAATTGATTGCTGGCGCGACAAATGCCTTGCAGCAGTTACCCTTAAAACAAGAAACACTAGAGTTGATTAAAAAGTCGTGGGAGCTTGCAACGCGTAAAAGCAACGGTATTCACGATTAACGCGTTAAAATAAAAAAGCTCGGGAACCCCGAGCTATGTATTTTTTAACGTACTGCGGCATCAGGTGTAAATGATTATATGGCCTTTTCTAAAATCTATATAACTGCTTCGTTAAGGTAATCTTTTTAAGATGTCGTTCTGCCTGCGGCAATTTGTGCGTTGCTATAGCCTTCCTCATCGGTTACATCTTTCTGTGCCCTGATAAATGGAGGCACAATGAACTCCGTGTTCTCTTCAGTCAATTCAATTTCCAAAATAGTTAGATCTGCGGGGACAATAAATTCGTCAAGATGAAAATATTGACTTCGGTAAGCAAATGAGTGTCGGCGTTTTTTAATCGTTACAAGACGTGTATCACGATCTTCAAGGAGCGCGGCGTACTCGCGGCTAGAAATAATACGTTCGGTTTTGTACCAGGTTCCCGGGCCAATTTTCTTTTTTTCTGTGTATGTATAGAGAGTGCTTTTTGAGTCTACGCCGTACATTCTTGCTCGTACGCGGCGTTCAGCGCCAGAGTCTCCGGAATTTAGATATGTTTGTTCAATGGTGATCGTTGTTCTAGGCGTTGCTACGTCGTGCATGTCGAGTGTAACAAGAAAACGGCGAGCAATTTGGAGTGGCGCCGGAATATCGAGCGCGTGACATACTTCAGCAACAAGTCGTTCCATTTTTTCATCAAAAGTTATTTTTTCCTCAACACCGATGATAATTTTTGTGTTACCGATAATGCGCAGATGTGGGTGTCCCATCCAGGCGGAAAGCGTTGCGGTATCGCGTGCCATGGCGGCTTCAAGCGTTTTTTCGTATCGGGCTGGATTATCAAGATTGTAAAATTCTGGAGCGCCGTCTGCCGCAGTTACAAGGTGAATGACTGCAGTATAGCGTTCATCGCCAATAGTGCGCGGATCATATCCAAGTCCAGAAACAATGTTATCAAATACTGCCGCATCAATATACGCTCTTCCATCCCTGAATCCACGATCACATACAAGGGCTTTCTTGCTCCCTGGTTGAATGCAGGCAAATCGTTTCCAGGCGTCCTCAATGCCGAGTTGAGTTCGCGCAATTTCTTTTTGAAATGCCGCATTCAAGGCGTGGTCCCCGACAATATCTTGAATATGCACACCACTTGTTAAAACGAGTGTAGCAACTTCTGGTACAAGAAATGGGGTTATACCAAATTCAGGTAGTTTTTGCATGAGAATAGAAAGTCCAGTGGATTTGCCAGCGCATGGCCCACCAGTTAAAACAATCCTAGGGATATGGTCGGTCATCTTGGGCGTCTCCTTTTTAGTTGTTAAGGTCCGTCATCCTGTCCCTACTATGGCACTACACACATTCAAAAGTCAATAGTGACTGATTGAGGCTAAGCGCCAATCATCTGTCTATGATGGCTTACGAAGCTCGTTCTAGTTGCATAAATTATAAATAAACATTAAGATTATTTCAGGTCATTGAAATAAGGGAGGCGCACAATGGACATTCAGGATGTTGATGTTTTAGTTATCGGTGCTGGAGCAATTGGGTTATCGATTGCGTGGGAGCTTGCTAAGCTAGGTCGCGATGTTATTGTGCTTGAGCGTGAGGCACATGTTGGCAGCGTACAATCTGCGCGGAATTCTGGCGTTATTCATGCGGGAATTTACTATGAGCCAGGATCTTGGAAGGCGCGTACATGTAAAACAGAACATTTCTATGAGTTTTGCAGAACGTACGGTGTGCCACATAAGCAGACAGGTAATTTAATCGTTGCTAGAACTATGGATGAGCTTGAGGTGCTTGGATCGCTCGAGCGACAAGCAGCCCTGAATGGCGTAAAAGATTGTCTGCTTCTTGGGGGTGCTGGTGTGCGCAAATATGAGCCAAACATTCAAGCGCTTGCGGCACTATATGATTCAGTGAGTGGTATTGTAGATGTGGCCTCGTATGTTGTCACATTGAAGCGTTTGTGCCAAGGTCTTGGAGTTATCATTTTGACGAAAACGAATGTTGATCGAATTTTTCTTGATACATTTCCCGTAGTTCATGCCACTGAAGCTAGCGGCAACGAGCTCTACATTCGTCCAAAAATACTTGTGAACGCCGCAGGACTGGACGCAGCGCGTATTGCGCGTATGGTTAATCCGGGAAATCCTTGGAATTATGCTTTAACTCGCGGCGAATATGTTTCCTTCAATATGCGTAAGCGCAGTGATTTAGCGCTTCAAGGTCATTTGATCTATCCCATACCGTGTGTATATCAAGGTTCTGATGGAAAAGAATATACATCGCTTGGTATTCACCTCACTCCCACATTCCAGATTAATGGACATGGTGAATATGAGGTGGGACCAACTATATTAATTGGGCCTTCAGCAAAGCCGGTTCATGATGCTCTTGATTATGAAAAAGATCGGTACCCGATAAGGCACTTTATCGATAGAGTTAGTCAATTTTTTTCAACACTCCAAGAGGAAGATTGTGAATTAAGTTATAGTGGGATTGTTGCTCGTTTTGCCGCACCGCATCGTGATTTTGTTATTGAAAAAGATTCCCTGTTTCCAAATTGTATCCATCTTGTAGGTATTGATTCTCCGGGTCTTACTGCTTCGCTCGCGATTGGAGAAGAAGTAAGTAAGCTTGCGCACTCTATCTAAACGCGCCCTACAGCGCGTTTTATATAATTCGCACACCACATAGGTGCGTACACATTGTGCGGCTCGATACATAAACGCATACATAAACTGATTAAATTATCGGACTGTATTACTATAGAACCAATTGTTTTTTTACTCTTTGTAAGTCTATAGAGGGGTAAGGAGAAACGACACCTACATAAATCACGCATAATTCGTGATGCAGACGCGATATGTGTATAAAAATAGTCTGAATTCATTAATAAAAGACAGAAAAGAAGGACCCAGTGTTAGTATTGATACCGGACGTAGTGTGTGAATCAGAGCGGAAACCCGATCACGAGGACGCGCGTAGGACGCTGTGCACTATGTTTAATGGTGATCTTGGAGAATTCCGCGCGGCACAAGTCAAGTGTGTGTTTATAAAAGCGGACGGTGTTTTAGGTGGACACTTTCATAGATATCACGAACTTTTTTATCTGCTCGATGGCGAAGCCTCATTTGTTCTACAGCATACATGTAGTCTTCTTAAGCAGCAGCTTGTATTGAGAAAAGGATCGCGAGTACTTATTCCTCCTTTTGTTGCGCATGCTGCGAAAGTCAAGGCTGGAACCATTTTGGTTGGTTGTACTGAAGTACCGTATCGATCGGCCGTAGAGAATGATCAACCATACGAAGTGAAGTTTGATTAGTTACTAAAGCAACCGCCAGGGTTGCTTTTTAATTTATTTTAAGATAATATCAAGCCTATAACAGTCTCTATTTTGTAAATGGAACTTTTGATTATTACTCAGAAAGTTGATTTAGTCGATCCAATACTCGGCTTTTTTCATCGTTGGATTGAAAAATTTGCGCATCACTTTGAGAGAGTAGAAGTTATCGCGTTGGAAGTTAGAGAACATAATCTACCAGCAAATGTTTCAGTGCATTCCTTGGGAAAAGAAAAAGGTTATGGAAGATTGCATCGTGCTATATTCTATATTCTGTATTCTATATTCTTGCGATATGACGCGGTTTTTGTTCACATGAACCCAGAATATCTCGCTCTTTTCGGTTGGTACTGGAAATTGATGGGCAAACGCACAGCGCTATGGTACACGCATAAATCAGTAACCTGGTGGTTATGCTTGGCGGAGAAATTTGCTGATAAGATTTTTACCGCATCGCGCGAAAGTTTTCGCTTGCCGAGCAGAAAGGTTGAGATTATTGGACATGGGATAGAGATGGAACTTTTCATAAGAACACAAGAACACAAGAACACAAGAACAAATTTACGATTATTATCGGTCGGAAGAATAGCATCCAGTAAAGACTTGGAGACGATTATTCGCGCAGCTCAAAAATTATCTAACGACGGTATACAGGTTACGCTTGATATTGTTGGAGCGCCTGTAATGGGTGCTGATTTTGAATATGAGAAAGCACTGCATGAGACTATTAAAAATCTAAACCCTGAAGACGTCATTAAATTTTTAGGTCCGAAGAATTATGAAGGAATGCCCAAGATTTATGGTGAACACGATTTATTGATTCATACATCCAAAACAGGAAGTGTTGATAAAGTCGTTCTTGAAGCGCTCGCCTGTGGCACGCCAGTAATAAGTTCAAGCGAGGCATTCCACGATCTTCCAGAATATCTGCGGTTTAAGGAAAATGATGTAGAAGATTTGGCCAGTAAAATAATTAATTTCACGCAAGTCAAACCAGACATATCAAAATTGACTGAATTAGTTCGTAGCCAAAGCAATCTCGACACACTAATTAAAAAAATATCCAATTTTCTAAATTCTGCATTCTAAATTCTATATTCTTGTTTTATTAAAATTCCTTGTTCTGTTACCATCCTCACTTTGAACTCAAGCAAGGAATTTTGGCTGGCGCTCTCATGTAGAAAATTCCAGCTCACGTTAAATAAAAAAAGCTACAAGCTATAAGCTATTTATGTGCGCTATCAACGGATTTAATTTCCGGGATGAAAATTTAATACAACGAATGAACAAAGTAACACGCCATCGCGGCCCTGACGATACTGGTATCGCCCTTTTTGATAATTGCTCGCTTGGGCATGATCGCTTAAGTATTATTGATCTTTCATCCCGTGGTCGTCAGCCCATGAGTACGGCCGATGACCGTTACACTATTACTTATAATGGTGAGCTTTATAATTTTAAAGAAATCCGCGATGAGCTTGCGGGAAAATATAAATTTAGTTCTGATTCTGATACCGAAGTTGTTTTATATGCCTATGCTGAATGGGGCGCCCAAATGTTAAAAAGATTAAATGGTATTTTTGCCTTTGCAATTTATGATAGAGACAAGAATGAATTATTTTTAGCGCGAGACCGAGCAGGCGTTAACCCGCTTTATTACTATCATGACGGTAAACGTTTTTTCTTTTCTTCAGAAATGAAGGCGATACTTGAAGCAGGCATGCCGCGCGCCGTAGATAAAACCGCGTTTAATCATTATATGCGGCTACTTTATGTTCCGGCGCCGCTTACGATGTTTGCGAATATTTTTAAACTTCCGGCTGCTCATTACGCATTTTTTCGAAACAACCAATTGTCAATTAGTGAATATTGGCGCGTAAGTGATTTTGAGGATTTACATGATTACGAAGACGCTAAAAACATGATATTAAAAACAATAAAAGAAAGCGTTAGGTGGCAATTAATTTCAGATCGGCCGGTTGGAGTTTTTCTCTCTGGCGGCATTGATTCAACTGCTATTTGTGGCGCGGCGCGAGAATATATTCCGGGAAAAGTAAAAACATACTCTGTTGGTTATAAAGCAAACCTTGAAGAAGAAAAATACAATCACGATTTTTATCTGGCGCGTAAAACTGCCGAAGCGTGGAACACTGATCATCACGAATTAACTATTTCTGGAGCTGATGTTCGCGATAATTTAGAAAAGATTATTTATCATCTTGATGAGCCCGTGGCAAATGCCACTGCCGCGTCTATGTTTTTGCTTGCGCGCGAAGCTAAACAAGATGTTGCGGTGGTGCTTGGCGGTGATGGCGGCGATGAGCTTTTTGGCGGCTATTCGCGTTATGCATTATCACGTTTTATCAGCCATTTTAGAGATAAACCAGTGCTCGTGCGGAAGATCGTAGAAACATTACTAAGAATAAGCCGTAAAAGGGAAGTGCTTTTGAAGTTATCAACTAGTAGTGGAGCTGATCGCATCCTTACTTTCGTGGCCCAAAAGGATGATTTGCTTTGTAGCGTGTTGAATTCTAAAGTTTTTGATACGCAAGCAACGCATGATTTTTTTGAAAATAAATTCTTTCGTGGTGGTGTCCCCACGAATGACCTCGAGCGCTACTTTATGGAAGTTGATCGACAAACATGGCTCGTTGATGAATCGCTCCTCCGTTCTAACAAAATGACCTTAGCCCATGGGCTTGAGCAACGTGTGCCCATCTTGGATTACCGTATGATTGAGCTTACTGCTAAAATTCCAACAGCGTGGAAAATACGAGGAACGGGCACTTGTGCCGAAGGAAAAATTATTTGGAAAGAAGCCATTGCCGGTTATCTGCCCGATCATATTAAGCGCGAACCAAAACGTGGGTGGTTTAGTCCAACAGCCAAGTGGCTTCGTGATGAATTACGTGAGACAGGAGAGGAGATCGTCTTTCGCGGATTAAACGAGGAACTTTTCAATAAAAAAGAAGTAGAGCGAATATGGCGCGATCACTTGGAATACCGTGAGTATAATGCTAATATAATTTGGGCGATCATAACATGGCATGTGTGGCATAAGACATTCGTTAAAACATGAAAACATTAAAACATGAAAATAATTTGTTTCAATGTTCTAGTGACGCGCGTGCTTTCATGATGAACATTCAAGTTCCCACAACTCACTATACAAACGAACAGTATGATCACAAAGCTCGGTGGATTTCGTATTGGCAGCAAATACACGAAGTTATGAAAGTGAGGCCACAGAATGTTCTTGAAGTTGGATTAGGAAGTGGTGTTACCGCAAATTATATCAGGGCGCGAGGAGCAGATTTAAAAACGCTTGACATTGATGAAGCTTTGAAGCCAGATTATGCAGGATCAGTTCTTGCAATGCCACTGCTGGACAGCAGCTTTGATGTAGTCTGTGCATTTGAGGTGCTTGAACATCTACCATTTCAAGATTTTCAAAAGGCCCTGCGCGAGATGGCCCGCGTGGCGCATAAATATGTTATAATTTCTATTCCCGACAGCCGCCATACCCTGTTGCGTCTAACATTAAAAGTTCCATTTTTGCCCCAGATTGATTGGCTTTGGAAAATGAATTCATGGAAAGTGCATAAATTTAATGGCCAGCACTATTGGGAAATAGGGAAACGGGGATACTCACTGTCGCGTGTGCGTAACGCAATGCAATTAGCCGGCCTAAAATTTATAAAAGACTATGTTACCACCGACTGTCCAACAAAACATTTTTTTGTACTAGAAAAAATATCTAGTGAGTCAATCGCAAAATAATCACCATCTTTAATATATTAAAGATGGTTATTTTGCCACAATTCTCTACTTTGATACTTGGAAGTATCAAAGTACAAATAAAGACTGCAGTAGATATTTTATAGATGTGCTGTAGGCCTTTTTATGAGTAACGTAATCAAAGAGAAAAAATTAATATATATCGCTAATGCGCGGATGCCGACGGAGCGGGCGCATGGATGGCAGATTATGAAAATGTGCGAGGCCTTTGCTTATAATGACGTTCGTCTTACGCTAATCGTGCCTCGTAGGTGGCGCAATCCATTCCGTAGCGATCCATTTGAGTTCTATAAGATACAACGAAAATTCAGAGTCGTATATTTACCATGTATTGATTTTTTATCACTTGTTGGCGATGGATTACCTGCGATTTTAGCTTTCAAGCTGCAAGCGGCAACATTCGCGCTCGTGGTTCTATTTTATTGTTTGTTTAAAAGATCAACTTTTTTTACACGCGATCATTTTTCTGGGCTCTTGCTCGCGCTTGCCGATAAAAAGGTATTTTTTGAAATCCATGATAATCCTCGCCCGAGCCAGTTGATGCGGCTACTTATGAGGAAAATTAGCGGACTTATCACTACTAATAAATGGAAGGGAGAAGAAGCGTGTCGGATTTTTGGATTAGCTAATGAAAAGATTTTTTTATCCTATAACGGCGTTGATACTGATCAATTTTTGGTCAGCGACGCGCAAGCTATTTGTCAGCGCAAACTAGGCATTCCCCAAGATAAAAAACTTATTGTTTACGCCGGGCATTTATATGCTTGGAAAGGAGTGCATACATTAGCGCGGGCAATACAATGGCTGCCGCAAGATGTAGAAATCTTGTTTATTGGCGGCACAGTGAGCGATAGTCGCGAATTTGAGCAGTTTATAAACCAAAATTTACCACTATTTACAAACCGGCTGAAGCTCTTTGGCTACAAGAGACATGAGGAGGTACCATATTTTTTGTGCGCCGCCGATGTTATTGTCGTGCCCACGAGCGCTAAAGAAAATATTGGTTCGCACGAAACCTCGCCCTTAAAATTATTTGAAGGCATGGCTGCGCGACGACCGCTTATTGTTTCGGATACGCCTGCGGCGCGAGAGATAGTTAGCGAGAATGAGGTTAATTTTTTTGAATCTGATGAAGCAGAAAACCTGGCCGCAGTGATCAGTCAAATTTTAAATAATCCAGCCGCGGCAGAAGAAAAAACAAAAAACGCTTGGGAAAAAGTAAGAGGACTGGGCTGGGATAATCGTGCCAAAAAAATTATAAACTTCCTGTATTCCTAATTCTGAAGTCTGTATTTTATTTTGTTTCAATCTCCCAATCTTTAGGATCGGTAGGGCGACGATGCTCATCGTCGGTTGAGAATTTTTTATCAATATAGAAAACGAGCACAGCTGGTTCAAGCGATTTATATCCATGCCAAACACCCGGTGGGATAATTAAGGTTTTACGCGTGTGCTCAGAAATCACAAATTTTTCTTCGGGCCTACCATCTTCGTAGAGCAGTCGCACCAATATTGAGCCCTGGGCCACAGCAAAATAATCAGTTTGACGCTCATGCATATGCAAACCACAAATACGTCCAGCTTTCATGTGGGTGAAATTCATGTCGCCCGGAAGGCCGGGGATAATATCGTAAAATCCTCGTCGGCGACCATCTTCGTTAAAACGTTGATCGTGAAATTGCATAATGTGATACGGATTTGCGAATTTTATGCAG
The DNA here is from genome assembly GCA_964626935.1 of uncultured Gammaproteobacteria bacterium. Classification (GTDB taxonomy): domain Bacteria; phylum Patescibacteriota; class Patescibacteriia; order CAZVIU01; family CAZVIU01; genus CAZVIU01. The sequence goes on from CAZVIU010000003.1 coordinate 27,992, forward strand.
ATCTACAAATGTGCGAATAGATAATTGTAATTAGCATATTCGTGCGATTCGCATAAGATTTGTAGATTCATATCATACCTAGTAGTATTGTGCTTTTGATTGCCGTTCGTAATGTTCCAAAAACGTGGTTGTGTTTTTAATTTCCGTCCACCAATCACGGTTATCTAAATACCATTGTACTGTAGAGGCAAGGGCATCATCAAATTGATATACTGGTTGCCAGCCAAGTTCGCGAGTAATTTTACCAGAATCTGGCGCGTACCGTAAATCCGCCCCTGGCCGGTCGCTTGTGTGTACTGTATGATTTTTCAAACGATCTGCCATATTTAAGTTTTTTGCAATCTGCGATAAAACCTCGAGATTAGTTTTTGGCGCGCCGCCCGCATTATAGATTTCTCCGTCGCGGCCATTGTGCATCACAATATCAATCGCGTTGCAGAAGTCTTGAACATAAAGCCAGCTACGGATATGTTGCCCATTGCCATGTACAGGAATTTGTTTACCCTCAAGCAAGCTGGATATAGTCAAAGGAATCAACTTTTCCGGATATTGGTACGGGCCGAAATTGTTTGAACCGCGCACGATTATTGCCGGAAGACGGTGGCTGCGAATGTATGATTTAATCAGTAAATCTGCCGCGGCTTTTGAGGATGAATACGGGCTTGAAGGATTAAGGGGCGTGTTTTCATCAGAAGCGCCGTTCGTCACATCGCCATATACTTCATCGGTTGAAATTTGCACAAAACGATGAGTTTTAAATTGCTTTGCCGCTTCAATCAGCGCGTGCGTGCCCACCACATTCGTTCGAATGAAGTGGTATGAGGAATGGAGCGAGCGATCAACATGCGATTCGGCAGCGAAATTTATAATTACGTCAAAGTTATCTTGAGCGAAAAGATTATCAAGTAAACTTTTATCGCAAATATCCCCTTGGAAAAATGTGTAACGATTACTGCCCTCAAGGTCAAGCAAATTTTTTTTATTTCCCGAATAAGTCAAAAGATCCAAATTAAAAATTTGGTAGGTAGAATAGGCGTGGTGCAAGTGACGAATGAAATTTGAGCCGATAAAACCAGCGCCGCCCGAGACAAGAATTTTTTTAAAATTATGAGGACGCATGGGGGGAGATTTTTGAAGAGAGCGCGTAGTAGATCAGCGGATTAGTGGCGGCCTGTTTAATATCGCGAGCCGTTACTGTTTTTCCGGTTGGCAGAACAAAAACACCATCAGCCGCAAGAAATTCTTTTTCTTGTGGAATAATTACATGGGCATAATTCCAAGCGAGTAGGAGATAATAGTCAGGCAGATGCGCTAAAGCATAATCTTTGCCGACCACTGGTAGATGAGTACCCGGAGTGTAGAGTCCTTGTTTGGTTGGTATCTCATCAACTACAAAATCAAGAATTGCATGATTAAGTCCGTAATAATTGAGTACTGTATTACCCTTGGCTGGCGCTCCGCGGGCGGCGAGTCTTTTACCTTGGGCTTTGGCCCTGCGGAACATAGTCACGACCTTATTTTTACAAGTTTCTAATCGTTCAGCGAGCTTGTAGTAAGAATCAATTTTATCCATTTTAAGTTCTAGTTCTTTCTGAATTAAATAATTCACACTTGAATGAACTGGGCGTACGCCTTTGTGCCCGGTAAAGACTCGGATTGATTGGCCCTGCGACGGGGTGACCTGTACTTCAAATACTTCCAACCCAAAACGCTTGGCCAGTCGTACCAATGGTCGAACCGCTAGGTAGGATAGGTGCTCATGATAAATTGTGTCAAAGGTTAGATTTTCAAACATATCCACAAGGTAGGGAGCTTCTAAGACAAAAACACCGTCTCTATCAAGAAGTTGGACAATCCCGCCCCACAATTCATCGTAATTATTTATATGGGCGATAACATTGTTGCCGAGGATGGCCTTGGCCTTTCCCTGTTTAGCAACTATATCTTTGGCAATGTCGGCGCTGAAATACTCGGGAATCGTGAGAATGCCGCGTTCGTTAGCAAGTTTGGCAATATTGCGAGCCGGATCAACGCCAGTCACGCGAAAGCCGTTATCTTTAAACCATTTTAAGAGGACGCCGTCATTACTGCCCAATTCAACGACTAAATTGTTAGTTTTTAAAAATCGTTTCATTACATCTTCAGCGTATTTGCCAAAGTGGTCTGATAGCCTAGGCATGAGCGAAGAAAAGTAAACATAATCACGGAACATAATATCCGGATTGACAATATGAATGAGTTGGGCTAGATTGCAATCTTGGCAAAAATATACATCGAGCGGAAAGCGAGCCTCTGAATCATTCAGCTGCTCTTTTTTTAAGAAAGAGTTGGACGGCGGATGTGCCCCCAAATCAATAACTTGCCGAAGGCGGGTACCTTGGCAAGCGCGGCAGGCCGTATTTGTGGTCATAGATTGCGGCTTAGACAGCGTCATATTTAACAATCTTAAATATAAAACAAGACAATGTCAACAAGATAGTGCGACACAAGATAGCGAAATTGTTAATAATGTGTTAGTTTATAAGACATGAAGCCTGATTTATCTATAATTATCGTAACTTGGAACGTGCGGAAATCGTTTGAACAATGCTTAAATTCAATCGACAAATGGGTTGACGCGCCCTTTGAATTATTTGTTATTGATAATGCTTCCGGCGACAGCACCCGTGTTTTTTTGGAAAATTTTAAGCCCCAAAATCAATTTTTAGCTCGCTATGAAGTGATTTATAATAATCAAAATTATGGTTTGTCCAAGGCGGCCAATATGGGTATGAGCCGGGCGCAAGGCGAGTTTATATTGTTGCTTAATCCTGACACAAAACTATTAGGTCCTGTTTTTAATAAAATGATTACGGTTGCTAAAAACCGGCCTCGTCTTGGCATGCTTGGATTTAAGATTATGAATCCCAGCGGCAAGGTTCAGTGGTCAATTTCAAGACTGCCAACACTTGTCCGTCAAATAGAATCGCGTCTTGGTCTTTGGCGGCCAAACTTTGATTATGATCAACCCCAGGAAGTTGAACAAATTAATGCCTCGGTGGCTTTAATGCCTAAAGCCGTTTTAGATGAGATCGGCCTTTGGGACGATGGTTTTTTCATTTGGTTTGAGGAGAATGATTTTTGTAAACGCGCTCATAACGCCGGTTACAAAATCTATTATAGTCCAGAAATACAGGTAATGCATGAAAGTCAAGCCGGAATTTCTAAGATTCCAATGTGGAAACGGCAATTGATTTGGCAGAAAAGCATGTTTCGGTATTTTAGGAAGCACCACGGTTTGCCGCAGGCAATTATGGTGTCGATTCTAGATCCTGCTTGCATGATGATAGGGATGGCGTTTCAAAAAATCAAAAAGCGTTTATTAGAACACAAGAACAAAAGAGCATAAAAACAATTTTTTGTTTTAATGTTTTCATGTTTTAATGTTTTAATGAAAGTCCTTATTCTCGGCGCCAAAGGTCTTTTGGGCGAGGCGCTTCAAAAGATATTTGAAGATCATGAGACAATCGTATACGATCGCGAGGAGCTTGATGTGACCGATTTTACCAAATTACGTTTAGAAATTACGCGACTACAGCCAGAGGTAATTATAAGTTGCGTTGCCTGGAATGATGTTGATAGTGCTGAAGCAGAAGAGGGGCGAGAAAATAGTGGCGGTCTTAATCGCGCTCGATTTGTCAATTGTGATGTTCCACGAGAGCTTGCCGAACGTAGTCGTAAACTCGGCATTATTTTTGTTACTTATTCAACCGATCATGTTTTTGATGGAGAAAATCCAGCCGGCTACAGGGAAGATGACCAGCCAAATCCTGTAAATGCATATGGGCGATCAAAATATTGTGGAGAGCAGGCGGTTCAAGCAGTCGGCGGCAAATCCTATATCATTCGAACATCAAGGCTCTACGGTCATAAACCGCGAAGTCCGGCGGCTAAATTAAATTTTGTTTTAAGAATGATAGAACTGAGTAAAGCTAACAAAGAATTGTCAAGTGTTCACGAGGAGCCGGGTGTATTTACCTATGTGAAAGATTTAGCAGAAACAACCATGAAGTTGATTTTAGAAAAATATCCGTACGGCATTTATCACTTGACAAATAGTGGCGCGGTTACATGGTATGAGTGCGCAAGAGAAATATTTAGATATTTAAATATTGAAATAAAACTCAAGCCGGCGGGGCGACGCGATTTTCCCAGGCCGGCTCGCACCCCAAAGCATAGTATTTTACAAAATACGAAGTTTCCGCCCTTACGAAATTGGAAAGATGCTCTCCATGATTTTCTTACAGAACTTGATCTAAAATGATTTATGTATGATATTTCGATCATCATTCCTGTTTATAACGAAGAGTTAGTTATATCTGGCGCGATTGAAAAGATCGGTGGGTACTTTAGCGCTCTTGACGCGCGATTTGAGCTTGTGGTAGTTGATGATGGCTCAACTGACGATACGGTTGAAATTGTGAAGAAAAAAGCAAATCAATTTCCTGCAGTTCGCTTGATTGAAAATAAAATAAATTATGGAAAGGGTTTCTCAGTGAGACGGGGAGTTTTAGAATCACGCGGGGATTGGATGCTATTTTTAGATGCTGACTTATCAACTCAGCCGGAAGAATTTGAAAAATTTAGACCTTTCATGAACGATTGTGATATCATCATTGGTTCGCGAACACTGTCGGAGTCGCGTATTATTCTACGGCAGCCACTGTGGCGTGTTTTTGGTGGAAAATTTTTTAATCTTCTTACGTGCTTGTATCTTGGTCTTCCCTTCCGCGATACACAATGCGGTTTTAAATGTTTTCATAATAAGACTAAATCTCTTTTTGAGAAGCAGACTATTTTTGGATGGGTATTTGATGTGGAGATCTTATATTTAGCGCAAAAAGCAGGTTTTCGTATAAAAGAAGTGCCGGTTATATGGAAACATCACCAAAGAAGCAGAGTGAAGGCGCGCCATATTGTAAAAACCTTGGCTGATCTTATAAAAATCAAAAATTAATTCTGTGCTACATACGTTGTATTTGTTTGTATATAGACAAGGAGGCGAGCGTTAGTTGATAGCCAAAATCAGCGTTTGTTGTTGGTTGGGTGTTGGTGTGTACACAATTTATGAAATGTTCTAATTCATTGCGTAGCGGTTCATTTGCCGTCACGGTTGGAATTTCCGGTTCTGGCAAATTAAAATATATCGATGACGGGAAAGTAGTGGCGGTAAAAGCTGGATAGCGGCAGCGCCAAACACGTAGTTTGTCATTCTCCTGACGATCATTTATCTCTGCAATACCCAGTTCTCCCACAACAGTAAATTTTTTTGTCTTTTCCGGCGCATACCAAGTAGTGAAAATATGCGCCCGGAGTCCTGAAGAAAACTTAATCGCGACAGAGGAGAAATCCTCGTTAACTCCGAAGCTGCTGCCGCTTACCTTTCTTGCCATGCCCGGGTTAAATAAGAAATAAATTAGCGATAGATCATGTACGCCGGCGTCAATGAAACTCCCAGCATCACTACGAATAGGCCCGGGCGATTGGTGCTCACCAAAACAGTATTTAATTGTACCAAGTTCTGGCAGGAGGCGAGCTAAAGCACGAACAAAGTTATTATAGACATATTGGAAACCCACTAGGCACACCCGCCTCTTCTCTCGCGCGAGTATTCTAATTGTGTTAGCCTCAGCAACATTGGTGGTGAGCGGTTTTTCTACAAGCACATGCTTGCCGGCTCGCAGTGCGGCTACTACAAGAGCAAAATGCGTAGAAGCAGGCGTTGCAATCACCACACAATCAACCTGTGGGCTGGAGAGTACCTCGGCCGGATTGGTTGTTTGGAGAATATCCGGATGTAAGAGATCTTTGTGTGTGCGAAATACCTCCATGGTATCATTCGCAACGGCGATGAGGTAAACGTTTGGTAATTCTTGCAAAAGACGAGCATAGTGTTTGCCGAAATGTCCCAATCCAATTAATCCAAAACGGAGCATAATGAAAAATTATGAGTTGTTTTCCCGAAACCACGTGAGTGTTCGTTTTAATCCGGTTTCAAGATCAACGCGTGGCAAGTAGCCGAGCGTAGTTTCTGCTTTGGTTAAATCAGGGCATCGTCGCCGCGGTTCATCTTGCGGGTAGGTCTTCGGATAACTCACTAAATTTACCTTTATTTTATCATCAAAAATTTTTTTAGCTATTATTTCAGCTAACCCCAGCATATTTATTTCTTCTTTATCATTTCCAATATTGTATATTTCTCCGTCTTGACCAGAAAGCAATACTTTGAAAAATCCAGCAACAGCGTCAGAAACATAACAAAAACTTCTGGTTTGATTACCTTGGTCATGTACGGCGAGCGGTTTGCCCGCCAGTCCTTGGCTTAAGAAGGTGGGAACAACACGGTAATCCTTGGAATTCATCCCCGGGCCATACACATTAAATGGCCGGACAATTTTAATTGGTGTCCGGTGCACCCGATAGTAAGCAAGAGCTAGAGTTTCGCCAACCCGCTTTGATTCGTCATAGCAGGAGCGCGGGCCGGTGCTTGAAACATTGCCTTTGTAGGTCTCTGGAGTTGGAATAAAATTAGGATCCGGATCGCCGTAGATTTCGCTGGAGCTAAAATATAAGATACTCGCAACATGTTTGGCGCGCGCCAGCTCCAAGGTGTTTTTAAGACCAAAAATCGTTCCTTCAATAGTTTCAATAGGAAACTGTTTATAATATACGGGCGAGGCAACGCCAGCCGCGTTGATAATGTAGTCTACCGGACCATCGATCGCGATAGGCAGGCGAACATCATGTTCTAAAAAGTTAATGTATTCGCTCGTGATTGTGCGCAGCAAATTTTTCTGTTTACTAACAATATGATTATCAATAGCCACAGCTCGGCAAGTTGTTTTTAAAAAATGACGGTTTAGAAAATCGATTGCAGCCACTATGTAACTGCCAAGGAAACCAGAGCCGCCAGTAATGACAATCGTTTTTCCCTCAAGTCTGCCTGCTTCCATGCCGAGCCATTTCGCAATAACTAAAAGATCCTCGTCAACAACATCACGAGTAACAAGTTTTCGCAAGAGCGGCACATCGCTACGATATGAATTTAACTCTGACGGTATCTTGTTCATAAGCCCCATCTTTACGAGATTTTGTAGCTAAGACCACCCAGACCGTGTCTTCTAAGAAACGCATCGCGTGCACGCGCATGGCTGGAGAAAAAATCATATCCCCCTCTTCTAAAACTATTTTTTCCGCTTCGGAATCCGGCGCATCAACAGCTTTTTCAAAATATTCCATTCGGCCACGCAGCATATAACAATAATGCGAATCTTCCTTATGGTAGTGATTCGCGCGCACTGACCCCTTTTTCGATGTGATAATGAGCATGCTCCGCACATTGGTTTTACCGTCATCAAGGAGCATGGTGATATCACCGCGTGCATCGCTAAATTCAGGCGCGATGTTTTTAATGATATGTAACATAACCATTAACTATTATTAAGTATCAACTGTTAACTGTCAATTTTAGCAAATCGCCATTTGAAGATTGTCCAGAGAACCATAAGCCCATCGCGATAACGAATTTTTTTACCTTGAGCAAAGGTGCGTGGATGATAATGAATCGGCACTTCAACAACACTTACTCCCTTACAAAACAACTTACATAAAAGCTCTATGTCATAGGCAAAACCGTCAGCTTGTATTTTTAAATCTTCAAAATAAGTGCGCGGCACTATTTTGTAACAGGAAAAAAAATCAGTACCGTTGCGGCCATAGAGCAGATTAATGCTTCCGATAATCAGCAAGTTGCCAAGATGCGTTAACGGATGCGGATGTTGCCATTTTGTGTAATGACGAGTCTCTTCATTGTTATCAAGCGTGCGCGACCCCAGTGTTACTTGTGCTGTGCCAGAAAGGAGCGGCCGCAAGAGGGCGGCATAATCGTCTGGATCATATTCTAAGTCAGCGTCTTGAATAATTACAAAATCTCCTGTTGCGGCGCTAAGGCCAGTTTTAATGGCCGCGCCTTTTCCTTGATTGCGCGCTAAGAAAATTACATGATGCCGGGTAGCAAATTCTTTAAGTATTTCAGTTGTGCCGTCGAGGGATCCGTCATCAACGATGATCAGTTCTTTTTCGCATCGGAGCGTATCGGCATTTTCTACGCGATGAATTATCTCGCGCAGAGTAGCGGCTTCGTTGTATACAGGTATAATAATGGATAGTTTCACACGGTTGATTTTTTAGAGAGTTGCGCTATTATTAAGGGTAAAGTCTAAATATGGACACTTGCAAGCATAATTTCTAAGCTTGTAAG
>CAZVIU010000004.1:0-24825 GCA_964626935.1 uncultured Gammaproteobacteria bacterium
CTGCCCGACCGAAACTCTTGAGTGAAGGCGGGAACCGGAGCGGAAAGGACGATTTTCATCCTACGGGTGATCTCCCGAAGGGATGACAAGTTTTTCTTTGGCGGCAAATTCTTTTCCCAATTTCAGCATTTTCTCCGTTGTTTTTAATCCGTTTCCGGTGAATACCGAAACCACTGTTTCTCCAGCCGATGTCGCAAGATATTTTTTAAGCCCTGCAATGGTAGCGGCGGAAGTCGGCTCGATGTAAAACCCCATTAAGCAAATCTCTTCCAAGGTATCTATTATTTCTATCTCATTAACAGTCAAAATATTTCCGCCGCTACTTTTCACTGATTCAATAATTTCTCGACCTCGAATCGGTTCGGCAATAGCGATGCCCTCCGCGACTGTGTCTTTCTTATCAATCTTTGGAATTTCAGTTGTTTTCTCTTTCAGCGCTTTGTATAGCGGCGCACAATTTTCTGTCTGTACGCCGATAATTTTCGGCACTTTATCTACTACGCCAGCCTTCAACAACTCGTTAAATCCGATATAAACACCAAGAAGCAGCGTGCCGTTTCCAACGGGAAGCACAAGCGTGTCAGGGGCTTTCCAACCGAGTTGCTCGCACACTTCAAACGCAAAAGTTTTAGTTCCGTGAAAGAAATAGGGATTCCATGAGTGGCTGGCGTAGTAATTTTCTTGCGCTGCTGCTAAAACTGCACGTGCCGTATCTCCTCTTGAGCCCGGAATTTTGTTCAAGCGAGCTCCAAAAAGTTGAATTTGTGTGAGCTTGCCTTCTGCCGTATCTGTTGGCACATAAATATCGCACTCAATTCCACCGCGAGCACAATACCCGGCAACGGCACTTCCGGCGTTGCCGGAAGAGTCCTCAACAACTTTTCCTATTCCAAGCTCTTTTACTTTGCTGATTAAAACAGAAGCGCCACGATCTTTATATGAACCAGTTGGAAAAAGATGGTCTTGTTTTATTAAGGCTCGTTTTCCTCCAAAAGCAATTTCGATGAGAGGCGTAAAACCCTCGTCGAAGGAAATGATATTTTTATCAAACTCAATCGGAATTGCTTCGCGGTATCTCCACATCGTCGGCTTTCGTTTCTGAATTTCCTCTACTGGAAAACGAGCCTGAAAATCTAAATCAAGCAGTCCGCCACAATTACACTTCCAAATTTTTGAGTTGTCCGGATATTTAGTTTTACAATTTTTACATATGAGTTGACTCATAAAGTTATTTTAGCAAGTCCTCAACGGAAACGCCGAGCACTTTAGCAATTTTAGCGACCATTTGAACGCCCGGCTTCGTTACAAAATCGCCCTCAATTTTTGTAAGCGTTGTGTATTTTACACCCGATTTACGCACTAAGTCGTCTTGCGTTAGTCCGAGCTTATTGCGATATTTTTTGATATTTTCACCAATAGTTGCCATAGTTTCAAAACTTTGATATCATCAAGTGTGATATACTTTCAATGTTATGATATCAAATTATTTTGATTTTCTCAATACATTCAAGAAAAGCCCGCTTTTGGCCTTACTGAATTCAAAACGGCTTGAAATTTCCCCGAAAAACGGCTGGCGAGTCCGCGTAGCGGGCGAGCCAATGACTTCATTTCCTAACTGGCGGAGGGGGTGGGATTTGAACCCACGAGCCCCCTTACGGGGGCGAGGTTTAGCAAACCTCTGCACTGGACCACTATGCGACCCCTCCATTCATAAAACCTCTTGCATAATAAATTAAGCTTAGTTTAACATAATTCTTATCGAAATCCAAACTTCTTTTACTAAAAAATAAACACGCGGGTCTATTATCTTAAGATTTTAATCCAAGCCCTCATTTACAATTATATCGATCGACATAATTACAATTATATCGATCGATATAATTAGGATAAACTGCCGGGCGACAAATTGTGAGAAAAAATAAAAATAATTTAGCCCCGTGCCAATACGAAAGCGTGAACCCTTCCCGCACCGGCAGACTTGAGGACGCGGGCGCATTCTTTTATCGTAGCGCCGGTGGTGTAGACGTCGTCAACGAGTAAAATTGATTTATTCGCTATTAACTCGCGACTGGTAATTTCAAAGATATTAGCTACATTAAGAGCGCGTTCTTTCGGGTCGAAATTGACTTGGGGAAGATTATTTTTGATACGAGATAAAATGTTAGTTAACACTGGGACTGCTTCTCCACCAATCGACGAATCACGATGACTAGAGTCTAACTTTTCGTAATGACGAAATAAACTCTCTAGTTCCCGGGCGATTAATTCAGATTGGTTAAAGCCACGTTCGGCGCGTCGCAAATAATGCAGGGGTACGGGAATAATCAAATTAATTGATGGAAAAATACTGCTATGTTTCAAAAAAAACTTTCGCAATAATATTCTCAAGTCGTCAATTATTGATTCACATCCCTTATATTTTAAACTGAAAATCGCCTCGCGAATGAACTTGTCACGATAAGAAGTGAGAAAGATCAAACTATCTAATGTGTAACCGCGCCTTAGGCATCGCGGACAAGTCGCGCCAAAAATACTCGGGTCTTCACAACTCGAACAAAAAAACTTTTCATTTATAAAAATAGTGCCGGTGCAGACGGCGCATAACCACGAGCCTTCTTTTTTACAGCCAACACATTCTTTGGGAAATAAAATATTTAAAAGCCCGTCCTGTAATTTTCTAATACCCGTGTCTTGTGCCATTATCTTCGCAATCCTTTTATTAAATCTTGGACTTTTCCCGTGTCAATGCCGCTATCTTTTGATTGTCCTCCCAAGAACTGTTCCAAAATATTTGACTGCGGGGTGCCGCCAAATAAACCGCGATAACCTTCAATCAATTTAGCTAAGTATGGCGGCAGATAAATAAGGGCTAAAACGATCGGTATGGCTATCAAAACTAGTTTAAGAGCGCCGGTAATCTGAAGCCAGCGAACATAATTTCTGGTCGCTAGAGAATACCTTCTTCCCTCTTCAGCAATCTTCTTAGTTTCTACTATCAATTGTTTAAGCTCCGCGTATTCGGATTCGCTTTTGTCTGTTCGCATTTACATAGAAGCGGATAATCGCTGATCTAAACGCGGATAGACGCTGAACATCCGCGAGTAATCCGCGTGTTGATCCGTGAGAAATCTGCCTCTACTTACGTTTAAGTTTAGAGATTTCACGCACAAATGTGCGTACATCTTCAAAGGCCCGATAAACTGAAGCAAATCTGATATAGGCAACCTTATCAAATGAACGCAAACGATTCATAATTATTTCACCAATTTCGCTTGATTTTATTTCGTTTTTCTTTTTCTTTTTTTGAATATCGCGTTCAATTTGGTGCACCAAGCGATCAAAGTCTTCTTGTTTAACTGGCCGCTTCTCCAACGCCTTACGCAGTCCCCCGATTATCTTATCACTTGAAAAGCTCTCGCGCGAGCCATTACGCTTAATCACTGTCAAGTCCAAAATCTCCATTTCTTCAATAGTTGAAAATCGAAAAGAGCATTGTTCGCATTCACGACGCCGACGAATTACGGCTCCATCAGATGAGATACGCGAATCAATAACTCTGGTCTCTTTGCTACTGCAAACTGAACAACGCATAATTAAAAATTAGGGGATGAGATTGCGGATAATATGATTTTAGCAAAAATAAAAAGACGAGTCCAATCGTCTAAAACTCCTATGAACTTGCAAAACTGCTACGCCACCTACAAATATGAATCAGCTCATAGGTTCGTAGAAACGTTTTTATAATTTCTTTCTCAAAAATGCTGGGATTTCAATGTCTTCTTCAGCAGGTAAATCAGCAGTGTCAGTGTTCGTATTCTTGTGGGCATCAACTCCAGGTTTTGAACTAACTCCAATCAGTTCCCGATGTGGTTCGCCTGTCTCTGATGTTTTTGAGTTGAAAAAATTTTTAAATCGTCCGTTACTGTTAACTGGCGCGCGGCGAAATCCATTTGTTTCCTTGCCGGCAACGGCTGTATTTGCTGTATTTAAACCAACTCCGCTAGATACACCACACCCATTAGCAAACATGGGGGTAGCGCGGTTTTCAAAACCAGTAGCAATAACAGTTATACGAACCTCGTCTTTCATATCTTTATCAATAACCGCGCCAAAAATAATCTTAGCGCCCGAATCAGCAGAATTAGTGATGAGTTTAGCGGCTTCAGCAACTTCGTGCATGCCTAAATTGGCGCTGCCAGTAATGGTGAAAAGAATGCCGCGAGCGCCATCGATTGAAATATCCAAAAATGGCGAAGATATGGCTGCACGAGCTGCTACTTCAGCTCGTCCTTCTCCAGAAGCAACACCAATACCCATGAGCGCGCTGCCTTGATTTTTCATCACTGCTTTAACATCAGCAAAATCAACATTGATTAAGCCCGGGGTAGTAATCAATTCAGAAATACCTTGCACGCCCTGCTGCAAAACATCGTCAACTCTTTCAAAAGCATCCAAAAGCGAAGTATTTTTATCAATGACTTGTAAAATTTTATCATTATGAATAGTGATGATGGTATCAACTTTTTCAGCGAGCTCGCTCATCGCACGATCGGCAATAGTTTTCCGTCCAGCACCCTCAAAGGTGAACGGTCGCGTTACCACAGCCACGGTTAAGATTCCGAGCTCGCGAGCAATTTCCGCGATTAGAGGCGAGGCGCCGCTACCAGTACCGCCACCCAAACCGCAAGTGATAAAAACCATGTCCGCGCCCTTAAGTAGTTCACGAATCTCGTTTTGACTTTCTTCCGCAGCTTTGCGGCCAAGCTCTGGATCCATACCCGCGCCTAATCCCTTAGTCGTAGTTTTACCAATATGCAAACGCTTGGAAGCGTTAGAATAATGCAAAGCTTGGACATCAGTATTAATAGTAATAAATTCAACGCCCCTGATCTTTGATTGGATCATACGATTGATAGCTGAACCGCCGCTGCCGCCAATACCAACGACTTTGATTTTAGCTAAGGTTTCGATGTCGGGTTTTATTTCAGGCATTTTTCATGAAACATGGAGCATAAAACATGGAGCGTGGAGCGTGGAGCATTATGTTATATGCTACGTGCTATATGCTATGTGTTATGTGCTACATGCTAACGAATACTTTTAGTGTTCAGTTATTATATCTCTGTGGATAACTTAAATTGCTTTTATAACTTTACATCTTTGGATAAAATCTTGTCAAACTAAAAAACAGGTTCTTTTCCTGTCCTAAGAGTGAGGTTTGGGTTTCATTTCTTAAATAGTCCAAACAATCCTTTCATCTGCCGGGCAGCGATTTTAAGCGCTTTAAAGTTTGGTAAAAATCCATCTAACGCGCCACGATTAGGCGAGATGGCTTCCGCTCCCCACTTAACTAAACCAAGCACAGTGGCGAAACTCGGGTCAGTGATACGATCACTGACTGAAGAAATACCGATTGGGTATCCAAGGATGGCAGCAATGCGCAACGTTCTTTTAGCCACGTCAACAATGCCCGGAAGTTTGCTCGAACCGCCCGTAAGTATAGCGCCGGCTGGCAACATCGCGCTTCGTCCAAGTTTTCGCAAAATTCCATCAACAGCCCCAAAAATTTCTTCAACTCGCGCTTCAATAATATCAGTAACATATTTCAAGCTAACCATTTCATCATCAGCCGCGCCTAATTCGCGTAAATTAATTTCTGATTTTTTTGAAATGTCACGCGCGCTAGCAACCCCATAACGCAGCTTAACCTTTTCAGCCACCTCAAACGATGTTCGAAGTCCGATGGCAATATCTGAAGTAATGTGTTCGCCGCCAATCGGCACCGTGCCCGTATAAAGCAATTCCCCGCCCTCATAAACAATTATTGAGGTATTGGCCGCTCCAATATTTAGAAGAACCGTTCCCAATTCTTTATCACGATTAGTTAAAACAATTTCTCCGGCTCCCAACGCCCCCAACACTAAATCATCAATTTCAATGCCAGCGCGATAGACACACTTGGTTAAATTTTTAATTTGCGACGATAGGGCCTGAATGATATAGGCGCTAACCTCAAGACGAATCCCGTGCATACCGACGGGGTCCTTAATGTTGGTTTCTCCATCAACAGAAAAAGATCGCGGCACTACGTGTAAAATATCATAATTTGATGGCGTGGCAAAAGTTCTAGCGGCTTCAATCGCCCGCCGAACATCTTCTTCGCTGATTTCGCCATCAGCGCGCGAAATACCAACAACGCCTCGACTCTCTTCTGATAATATTTGCGCGCCAGAAATCCCCAAATAAACATTGGATATAGGCAAACCAACAATTTTTTCCGCGCGCTCCAGGGCGGCTGACACAGATGAGACAGCATCATCAATACTGCGAACAACACCGCGAGAAATTCCATCAGAAGGCGCTTCAAGCGCGGCCACAATGTGCGGCTGTTCCCGAGTTCCGCGATTAACCCATTGACCAACAGCCACCTTAATCGTGGAAGAGCCGATATCTAAGCCGGTTATAAGGTTAGGACGAGACATATTATAGGTACGGAATGAATATCGCAAGCCCAATTACTATCGCCGCGACACTCGCTACTAAGACTGCGCTCGCCATCATATCTTTAATCAACCTCACATACTCATGCAATCGCGGCTTGACTAAATCAGTGAGGGTCTCTACCGCGCTATTTAATAATTCTAACACGAGAACGCTCGAGATTACAAGAAAAATTATAAGCCATTCAGAGCGGCTGATGCTAAAAGACAGACCAGCGATGATAACTAAAAAAGCCGCGACTAGTTGAATGCGAAAATTAGGTTCATGACGCCAGGTATAACTAAGACCATGAATGGCGTATAAAAAACTTTTTGTAAATCGATTAAAAAACAACATGATTTCCACCTAATTTCAACCTAATTTCTACTTAATTTCTACTTATAACTTCTCTAATATTTCCCGCTCTTTCTCTGCCATTTTTTTTGCCTGCTCATTATTACTATGTTCTAATCCTTTTAGATGTAGCGCGGCGTGCACTAATAGCAGTTTTTGATATTCTTCTTCGCCGAAACCGCGCTCTTTGGCTTTTTCCTTTATTATTTCCGGACATAAAAAAATTTCACCATAGGCAGTCCGGACGAATTTAGGAATTATAAATTTAGAGTGAGAAGTAGTAGCGGGACTATATAAAAATGCTAGAACATCTGTCGGCTCGTCTTGGTCGCGATAATTTTTATTAATGACACGGATTTTCTCCGCGTCAATAAAAGCAATAGAAATGAGCGCTTTTCTGGGCAAACCGGCTAACCGTCCAGCTTTTTTGATTAGTTTGATAATGGCTCTGGGCTTTAAGTGTTCAGTGGTAAGATTGGTGAGTTCAATATCCATCTAATAATAGAAGCGGATAATCGCTGATCTAAACGCGGATAGACGCTGAATTTCAACGGGTTTTTGGGCCCGAAGCACCTTAGGCGCTTCGGGCCCAACGACGATTGATCCGCGAAAAATCTGCTTCTATTCTACAGCAAGACTATTCAACATCATCTCATAGGTTCGACGATATTCTATCTGCGTTTTTTCGCTAATATTCAAACTGATAGTTAAAACTTTTCCGGGCAACGCAACATAGGTAGTCAAACGATTAGCTGTCTGCAAGGCACCGAAGCCGCCCTTAGTCGTGATTGGTTCAAGGGTAGTTATACTCCCTGCCAAAACTTCGCGGCTATACCAATCAAATAGAGCTAAATTTTCTATATTGTCTGTTACAATCAAGCTGACTAATTCGCCTGTTGTTCCCCGCGCGAGCATGTCGCGAGATGTGCTTGTACTTGCTTGTTCTATTTCCCAATCAGATGGATAGAAAAAACTATATTTAAATTCAAGATTGTCATACTGCTGGATTAATCCTGACCCCAAAAGCTTCACCGGTGTTGGAGAGGTTGGACTATAGAGATGAAAAACTTCATTGCCGTCTAAAAACCCGTCATTGTCTGTGTCCGGACGCAGGGCATCAGACTTATAAATCAACTGCTCTTCTAAATTAGTCAAACCATCAGAATCATCATCAGGACCAAAAGATAAAATTTTTGGCGGGATTACTGGCGCCAGCGGTGAGGTGGGCGGGGTTGTCGTTGGCGCTTCTCGCGGCGGGGTTAATAACGCCACTGGAGTCTGTGGGATTATCGGCGGCTGCGTAAGAGACTCTGGAGCAAGATCAGGACGACCCACGACAGGCTCTGTTCGTGGCCGCAAAACAAAAAATGCTAAAATTCCTAAGATTAAAACAAGCAATCCCCCGCCAACTCCAAGGATTAGTGGAGTAGGAATTTTTTTCCTTGGCTTTAAGGGCTTTGCCGGCGGACCAAGTTCTGGCATTATAAAAATTTCTGGCTCCGAAGAAACCGCAGAACTCGGCAGTGAGCGGGACGATTGTTGTGTCTTTTCTTCAAGCATGATTATAGGAACGAATAGTCGCTGATCTAAACGCGGATAGACGCTGAATTTCAACAGGTTTTTGGGCCCGAAGCGCCTTAGGCGCTTCGGGCCCAACGACGATTGATCCGCGAAAAATCTGCTTCTATTGCAGTGGAACCGGCGGCAGTAACTTCCCCGATCCAGTTGGATTGTAATTATTTTTAACCTCGTGTCCATCTAGATAAGAGTCGCCATCAGTATCTTGATTTAATGGATTAGATTTGTAAACTTTAACTTCCTCGCGGTCAGAAAGCGTGTCATTATCTGAATCAGCGCTTTGCGCGTTAGTACCGAGCGCTGCCTCTTCTTCGTCAGTCAGGCCATCGCCATCAGTATCAACAGGCAGCGGCTGAACTTCGGCCGGTATTTCAGCTGGCGCCGGGACGGTTTCAGGTGGCGGTATTACTTCTGGACTTGGCGCAGTCAAGGGCGCAACAGTAGGCGCAGTAACTTTTGACGCTGGTTTAATTTTAGCCGCCTGCCTTGTATTCTGAAAGCCAAAGTATCCCGCCCAAACAACTCCGCTTAAAACTACAACACCCACTACTATTATAAGTAATCTTTTAAAACCAGTGCGCGGGGTTTCACGCGGCGCTGGTTTGTCCGGGACGCCACTCTCGGACGGCATTGATTTTACTGGCTCAACTGGAGCAAAAATGTCTTCGACCTTTTCCCCTACTGTCGGTAAATTGGGCGGCATATTTCCTTCAAACATATTTAAAATTAAAAATCAAAAATTAAATATCAAAATGTTGGTGTGAAAATTTTGCCAACAAATTTTCACTTATTATGATCTGGTCCAAAGGCCTTCGGACCACCAAAATTTTGCATTTTACATTTTGATTTTTGATTTATAAACCAAAAATTAGTCCGCTGGTCCAAAATTAACTAATAAATCTGGCGCGATTTTTGTTTTAGTATCATAAACTGTGCTGACGATTGGGCTTGAGGCTGTACTTGTAAATCCAAATCCTTGGGCTTCGACACAAGTACCATAAGTTACTGGCACACTCGTAGCCGCACCGCAAATCTGATTACCGTTCATCACGTATGCTGAAGTGATGCCTCCAGGACCGATGTCGTTAGATAAGCCTGCAGAAAAACTCTCGACAGCGGTCATTGGCGGACTCTTTCTAATCTCAACTCTATAATCATTACATGTATTCACAGCGAATAACTTAAAATTATTTGAAAAAATATAATTATACCTTTTTCTGCACTTACATGTTTTGACGTTATTGAAAGTGAAGCAGTTCTCAACCTCTCCTCCGTCCTCAAGACACGTATTTCTAGCAACATCGTTATCAGGAATGGTTGTTTCTTTTGTGTAATATCCGCCACTAGAGGAATTACGGCTAGCTATTTTGGTAAATCCATAATAAAGATCTAGCGGAATTTCACTAAGACGGTATTTTCTGCAGAAATTACCTGCCCCCAGACAATCAGTATGAGTGTTACAAAGATTGTTTTTATCATGCTTACAGGCTTTTTTAAAAACTCTGCCAATAATTACTCCGGCTTCATTTTGAGGAGTATTGGCTGGGGCAAAATCTTTGCACGTCTTGCACCCGGTTATGGCTGAAGAACAATTTGGACTACAGATAAGTTCACCGCCCACATACCCTAAATTTTTACAACTATTAATACCAGTGGCAAACGCCAAAATATCACAAACCTCTGGCGGATCTTTCCGCACTCCATCGCCGCAATACGGACCAGTTAAGGCGATATTGGTACAAGACGAACTGCAATAGCTGCAGGAAGAATTATAGCCAGCCGGACAAACCGCGCCATTATTACTACCATTATCACATTGTTCAATCCCAGTTTGCACAAAATTGTCGCCACAGTGGGCATTCCGACAAGAAATACAAGCATCAGTATTGTCAGAGTTGCCGTCGTCACATTCTTCACCAATCTGAACTTGTCCATCGCCGCATACGCCAACCGGTGTGCAGGCGCTCCACGTATTCCAAGTGCATTTATTAGTTGTCCCCGGCGATTTACATGAACGTGTATGAATTTGCTCCCTGCCAACATTGGGTCCTGAAGCAATTACTGGACAAATATTTGTACAAATTTGTCCTGATGGACAGTCTGCGCTGCTAGCGCAACCCGATAAAGATAGGCTGCAATAACCTTTGGCCGATTCAACCTGCCCGTCACACTGTTCTTGACCATTTATCTCTTGGTCACCGCATCTCGGCCCTAAACTCTTACAATCCCAGCTACAGTTCATGCCCCAATTACCATTATTAGCCGTACTCAAATCACAAAATTCAGAGCCGTTTTTTATCCCATCACCGCAATAAGGTCCTTGACCGTTACAATTTATATTACAATGACCGTACTGACCGTTAAGAGAACCGTCATCACAAGTTTCAGATGTTTGCATAATTCCATCTCCGCAAACGCTAGTCTCGCAGGTTCCTATATTCCAACCGCTACAATCAACCTTACAAGTATTTGTTCGCGTCAATCCCTGGGCTTGCGCATAACAAGGAGCGATTTCAGTCTGGCCTAATTCACAAACTTCTCCTCCGCCGACAATACCATCACCGCATTTAGCACTAACTCCTAAAATTTGATTACTGCAAAATTGCGTAATTATTCGCAGATTATTTTGTTGTGAGTTCGGATCAAGATCGCCAACTGGTTCAATGTTATCAGCTCCGGCTGTACTATCCCCAGTCTCGCCTCGCCAAACACAAGTATTCCCCGACCCGCAATCAGCATTAATAACACAACGACGATTAGAATCGTGAGAGCAGGAATTTAAAGACCAACTAAATAAATTAACGCTCTGCCCAAAACTTGTGCGCAAGCTTTCAAACGGCATAGATAGATTATATGAAGTCGGACCGCGTCGTTCATACGAATAAATGTATGAATTGGCTGGGCAACTAAAGCGTAAATTTGTATTATCCCAGCAGGTTTTATTATTATATGGAGCGTTGCAACCGTTAAATTTATTAAGCGGGTCGCTCGGCATAGCAATACCTAAAGCATTGCCCAAAGCTACTTGCCAAGATGGCCAAGCTGAATGTGTTTGTCCAGCAAGATAACTTCCTGACAACAAGCCCGGATATTCGTTCTTTAAAGACTTATAATTTGCCAGGGCGCGATAAATTTTGACCGCGTCTGATAAGCGCTTGGTGTTGCGTACCATCTTAGTTTTATTGACTCTACAATATTGGTCACTGGCATTAGGCATGGACAAACAATCCAAATCAGAAGCGCATGAGACAAAAACGCAGGTATTTCCAGCTCCGCATTGTGAATCCGCAGTACAAGCTATTGAAGCATTATTAGAACAAACTCGTCCGGCGCCGCAAAGACCGGCGTCCACGCCAAAACTTTGTATAAATTTAATATTTGTTAAAATCTGATTATAAATATTTTGCGTTTCAGAAGCAGCTGTTTGATTATGCGAAAGAACATAGATATTAGTAAAAGCTGAGGTATTATACGGCCAATTAAGCAAATTAACAGCATTAACATATGTTGATCGGCCCTCGCGTACAGCTTCAAACCCGTCAACATTTAATCCCGCAGGGTTGCCAATAAATCCTTGGACTCTAAACCAATCAAGCGGCCCCTCGTGTTCTAAATTAGAAAATACCCTAATACCCAGAGCATCATCTTTTTTGCATGACGCATTGGTTGAAGAACAATCAACAGCAAACAAAAATTCTCTAAGCAGTTTGGCTTGTGGATCTATGGCGGCGGCTAAAACTGTATACGGATCAGACCATAAAACGCTTGAGTCATAAACTAAATTTTGCGGCGTTATCGCCGTGGGTATTAACGCGGGCAAATCATCGGCAAAACTTGCCGCTTCTCCATGATCGCGGCAATAATATAAACTTACGCCCGTGGCTGGATCAATATATGGAAAACTCGCGCTATTTGGCCACGGATTTTGACATAAGAAAGTAGTGATTTCTGATTCATTGCTAAATATTTGGCCAATCTTATCTTGCGGCGCGGTCAAAGTCGCGGTCGTCATTAATTTAGTCTGACCATTAAATGTACCGGCTTGAACAATTTGCGTCTTTCCGGTTCCGGCTGAATTTGTTGGAAAATGAGCAATGTCCTGCGGCTGATCTGCCAACGCCCAACCCCAATTCCAAGCATAAATATTTGAAATTGGCGTGATGGCTTCTCCGTTTTGAGCAAAAGCATCAACAGCAAATTGCTTATCAAAAGCATTGTTGCCCTTGACGTCATCACCAAAAGCACTATCGCGATTAGTGGTAAATAAATATTTCTCTGGCGCAAGACGAACTTCAGAAATTTCACAAATGTTAGCACCGGTAGTAAATTTCCATGAATAAAAACCTTTCATGGCCGCGCCATTAAGTGAACGCACCCCCTGTGCTGTACTATCGTTTACATTATTATCTCCTTGCACATAAGCTATGTGCTGACGATTAGCAACTAGAGTTTCCTCAAGGCGCAATTCAGCGCGACCGACAGTGCTAGTAGCATTCAGCACTGGAATAAATTCTTCAATATCGGAAACCTCTGGGGAGACACGGACAGCACAATAATTTCCATAACCACCGCTCGGTATGTATCCGACAAATGGGGAAATGCCGCAAGTATCTCCATCCTGCATTTTGCGCCAAAGCGTAAAATTGCCAAGGAATGAAGCTTTATTCATCTTCTGATTAAAAGTGACGCTAATCAAACTATTACGGCAAACATTAGTTTTAGACATTGGCGGGGAGGCTTTTATCACACTTGGTCTTGGATAACAACAAGAACCAGAACCGCAAGCGTTAGTTGTGGCGTTTCCGCAATCTAAATCAGCGCGGCAGTTACAAGAAACTTCTAATTCCCCTATCCCAGTCTTTCCTTCAGTTGTGGCAAAAATTTTAGTTAGATTATCAGGGGCAGTGGCACTGCCTTTAATAGCTGTGGCAATCTGACGCGGATCAATGCCGCGATCGCGCAGAGCATCAACTCCCGGATCACAATCTTCTCCAACTTCACGAGACTCGCCAGCGTTACGATCACCGCAAAGCGCGTAGGGCAAAGATGAGCCCTCATTAAGACATGATTTTGAACAACCGTCGCCCGAAAGAGTATTGCCATCATCACATTCTTCACCAGCGCCTGTGACTGGATTTTGTTCTAGACTGCCATTACCGCAAACACCATTAAAGTCTCCGGCAAGTAACCACGTACTGCTAAGCGGCTGGCGCAAACATTGCGCTGAACAACCATCACGCTCGTTTAGTTCAAGCTGTCCATTATTATTAGCGTCAAGACCGTCGCGAGTATTACCATCATCACAATCTTCTCCTGACTCCAGCGTGCTATTGCCGCAAACAAATACTTCTGCGGCTGGCAAACTGCCTTCATTCAAACAATTAGCGCTGCAGCCATCGCCGGAAACAGTATTGCCGTCATCACATTCTTCACCATTGCCAATTTCTCCACTACTACAAATCGCTCCGCCAAGAGTTGCCCCCTCCCAAAGACACTTGTCCGAACAACCGTCGCCAGAAACACTATTGCCATCATCACATTCTTCACCAATGCCTTTGTTAGGATTGTTGCTTGCTGGAAGCCATTCGCGAGATCCGTTACCGCAAATTCCTGAAGTTTCTCCCAAAGCCCAAGCGCCGCCTGCTCCTTCATTCAAACAACTCACACTACAACCGTCGCCTGAAACTATATTTCCATCATCACAATCTTCGCTAAATTCTGCCAAAGCATTGCCGCACTCAGAGATTCCTCCACGACTGCCAAGATTCAAACACATATTAGAGCACTGCGCTCCGCCCAAAAGCGGCATAATATTTAACAAGGAGTTTTGCTCAGCCCCAACCAGTTCGTTAGGAAAAACTAACTCGGAAAAAGGATATAGTTGCCCAACCGCTGGTTTTTCCGATTGCCACGACCAATCATATGAAAGCGGAACTAAGGGCTGTCCAGAGGCATTGCACTCATCAGGCGAACCGCGCGGTGTAGCTCGGAAAGGCACATGCGTCCCCATAATCTTAACTTTGGCGCGTGATGGGCTTACTTCCACCCGATCAACTGAACAAAGAGTTGGATCATTTTTAATTTTGAAACGCCCGCGCCAATATAAATTACTGTAATTTAAACCTGTGAGTTGGGCGCCGCTTGAACTACGCACGCCGCCCCCTCCGCCACGCACCAATATTAAGTAGTGCGCGTTTACTTCTAAGGCAGTATCAGGGCTTAAAATAGCTACATTTTTTTCACCAAGATAAGCCGGGCACAAATCTTCCGAACATTCGCTAGTATAAAAAACCTGCGAATCTAGTGCTACTCCCAAAGTAGTGCAAGATTCATCCACGCACTTATGCAAATTGATAGTATTATTATTAATGGTGTCCTCATCCATAACTGTGTTAAAAACAATGCCTACTTCAGCATTAGGACAAGCCGCCTGGCAATTCGGCCAATACTTAACTACTTCAGGATCACGGAAATCAATCACTAAATTGCCAAAATCAGATTTAGTCTCACCGCCCACTGCAGCCGCGGCTGTAATTTGCACCGGCGGCGTTCCTACAGTTTCAGCCAATGCTCGTGCTTGAGTAAATTGCACATCATTATTTTTATCAGCATCGCCGTTATCGCACTGGACTGGCGCAAGAACTGTGGCCCGATAAGCATCGCTAGAATTCCAAGACCAGTCAAAGGCATCGCATCTTAAAATGTTGCAATTGGCTGCCTCGGGCAAGGCGGTGTATTTTTGTGTTTTGTCCTGCTCTTCAATAATGGCCGTGCCTGGCGCTACCTCAAGCTTATCCATAAGGCAAAATTCAGAACCGGTACGGAAGCGCCAAGAATATGACGCGTCCATATTCACGCCTTCAGTTGAGGCCAGACCTTTGTCTAAAGTAATCCGATACCAAGTACTCGTTGACATTTGGAAACCAGTTATGGTAACCATTGAGCCACCCGCCTCCCCGCTTGTTGTTGACCACTCGCCAAAATTTAAATTAACGTTATTAATTTGTTGACAACTTTGAGCATTAAAGGCAGATGCGGTGGCGCCCCCGCCGCAATGTTCAATTTTAACTGTATCAGCCGCTTCACCATTAGAAATAAATAAATCTTCATCCATAAGCTCGCTAAAACGCACGGAAACTTGCGCGTTAATACAAGCGTCGCGCGTATTCGGATAAGGCGACGGACTTTGTGTTGCGCTACCACAAAAAACTTGTTCAATCACGCGCGGCACTCGCGGAATAGGACCTGTGGCTACGCGCCACAAAAACGATCCTTGGTAGGCAGCCAAAAGACATGGCTCACCTTCGGGCAAACACGAAGAGCCGCAGCAAAATTCTAAAGCGCCACATCCGGCCTCACGACAATCAGCCACTCGAAAATTACGATTGTTGGAGAGCGCGCCGTTAACGTTTACGATTTTGACTGGTCCGGTTTTAGCGCCGGCCGGAACTGCCGAACTTATTTGTCCTGGGGCCCAAGAAAGTGAATTAACATTTAAATTTTCATGATATCTTACTTGCCCAGCCTCATTGCCAAATTTTTCACCATAAGCCGCGACTACCGTACCCACTGGGCCATTATCTGGAATTAATCGGCAAAGCGATCCAGCAGCCGGCGTGTTATTGACTGTAAAAGAAGCTGTGTTGGATCTTGCGCCATCAGCGCGCACTGCGCGAACGCTATGCGCCTGTAATAAAATCCCGCTCTGATCACGATAGGTCGGCGGCACCTTGACAGTGATGGTAGTATTTGTCCAATAACCGTCTTGGCACATCTCGGGAAAAGCTGTATCGCCATCAGCAATATCTTGTCCTTTGATAAATAAAACTGATCCGGGAGTTGTGCCAAAATTCGCGCCAGAAATAGTTAGGTAAGTGCCAATACCCCCACTTTGAGGATCAATGCTAGAAATAGTTGGTTCTTGGCCTTCGGGAATAGTTACTTTGAAATATAATCCATTAGAAGATACGCCGGAAACGTTTGCCCGCACCACATACTTTCCCTCTTGAATATTAGGCACGAGAGCATCGTCAAGCTGTGTGTCAGACCAAACACTGACTTGCGCCGCGCGATCTCCTAAGGTCAAGGTGGAGTTGCCCTGGAGAGCGCCAAAATTTGTGCCGCTAACATCAAACTTGCTGCCTGATGCGCCGCTTCGTGGATTAAGCCCGCAAATTCCCGGCCGACTTACATTATTAACTTGGAAAATTCCTAAAGCGCCAAGGTCTAACGAGTCATCAGCTAATTCATTATTATTTATAACTTCAATCGGCCCGCTCAAGGCTCCTACGGGAACAATTACAACAATGCTAGCGCTGGTCCAAGCGCTACTACAAGGAGCAAGCTCGGCAACTTTATCATCATCTTGGGAAGCTGGGTTGCCCAAAAATTTTACACGACCATTACCCTGCGTAGCGCCAAAACCATAACCAAAAATTGTTACATAAACGCCGACTTTACCGTCTAATGGGTCAATATTAGTAATTACTGGTTTAGCTTGACAATTTCCATTAACGCAGGAAAGTCCAGGCGCGCACGAAGAATTATCCGTGCAGCTGGCGCCGCTTCCCCCACCGCAAGCGCCGCCGGTATCAACTCCGGTTTCGTCACCATCTTGCGCACCATTACAGCAAGTTCCCGGCCGCAGTGTTAAATTAAGCGGCAAAGAAGTGCTGAATGGATCAGCAACATCGTATGATCGCGCGCTAATTGAATAATTCCCCGGGGTAAGATTAGCACTATCCCAATTACGCGTTGAGGTAAAGCTCTTTGGCGAATTGCCAAGGGGCACATCAATTTCATCTGGGACAAAGGCCCCATCGCCCAAATATTCAACATAAGCAATGCCTGAATCATCTGTAGTCTGGGCAATCACCGGCACCTCATCGCCAACACAGTAGGAACTGCCCGCTGGCGGAGAAGTTATTGAAACTTGAGGCGGTACTAGATCAATATCATTGCCAGTATGAAAGGCTGCATTACACGGCGCAGATAATCCAAAACAGGTTAGGGATTTGCCATCAAGCCGCTGAACTCCGGAATTTAAGGAAACGGTAAAATTAGTGTTGGCTGCGAAACACTTTTGATCAGACGCGGCCCCGCCGCATAAGGTGCTTGGTTTAAATTCAACTATTTTACCAGTGCCATCAAAAGTATAGTTGCCCGGCACAACCGCGCCTCCGGCTTCTCTAATAATTATAGTTTGAGCTGTAATTGTGCCTTGTTTAACTTTGCCAGAAAAACTAATGCGTACCATTAAGTTCCTTATAGGAACATTGCCTTGGGGAGTAATGCCAGTAACATAGAATGAGTCAGTAGGCAAACTACCACCCGGTACTACGCCGCCAGCGCCCGGGGCCGGACCGCCAGAAATTGTAGTCGCCGCCACTAAACGCGAAATCACAAACTGCACAATGGCTAAAGATGAAAGGATGATGGCTAAACCAATAATACTATTAGTAATAATTTTTTTAGCGCGATCAACTTTTTCCGGATCGCCGCCAGCAATCATATAGGTTATGCCGCCATAAATAATCAAAACTAAAAGAACCGTCCCTAAGAGTCCGAGGCCGGCGCGAATGATTTTTGCAGCCGTAAGCCTAATATCTTCCGCGCCTAGACCAGTGGCTGTGCCATATTCAACACCAAGCTGACCAACTATTGGCGCTTGCGCTAATGTAATATGGCCGACCAATAATGTGGCCGTAAGTAGTATGAGCCCAGATATTATCCTTTTCCGCGTCATTAAATTATTTATTAACGAGTTAACGGATTATAACAAATTATTCTTGTTTAATACGTGAATTCGTTAATCCGTTAATTTAATAATCGTTTTATTGGCATACTGGATTTCCTGACTCGCTAATCAGACACGGCGTTTCACAAGCTATTGGTCCGGTTTGACTAACACAACAATACGGTTTGGCTTGCGTGGTTGGACATTGAAGCGCGGCAGCCGCCAAAGGCGGATTTTGATTAGGCGGGAACAAACAATTCTGATATAAATCTTGCACGCCACTGCTTAAATCTGGATAGTATGATGTATCCACCATAAAAGTTCCATGCCGTAATTCTGATAAAGTGGTTGGAAAGTTCCCTGTTGGCAAGATGCTTTCTAACGTAATCGGTAAATTATCTGGCCAATAAACATTGTTGTTCCAAAGTCCAAACCAAGGTAAAAGTGTTGGATCAGGCTCAAAATTACTTGCCTCACTTGCGCCATGCATATTTATATTTTCGCTGGAAAGAGTTGAAGTGCGCATTTTTTCTGAAAAAACAATTTCCAGGCTTTGATTAGCGTTAAAATTAGCTGTATTCGGATCAGGCGTAAGATTATAAATGGCTGGCGGCGTTGTATCAATAGCGGCCGAGGTGTTAAATTGCCAAGAATAATTATCCGTGGGCGGACCCTCAGCCACGCCGTCGGCATCGCCATCAAAAGAATTGCCAACAATATCAGTTATGCCGTCATAAGGATAAGGAAAGGCCGCTTCAGGCGAACCCGGCGCCCTTAAAGTCGCGGCACGAATAGTTACGACGAGCGTTCCTGGTCCGGGCAAACAAAAAATGTCTTTGCCGCAAGAATTAACACCACAACGTTCGCTCGGCGTAAATTCAACTGTCCGATATTGATTAGCTGTGGCAAAAGTGCCGGCTACTTCCCCGCCAGCGGCCGCGCCATTAGAGTCAACTACTATATTTATAAATCCAGGCACATTTCCAGAAACTCCAGTTGGATCAACTGCTTCGTCAAAATTGATGGTGATGATGATATTCCTAGCGCAAGCGCTACCGGGCTCGGCGGCGCAATCAATCTCTTGCTCTGGAATAACACTTAAAATTTTTGGCGGCGTAGTATCAACAAGAGTTGAAACTTGAAACTCCCAAGTGTAACCATTAGAAAATACTCCCCTAAAAGCTGACTCGCCAGTTACGAGTTTCGCTCCTTTAGTTCCGCCTTCAAGGTTCACTGTGTACCAAACATCTTCAGACGGACTGCCCAAAAGCGGCACTGGATCAAAAATCCAAGTTTTCAGGTCAGGCGTAAAGCTTGTCCGTGTTTCGCCTGAAGCAAGAGCGTTGCCTGCGCTTTGATCAGAAGCAAAAATTTTTACTGCTTCTGTATTCAATTCCAGGTAATCATCTTTTGGGTCAGGCGTGCCGTTAGTGTTTAGTTTTACATTATCGTCAGTGGTATCTTCTGGCGTGCCTTTTGAATCATAATCTTTAATTAAACTTGCTGGATCAATTGGTTCTTTAAAAGTAAGAATTATTTTAACATTGCGTGGAATACCGGTGGCATCACGAGCTGGATAATGCTCGCGAATAATGCCGCCGCCCAAGGCATTGGATAATGGCGAAATAACTTTGACTCCTCCTGCCGGCCCGGGGCCGCCTAAACCCAGCGTAGCCGCGGTAAGACGCGAAATCACAAACTGCACTATGGCTAGTGCGGATAAAATTATTGCTAGTCCCACGCCAACATTAATAAGTAATGCTTTGGCTTGCCTGATCTTTTCATCGTCCCCGGCCGCGGTCATATAAAGATAGCCGCCGTAAACAATAAGGGCCACGGCAATAATCCCAAGCAAGCCCAAGCTAGCGCGAACAATTTTAGCTATGGTGAGCCGGATATCCTCAGCCCCAAGGCCGGTAGCGGTGCCATATTCAACGCCTAACTGGCCAACGCCTTGCGCTTGCGCGGCAGATGTAAAAAATAAAAAATAAGAAATAAAAAATAAGAAAAATAAAAGGCCTAATTTAAAAATTTTAAAATATAACCTATCGGCTTCGTAGGCCTTTTTAACTTTAATTTTTAACCCACAAACCATAATAACTTAATAACTTAATTACTTAATGACTTAATGACTTAACGAGGTGTGGATTAGTTACGACTCTGTTTATTTTACCATGTTTAGACTTGTAAAGATATGAGCTTATGCTTAGGCTTGACTTGTTTACTAAATTATGATATATTCACTATTAACTTTGACAAGCTAACGCGCTGAAGGAGGGCAAGATAGCTTTTGGGACATTTAGTGCAAGAAAGGCTTCTAACTAAAGCTGTCTGAAGAAATCTTGATAAAAAGTAGACTCGGCGCAAAAAAAGGAAGGAGCCGTGGCAAAACATAAAAATATCTTTCTTTTATCGCTCTACTTGGTTGTTTTGAATCTTGGCTGCACTTCAAAAAAAATACAGCCTTGTCCTGGTCCGTGTCCAATAACTAGGCCTGGGAGCAAAAAACAAAGTTCTTTACCAAACCAATTGTTACCAGCCGCTCCTATACCTGTAGTTCAAGATCCTCAAATAAGATCGCTGGCTCAACCAGTTGTCCCTAAAGAGCCTGACAAACCAGAAATTGAATGGCTAAATGATGCTAAGACCTTAGAAATTACGCAGTCAAATGTAGATTTAAATGGTTACCGAGTCTCCCTGCGTTATACTTATACCTTGGGTGAATATGATCATGGCGTGCCGAATATAAGACCAGAGGTTGAAATGAGATTTAACTATCCTAATGAAGTTAGTGTCCCGCTTTGGTACGTTATAATTTCTGATCTCGATATTGACAATCGGGCAGATGACCTTGGTGGTGAAGCAAGACGAGCTCCTTTTGTCGCTGAACCATTTTTATATCGTCGTGGTGAAGCTGGAACAGAGAAAATCTTTGCCAGCGCCGACGCGCTTCTCAAACGATTTCGTAAAGAATTAAGAGTTGATCGCTTAGTTAAAAATGGTCCGGACGTTAACGGATCGAGAACAAATCCGTTTCCGAAAAAAAATTAAAGGCCTGAAAGACCCCGTATCTTGATACGGGGTTTATAATAGAACTTGTGCTAAGTTCTTCAGTGATTTATGCTAAAGCGGACTCGCAATGACCAGCAGAAAAATTTAGTATGAGTTCATAAAAAAATAGCTTTTTATTGCGAAATACAACAGTTTCACTCGAGATGACTTAATAACTTAATGACTCAGTGACTTAATTTATTATCCGCTGATTAACTTTTTTACAATTTTACTGACTACATCTCCGCTTGCTTGACCGTGAGCCTCTTTTATCACCGCGCCCATCACCTTGCCAAAGTCTCGCGGCCACGACGGCTTCATTACATCAATCACGCGACGGACAATCTCCTCTGTAGCCTCTTCGGATAATTCTTCTGGCAGATAGGCGCGCAAAAATTTAATTTCACGCCTTGTCTTTTCTACCAAATCAGCGCGGCCACCACGCTCAAAATCAACTAAAGCGTCTTGCGATTTTTTAACTTCACTTTTTATGACTTTAACAGCGTCTTCGTCAGTGAACTTGTCTGGTCTTTTAGCAATTTCCGCGTTTTGCAACGCGGCCTTAATTACTCGCAATATAGAAACAGCAAAGTCGTCCTTTGCTTTTAATGCTTCTTTATAATTATTCTCTATTTTCTCTAATAACATGAGGAGGCGGATGCGACAAGAAAATGCTATAAAAAACGTTAACAATTTACCTCTTTTCTAAAAGAAGACCCCAGTGGTATTTCCCTGCTTCAAATTCTTCCACAACTTGAAGTCCGTACTTTTTCGCTCGTTCTTTAGCTTGCCCAACGCTCACTCGTTCGGCTCCGGGCGGACCAAACGGCGTGGAGATTATTTTCCAATCAACAACAAGAAGCCGACCATTAACTTTTAATACCCGCACGGCTTCGCGAATCATTGATTCATGCACGCGATTATTAATAAGTAAAACCAGATTAAGGCTGTCATCTTTTATTTTAGTCGCGCCCGGAATATCAAGATCTGCCCAAACGCGTTTCACATTTTTAACTCCTTCAAGTTTTTCACGGCTCTCTATGCCCGCCAAAGCTGATTTTAAAATATCAACCGCGTAAGCTAAGCCGCTCTCGCCAACCATGCGCGCGACTGGAAATATAAAATGTCCGGCTGAACCAGCGCCAAAATCAGCCACTTTCCATCCTTCACGAATGCCAGACTTTTCCAATAAAAAATGGGGATTTAATAATTCAGAACCGCTTGGAATATACACAAGTCATAGGTCATTGAGTTATTGAGTCATTGAGTAGATAAACTTAATGACTTAACTACTTAATGATTAATTACTAAATGACTTAATTACCTTGAATTACGAAATGCAAGTTCGTAAAAAATTAACAAACAAATTCGGATAACACAAAATTAGCTTGGGTCCTCCAAATTTGTTTGTTAATGTAGGTTGGTGAATATTTTTCTTTCACAATTAAATAATTTGATAAGCCAGCAGGCTGTAGATATAGTTAGCGAGATATCCGCCCGCTGATCTGGGAAGACTGGTAACCAGTCCGCAGAACATTTTCAGATTTCTGAAATTCAGTTCAATGAGCATTCTTGTTTGATATAATTTTTCCTGAAATTTCGTCATTATTTTTTTCATGTTGGCTCTTGGTTTAACAAGAAGAATCCGGTTGTGTTCTTGGTAGAATTCTTGGGATAATTTTTTAGAAACATATCCCGCGTCTCCGACAAATAATCCGACTAAATCTTTTGATAATGGGATAACGATTGCTCGGTCATCCACATTCCCAGCTGTGAATTTTACAGCCAGAAGTTGTTGTCTTAGATCGGTGATTATGTGTAATTTTAGCCCAAAGAATGTGCCCTTGGAGTTTTTGCCAAATTTGGCAAAATTCTTCATTGTCTTATGAGCATTGGCGTTTTTGAACGAACAAACGGGGACATCTGTTGAGTCGATGTGCTTGATCAGATGTTGATTGTTTCTGTTGATTTTCATCAGGAAAACTATTATCACTATGGCCAGACGAGCCCAGCGATTCATGTTGACAACCATTGTTTTGTAAGAACAGTTTGGTTCCAATATTTCATAGACGGATTTTTTGGTGGCAATATTATTTTTCTGTTTGAATACTGACAATGAAATTGTCTGTTCAATTGTTAACGCTAACTTTCGACCGAATTTCTTTTTGTACTTATCAAATTTTAATTGTTTTGAGAAAAAACTTACCACCCTATGAATTTTATCAAAAGCTTGAATTACAGTGTTCATACTGGTGTATAATGTTAATTCTTTACTATCATTTTACACCATTTTGAGCATTTCGTAATTCAAGGTAATTAGCATTAGTACCTTTCGTACGAAAGGTCCTAATAGTAAAATTAAGTTTTAAAAAAATAAGGCGCGGTGTTCGTGCTTCTTCGTGCAAAGCTTGTACTTTTAGGCCTTTCCTTTCAAAACGTCCTTCAATCTTTTTCCGGACTTGCCACAGCACCAGAGCAAGCTCGATGCTGGACTGCGGCGCGGCATTAACTAAACAACGTTTGAGTTTCAATATTAGGCCCTACCCTTTAGGGCGTCTTTCAGCCTTTTGCCTGCCTTGAATTTTGGTACGACAACTGAAGGCATATCAATTGATTGTTTTGGGTTGCGTGGGTGAACGCCAACACGGCCTTTTCTTTGACGAGCGCTAAAGGTGCCAAAACCAACTAAAGTAACTTCCCCGCCCTTTTTAAGTTCAGCAATGGCAACATCAACAAACTCATTCAAAAATTTTTCTGCTACTTGTCTTGTGGTGCCTACTTTAGAGGCTAAAATGTTTGATAATTCAGCTTTATTCATAGATTCGCGAGCTGTGAACTTTTTACGAACTGATGAATACATTTACAAGTTCGCTAGTTCGCAATAAGTTCGTAGTTCGTACCCTTATTTTATCTCAATTTCTTCTTTCACCCTTTCTATGCTCTTGGCCAATCTAGTTTTTGGATCCACTTCTACTATTATAGCATTAACTATGGCGTAGCCAGAATCAGGCAGTTCGTGGCGCAAAGGTAGACGCGTTATAAATGATTTTATCACAGCCCCGGCTGTTTCGCCAATAACACCATCTCTAAATCCAGTCAAGCCGACATCAGTTACAAAAGCAGTGCCTTGCGGCAGTAGTCTCTCGTCATCTGTTGGCACATGAGAATGCGTGCCCCAAACTGCGCTAACTCGGCCATCAGCATAAAAACCAAAGGCGTTTTTTTCGCTAGTGGCATCAGCATGAAAATCAACTAAAATCGCGGCTAACTCTTCATTCTTATAATCTTGTAAAATTTTATCCAAGGCTTCAAAAGGATTATCAAGCGTCGGACGCATAAAAACTTGTCCCATGACATTCGCAATAAGTACTTTACTTTTACCAATGGTTACGACTTTAGCCCCCTCTCCAGCTGTGCCTTGAGGATAATTATATGGCCGGATAAGTTTATCTCGTAGATCAATGTCTTGCAAAATATCATAAACATCCGGTTTATCCCAAATATGATTTCCAGAAGTAAAAAAATCAATGCCAGACAGGAGCCCTTCTTCCATAGTGCTGCGGGTAACGCCATTCCCGTGGGCTAAATTTTCCGCATTAGCAATGCAAAAATCAACCTGTTGCTCT
>CAZVIU010000005.1:0-15840 GCA_964626935.1 uncultured Gammaproteobacteria bacterium
TGAATATTTAAAACAAACTAAGAATCTCTATATACAACGTATCGTAATCTAACAATTAAGTAATTAAATCACGAATATCATGAAATTTTCAGCTATATCTCGAAAGGGATTATTTTTTATAGTCATGGTAATTGCGATTCTTGGCTCGGCTTTTTATTTTTCAGAAACAACAAAAATTATTGCTAGTCAAAATAAACCAACCTGGGGAGTTTCGTTTACAAAGTCGTTTGCCGAGTATCTAGGGCTGGATTGGCGAAACGTATATCTAGAAGCCCTAGATGATTTAGGAATTAAACGTTTTAGAATTGGTTTAAATTGGGATGAAGTTGAAATGACGCCTGGCAGACTTAATTTTACTGATTTTGATTGGATGTTTGATGAAGCAGAAAAAAGAAACGTTAAAATTATTTTAGCCGTTGGTAGAAAATTGCCGCGCTGGCCAGAGTGTCGCACCCCCGAATGGGCCAAATCCCTTAGCGAAGAAGCTCGGCAAGAACGAATTTTAAAATATCTTGAAGAGTCACTGAATCATTTTAAAAATAGGCGCACCCTGATTGCCTGGCAAATAGAAAATGAGCCATTTTTTAGATTTTTTGGCAGCGGCTGCAGCGGATGATACGTCTTTTACGAATTCCAAGGCTTTGGCAGCGGCTGCAGCGTGCCAAATAAAAAATTTTTAAAGAAGGAGATAGCGCGAGCGAAATATCTTGATCCGCAAAGACCTGTTATGATTACTGATAGTGGAGAGTTGGCGCTCTGGTGGAAATCAGCCAGTTTAAAGCCAGATGTACTGGGAATAAGTATGTATCGCCGGACCTGGAATAAGTATTTTGGTTTTAGAGAGTATCCTTTTCCGCCTTGGGTGTATAATTTAAAAGCGCGGACGCTAAATTGGCGCATTGGGCGAATAATTATTTCAGAGTTACAAGCTGAACCGTGGGCGCCTGAAGGATTTCACAAATTAACCCCTGAATTGGAGGCTAAAACAATGACGTCAGAAAAACTCCGCGAGACACTCAATTTTGCTCAAGCCAGCGGTTTTGACGAAATCTATCTTTGGGGGTTAGAATGGTGGTTTTATAAAAAACAAAACAACACCCAAGTCTATTGGGATACAATTAGAAAAATAGTTAATTATAAACATGAGCAGTAGATGGAATCATTAAAATACAAGAATATAAAAGCACAAGAATAAATTTTTGTTTTTATGTTTTAATGTTTTCGTGTTCTAGTGAAATAACAGGAGCGAGCGTAAAGGGTATCTTTATTTTGATTATATGCAGCAAGGCGCCAAAAAGACCATTCTCATGATCGATAACGATAGGCATTTTCTTGAGATTTATAAATCTCGTTTAGAACGAGAAGGATTTCGAGTAGTTGTCGCCGAAGACGGTGAGAAAGGTTTAAAAATAGCCACGAAAGAAAAACCTGATCTGATAACCTTAGATATAGTTATGCCTATAAAAAATGGTTTAGAAACACTAAAAATCCTTAAAGAAAACCTAGAACTCAAGGGCATTCCAGTAATTATGCTTTCAACACTTAGTTTGGGCGATTATGTTAGAAATTCCCTAGATGGCGGCGCGGCTAAGTATTTAATTAAGAGCCATACCAGTCCTAGCGAGCTTATTCGTGAGATTCATGATATACTACTAAAGTAGAAACTGTGGATAAATTCTTGCCCACCCCATCATTCTAAGGCATAAGAAGCTTGTACATGGAAAGGAGGTGAAATATGGCAAAAAAATTAATAAAAAATGGGTTTACCCTAATTGAACTTTTGGTGGTTATTGCGATCATCGCTTTACTTACAACCATAGCCGTTGTATCGCTTAATAATGCGCGTCAGAAATCGCGTGACGCGGGCCGTATCTCTAATGTAAAACAAATTCAAACCGCGCTAGAGTTATATTTTGCGGATCAAAATGGTTATCCGGTAGAAGCGCTGGCTGTTACTCTTGGCGTATCCCCAAATGACTGTTTTGACGAAGATGGCTTTGTAGATATTTGCGATGCTGGCGGTACAACTTATATGGGCACAGTACCAGCTAACCCAACACCGGGCGGTGCTGCTTATTCATATACTTCAACTGACGGATCAACTTATTCTATGACCTTTACGCTTGAGGGCGCGACTGGCGGTTTAGCAGCCGGAGCGCATACAGCAACCCCGTCAGGAATACAATAATTTTTATTTTGTCATTCCTCGCTAAGCGAGGAATCTTATTAATGTTGTGATAGAGCAAATATCCATTTTTATTTTAGGTATAATTATAGGAAGTTTTCTTAATTCCGTGATTTGGAGAAGCCAACACGGAAAATCGATTTTCCGAGGACGATCGCGGTGTGTGCACTGCGATCGTCGTCTTTTATGGCATGATTTAGTACCGCTTTTAAGTTTTTTTATTCAAAGGGGCAAATGCCGTTATTGCCAAAAAAAAATCTCTTGGCAATATCCTTTAGTTGAACTGGCAAGCGGCGTTTTATTTTTAATTATTTATGTAACCAATTGGACCGATTGGTCTAATCAACCTAATTGGTCATATTTAGCCGATCCATTATTTTATTTTTTTGTTACCTCCATACTAATCATTGTTTTTGTGTCTGATCTGCGTTATATGACCTTGCCGGTCAGCATTATTTTGGGGGCCGTCTCCATAAGTTTTTTTATTCAGTTATTCTTAGGTTTATCATGGTATAATTTATTATTAGCTGGAGCTATTGGTTTTGCCTTTTTTGCTTTACAATATTTTATATCAAAAGGTAAGTGGATTGGTGACGGGGACATGTATTTAGGGGCCATGATGGGTGTAGTTTTGGGATTTCCGCGCATCTTATACGCAATTTCCGGAGCATATATTTTAGGAGCGATTGTTGTTTTATTTTTGTTAATAGGTGGAAAAGTAAAGTGGGGAAGTAAACTGCCGCTTGGAGTATTTTTGACTACAGAGACATTTGTAATGATGGTGTGGGGTCAAAATATAATAAAATTCCTAATTCCTAATTCCTAATTCATTACTCGTTAAACATGACTAAAGATGAGGCTAAAAAAAGAATAGAGAAACTGCGTAAGGAGATAAATTACCATCGCTATCTTTATCATGTTTTTGATCGTCAAGAAATCTCTGACGCCGCCCATGATTCTCTAAAGCATGAGCTGTGGAGACTTGAGCAGCAATTTCCGGAGTTTATTACTCCTGATTCTCCGACCCAGCGCGTTGGCGGCAAGCCCCGGCCGGAATTTTATAAAGTTACGCATGAAGCGCCAATGCTTTCTATGGAAGATGTTTTTAGTCCTGGCGAGCTTCGTGAATGGGAAGAGAGAATTAAAAAATTAATGCCCCGCGCCCGTTTTGATTATTACGCCGAAATCAAGATGGATGGGTTGGCCGTGGCGCTTGTTTATCACGATGGCATTCTGTATCAAGGTTCAACTCGCGGCGACGGCAAGGTAGGTGAAGAGGTAACGCAAAACTTAAAAACCATTGAGGCGATTCCCCTGCGGCTGCGTATCCCAACTCTAAAAGAAGTGGCTATACTATTCTTCGAGCGCAACCCCGCACCAGAGCAAGCTCGGCACGGAACAAACTCCGCGGCGTCGAAGGGTATTTATAAAAAAATTGTTAGCGCTATCAAAAACGGCGAAATTGAGATTCGCGGCGAGGCCTACATGTCCCGGAAAGTTTTTGAGGCGTTAAATAGAGAACAAGAGAAGCAGGGCGAAGCAAGTTTTGCCAATCCGCGTAATGCCGCCGCCGGCAGTATTCGGCAACTGAACTCAAAAATTACTGCTTCACGAAAATTGCAATTTTATGGTTACGAGCTCATGACTGATTTAGGTCAGATGACGCATGAGGAAGGGCACGGGCTCATGAAATTAATGGGCATTCCGGTCAATCCGCTAAATCGCTATGCTGCGACTCTGGAAGGAGTGCGGAAGTTTCACGAAGATATTTTACTTAAACGCGCCAAATTACCTTATTGGACCGACGGCGTTGTGGTTATAGTTAATAATGAAGAATTATTCCATAAGCTTGGTGTGGTTGGTAAAGCGCCGCGCGGCCTGATTGCTTACAAGTTTCCGGCAGAACAAGCCACGACAATTTTACGACAGGTTGATTGGCAAGTTGGCCGAACCGGTGTGATTACGCCGCGGGCAGTAATGGATCCGATATTTATTGGCGGAACCACTGTCTCGCACGCGACGCTGCATAATTTGGATGAAATCCAGCGGCTGGGCGTAAAAATAGGGGATACGGTGATTTTGGAAAAAGCCGGTGATATTATTCCAAAAATTGTTAAGGTTCTGCCAAAACTTCGCACTGGTTATGAGAAAGTAATAGATCCGCCAAGCAAATGCCCGGTCTGCGGCGGCCGTGTCGTGCGGCCACCGGGGGAAGTGGCAATTTATTGCGCCAACAAAAATTGTCCGGCAAAACATAAGGAGCGTCTGACGCACTTTGTATCCAGAAAAGCTTTTGATATTGAAGGCATTGGCGAAAAGAATATTGAATTGTTTATGGATAATGGCTTAATTGCCGCGCCGGCTGATATTTTTAAATTAAAAAAGGAAGATTTGTTGGAACTGCCCCGTTTTGCCGAGCAGAGCGCGCAAAATATTGTGGCGGCCGTTGCCGCGAAAAAGCGCCTGCCGCTCGCGAAGTTTATTTATGGCTTAGGTATAAAACATGTTGGTGAAGAAACCGCCATTGACTTGGCAAATAATTTCGGCAGCTTGAAAAAAATTGCCCAGGCCGAGCCCTCTGCCATCAGCGCCGTGCCCAACATTGGCGAAGTGGTGGCCAAAAGTGTTTATGAATTTTTTCGCGACAAAATCAACAGCAAGATCATTCGCGATCTTCTGGAAGTTGGGGTAAAAATAGAAAACCCAAAGATCGCGAGCCGGGCGCAAAAACTTAAAGGATTGACCTTTGTTTTGACCGGTTCTCTTGAGTCAATGACCCGCGACGAAGCCAAAGACCGCGTTCGTGCTCTTGGCGGCGATATTTCCAGCACTGTTTCTAAAAACACTGATTATGTTATCGTTGGCGCCGAAGCTGGCGCCAAATTAGACAAAGCCAAAAAACTTGGTATTAAAATTATAGACGAAAAAGAGTTTTTGAAGATGATTAAATAGTTGACCGTTTACTTTGATACTTTGGAGTATCAAAGTAAGCGTCGTTAGATGATTGTTGACATTTTTGGGCGATTGTGTTTAGATACAGGAACCGAGGGAGGACTAAACGTAGGAATTAGCCGCTTGCATTGTCGCGTTCTTTTCGTTCGTTGGCATTGCCACCATCTTCGCTCTGCTCAAAGCCAATAACTGGCTGTAGGAGGAGAAAGTATGGCAAGCGTTAAACCTAAAGGAAGCGCGACTCGTAGTCAAAAGAGGCGCGCCGCGAGTACCTTCTCAAATTGTGCCAAAATGACACCGGCGAAGGTTAGACAGGAAATGCGTAAAATTGAAAATAAAACGAAAAGGTTGGATGAAAAGAGAAGCAAATTAGAAGAAAAGTATGACCGCTTGAATGAACAACGGAATCGTCTGCAAGCGCTTTGTAAGCATGTTAATGTGCGCGAGGTTGCAGATGAAATCGGTCAAGGTATGTCTTGGGAATGCACGGATTGCGGTTTCTAACAGCAAGCCCAAACGGCTTGCTTTTATTTTATCTTTTTAATAGAGTAGAAGCACGATCCTTGAAATCTTAAGCAAACAGCAGGGGGGGTAAGCGATGCGAGCGAGAGTAGCAGTCATTGATATTTTGAGCGAGCGAGATGGCCACAAACTCAATTTAACCGCGTTAAGTAGAGAATTAGATCGTCGACGGATTTTAGGATTTGGAGTAGAGGCAAAGGATGTTGTCCACGCGCTTGAACGAGAGGGTAAGGTTGTTTTTGACAGAGAAACAGAATTGGTATATTTAGTCCTCAAGTATCTGCCCGATATTTTTACTCCACGAAGAAAATGTATCCATCGGCTACTCGGCGGGGATATACCGCCGGGCAGTGATTTAGATGATGTGGCGTTGCCTTGTTTTGAAGACTCAAAATGCCCAGAAAAAGAAAAAAAGGAGTGAAGGGAGTGCAAATGAAGGTTAAACGTGATGATACCGAAGAAGCGCGCCGTTATTGGAAAGCTCTTGAGGAAAACTCAAAAATCGTTGCAACTTGGCCGGAATGGAAACTAGGCGCGAACGGAATTCGCCTTTATGCGGATGACCGAACCGATGAATGTCGAGAGGTGGTGGCATATTTACTCGAGAAGGGAGTTTCATTTTCTACCATCCCCACGAGCGGAACTGTGCCTCGTTTATATATAGGCAATACTCCATACGAAGGTTTTGAGGAAATCAAGATTTTTGTTGAAGGAATGATGCGCAAGGAGAGTAAAAAATGAACAAACCGCCGATTGAAGTTGATGAAGAAACTTTGGAAAGGTGGACACAAGAAGCCAAAGTGTGGGCGCGGGAAGCAAGGAAGAAAATCAAAGAATAAGGCGGCGATGCCCCCATAGATCCTTGGATGGATGAGGAGCACGAATATAAATTTCGTGTTCCAAGGTAAAGACGCTTTCAAGGCGTCTTTTTGTTTTTTAGATTCATAACGTCCCAACATACTTGAGAATGTTGGGATGATTTTTGAGAGGATTGATATTCTATTTTAATTAAGATAGAATAAATATATGGAAATTAAAGTTGTTGGGAGTAAAATAACTATTCCGATAGAAGGTGGCGGAAGCGTCTAAAAGAACTTGTCAGAGCGCGAGAAGTTTTGGCGGATTTATTTACTGGAGGAAAAGAATACAAAAGCACTTTTGAAGATCTAGACCGTTATTTTTTTCAATTTGAAAAGATCACGAGTCTTGCATTTGCCGATTTTCTTCGTAAGGCACTTGTGTCGGTTGCTACACGATAATTTGTCTTGATTTGAGCTATCTCCCCCATGCATATTCAACTGAACAAACACAAAATAAACTCTCTAGTGAGAAGACTACCAGATTTTAAATATGGTATGGTTTGGGAAGACCCTGTGAGCGGGCATCGCATTGCTTGTCTCGATGCATCTAAAAAAGAGGATGTAGATATTTTGATGAACGGGAACAAGGCAGCCCTGGCTATTCAGGACCCCCCATACAATGTCGAAATAAACAAAGAATTTGGGAAAGGCTCGGTTGATGAATATATTGGGTGGAGCAGTAGGTGGGTTGATAATACCATTGATGCGTTAGATAATAATGCATCATTATATATATGGTTAGGCGCTGACATTCGTGAAGGCTTTCAACCATTACCAGATTTTATGTTGATGATGAGGCAGAAGCCGGTAAGAACAAGAAACTTTATTACGATGAGAAACCAGCGCGGTTATGGTACTCAAAAGAACTGGATGGCTATCCGTCAAGAGCTTTTATACTACACAAAAGGCGAGGCCGTATTTAATATTCAGGCAGAATATACAGATATCCCAAAGAAAACGAAAGGTTTTTATAAGGAGGTGGGGGGGGAACTTACAGAAAATTTTGAAAGAAGCAAATCGCCGAACATCAGAGCGGGTAATGTATGGTATGACATACAACAAGTTTTTTTTCTCATGCATGAAAACGTTGAAGGTTGTTTTGCTCAAAAACCACTTAAATCCGCAGAGCGTATTATTGGGGCAAGCAGCAAACCGGGCGATGTAGTGATAGATTTTTTTAGTCATTCGGGCTCAACGTTGTTGCAGGCAGAATTGAGCAAGCGCAAGGTTTACACAATGGACATAGACCCATTGTATTGTAAGCTTACGGTTGCTCGGTTATTACATTTTCGCAGAACAGGTGAACTTGGGTGGGGACGCTCTAAAATCATACACGATGGAAAATTGCTATTAAGCAATGAAGAGCTACTCGGCGCACCCTCATTGTTTGATAAGATTTAATCTATGAAGACCAAGGACTTAGACAAAAAGCTAGATAAGTGGTTAAAGAAGTTGCCTACGGGCGATAGGCAAATTTTGCTCGCTCACTTATCTGGACTCAAGTCAGTATATCCGTTTAATGAATATGAGCATCGTTTGATGCACTTGGTGAGCAACGGCGTGATCTCGCTAGAAGAGTATGAGAATTTACGCAAGTCATACGTGGAATCTAATGTGTACTTACATCTCTACGGCATCGCTCCTAGAATCTTTGGAGCAGTGTGGGCTGAAAAACATCTTACAGAGATTGATCCGCGATTTAAGAAAGCAAGTAAAACTATAGATGAGAAATTTTCTGGTGAGTATGATCTATATATCGAACGCGGGAGCCAAATAATTAAAGTTGAGGTTAAAGCATCTCGCGCAATCAATAAAAATGTGCGTGGCGGACTAGAAACAAAAGCGTTAGCTTCTAACGCAAAGGAGCCATTTTGGATGAATTTTCAACAGTTAAAGCTGGGCATGGCAGATGTTTTTATATTTATTGGTGTTTGGGTTGATCAGATTTTGTACTGGGTGTTGCCTAATGAGGAAGTTAAGAGACACCCCGGCAGGAGTCATCAGCATCGTGGCGGCAAAGAATACCAAATCGGCATAACAAATGAAAACATAAATGAGTTTAAAAAATTTTTAGTTGAGCCCACACAGCTAGTTAATGTAATCTTGAAAAAGACAATGTCATGAATTAGCAGCCACAGAAAACACCACGGATTAAACCCGA
Source organism: uncultured Gammaproteobacteria bacterium (assembly GCA_964626935.1). Taxonomy (GTDB): domain Bacteria; phylum Patescibacteriota; class Patescibacteriia; order CAZVIU01; family CAZVIU01; genus CAZVIU01. The sequence goes on from CAZVIU010000005.1 coordinate 8,681, forward strand.
CTTAATACCTTTGCCTTTAAATTAAAATTATGTCTGAAGAAAAAAAGACCATATTTGATGAGCAAAAGTTTCAAAGTGTTAAAAACGAATTTGAGCAACGTATAACGAATTTAAAAGACCTCCAAGATTTACAGGAGAAACGCAACAATTACTTTTTCAAAGTAAAAGGAATTTTTCTAACCTTTTTGGGCATTATTTTAACTATTAGTTTCAGCTCGCAAGGAAATCCAAACTCCATTCTTCGGATTAATTCAAAATTTCTAATCGCGCTTTTAATTATAATTATCCTTACGCTAACTCGGATGATTTATGAGTCGTGGTTTATTATGAGAGACACAGAGCAACCTATGCAGAAAACCATGAGAGGAGTTATTTTAGCAAATATGCGTTATTCTGCTATGATGAATCCAGAAAAAATGTTATTTTATGGAGAACGAAGCGAACAACTACTAAATCAAGAAAATAAAATCTATCAAGCTATGCTAAATGGAGAGTCAGTCCCGTCCATTATTAATGAGTTCAGTAAGAGAAAACGATGGTGGTTAGAGTATATTTATTGGAGCATTCTTTTTATTGCAGTGCCAATTTTATTTTTAGTAAGGATAGTTAATATCTGGTAATGAATAATTAAAATGAAATTATCATTAGAACAAACTGAACACATTGCTCATCTGGCGCGGCTGCGCTTACGCGAGGAGGAGAAGGAAAAATTCCGGGGTCAGCTCTCGTCTATTTTAGATTATTTTGAAAAATTGGCAAAAGTAGATACCAAAAATGTACCGATTATTTCACAAATCACCGGGTTAAAAAATGTCGCTCGGGAAGACGAGGTTTTAGGGTGCGACGCAGAAACACGAAAATTGCTTTTGGAAAATATGCCGATGAGAGAAGGGGATTTATTAAAAGTTAGAGCCGTATTTGAATAGAAGCGATCCCAATAATCCGAATGCATCCGAATGATCCTAATATTTTCGGAACATTCGAATGTGATTAGGATATTTCGAATCGCGTTATATGCAATTAAACGAGCTAACAATTAAATCCTCTGCCGCGGGACTTAGAAAAAGTGAATTTACCGCTTTAGAATTAACACGCGCTTGTTTGAATCAAATAAAAATCTACGATAAAGAAATCGGAGCGTTTTTAGAAGTTTATGAAAATGAAGCGTTAGAACAAGCGGCCGAGGCAGATAAGCGCGTTAGCGCAAAAAAATCGTTTGGTGAACTTGATGGTATTCCCTGTGCGATTAAGGACAATATGTTAATGCGCGGTAAAACAGTTAGCGCCGCCTCGCGTATTTTAGAAAATTATAAAGCCGCTTATGATGCAACAGTAGTTCGCAAACTGCGGGATGCCGGCGTTATTATTTTAGGCCGCACTAACATGGACGAGTTTGCCATGGGCTCATCAACCGAAACTTCCGCGTATAAGAAAACCAGAAATCCGTGGAATTTAGAAATGGTTCCCGGCGGTTCATCAGGCGGCTCGGCCGCGGCCGTGGCGGCGCGAATGTGTATTTTTGCGCTTGGTTCTGACACGGGCGGCTCAATTCGTCAGCCGGCCTCGCTCTCTGGCGTGACGGGATTAAAACCCACTTATGGTCGAGTTTCGCGTTACGGACTTATGGCTATGGCTTCATCACTTGATCAAATAGGGCCGATAACGAAAACAGCAGAAGATGCCGCGATCGTGCTAAAATATATAGAAGGAAATGACCGCTTTGACGCGACAAGCGTCAAAGCGGAAATCCGAAATCCGAAATCCGAAATCCGAAACCTGAAAGGTTTAAAAATCGGTGTGCCTAAGGAGTATTTTGTCGCCGGCATGGACAGCAAGGTAGAGAAGTGCGTTAGGGATGCGATTGAAAGGTTGGAAAAATTAGGAGCCCAAGCGCAAGAAGTTAGTTTGCCGCACACAGAGTACGCGTTGGCGATATACTATATTATAATGCCGGCAGAAGTAAGCGCGAATTTAGCGCGCTTTGACGGCATTAGATACGGCGCCAGTATCCCAGCTCGAACCCTAAAGGATGTCTACGACAAAACGCGCGGGCAAAATTTTGGCGTGGAAGTAAGACGCCGCATCATGCTCGGAACTTATGTTTTATCAGCCGGTTATTACGACGCTTACTACAAAAAAGCTCAGCAGGTTCGAACTTTAGTCAAGCGTGATTTTGATAAGGCCTTGCATCATGTTGATGTGATAGTCACCCCAACATCGCCATCGGTTGCCTGGAAACTTGGAGAAAAATTTGATGATCCGCTAACTATGTACTTGTCTGATATCTATACAGTTTCTGCTAATGTTGCTGGCGTGCCAGCAGTATCAGTCCCCTGTGGCTTCGCGCATGATTTACCAGTTGGGCTGCAAATAATTGGAAAACAGTTTGATGATGAAAAGGTGCTGGGACTGGCAAGAGTGTATCAAGAGAAGACAGGGTGGCACACGAAGAAGCCAATATTTTAAAATTCGAAATTTGAATATCGAAATTCGAAACAAAGCATCAGGAATTTTCAATTTTCAATTATTAAATGTTTGAAAATTATATCATTGAAAATTGATTGAAAATTAAAAATTGTAAATTGTAAATTTTGCGTTTTTGATTTCGTGCTTCGTGTTTCGGATTTAATATTAATGGGTCGCACAAAATCACAATATATATTAACTCGCCGCCATAAGCAGACTATTCAAGGTAAGAACAAGTTGCGATCTTCGTCGTGGTGGGAGCAAGAGGTTAAAGGTAAAAAACCTTTGGCAGTGTGTAAACGCTGTCATGCTGTTTATTTTGACGAGCACTGGCACACATCTTCAAAACTTTATGAAGCGTATAAAGGAAAACCCGGGGTCCGAGAGGAGCTCTGTCCGGAAGACACGTGGATAAAAGCCGGATTTCACGGAATTGTTAATTATGAAGGTGAGGTATTGCTAAAAAATTTAACCGATCTGGAATTTAAAGCCGATGTGATTCGGCAAGCGCGCAACATTGGAGCGCGGGCGCTTAAACGTGATCCAGAAGATCAAATTATAAAAATAGAGGATAGGGGAGAGACAGTTCGCCTGACCACAACCGAGAATCAACTGGCCGTAAGTATTGGCAAACAAATTTCCCAAGCGTATAAGGGCGGAAAATTAGAAATAAAATGGTCGCGTGAAGACGCGCCGGCGCGAGTTATTTGGTCCGCCCCTAAATCTAAAATAAAAAGATAGTTAACCAATCGGTTAATTTCATCTTTATAGTTAATTTCATTTTTATTATTATTTTGATAGTTCCCTGTGGTCTTGCCATAGGGCTACCTTATTATCTTGCCAAGAGCGTTAGATTATCATACCCTGTACTCTTGGCGCGGGGTCATTAATTTCACATCATTATCCATATTTTATTTTTATATCATTACCCATATTCTCACGAATAGGTAAATAGAAAACTAGCCATTGATAAAAATTGATGTTATGCGGTTTAATGAATATTATATGAAAGATGAAACAAAATTATTTAAAGCCTTAGCCAATGAGCGGCGGTTGATGATTTTAAATCATCTGACCGCGATAAGCCCCTTAACCGTTGGAGTAATTGCCAAACGTATTAAGTTGTCATTTAAGAGCACTTCTCGACATTTGCAGGTTTTATATTCAGCCGGTATTGTTAGCCGAGAGCAGGTTAATCTTGAGATGAGGTATTATCCAAATAGAGACAATAAGTTTTGGGCGAAGCCGGTCAATCAAATAATTCGACCAAAATAATTTTTAATTTTGTTTTTTATTTCTTTGCCTTCTTGTCCCGTGCCTTTTTAATATTCTGCTTTCTTGCTTCATATTTTGTACCCAGCCCCCCTCATCTGCATATCATACTTGTCTGCCTCATGCCCCATATTCTCACGAATAGGTAAATAGAAAACTAGAGATTTAGTCTTAAAACTGTTGATATCTCCAGCAATTCTCTGATATACTTTCTACATACCTTAAATACAAAAATGTTGCCATATTTTCACTACCCAATCATTAATTTAGGCTTTTTTAGCATAAATACTTGGGGCTTATTTGCCGCGCTGGGATTTGCGCTGGCAATTTTTATTGCCTGGAAACACGCCAGATGCCGGGCGCAAAATCCCGAAGTTATTTTAGATTTATCATTCTGGATTATTATTGCCGCGATTCTGGGCGCGCGAGCTGCGCATGTATTTCTCTATGATTGGGGATTTTATCGCGCCAACCCAATGGAAATTTGGAAAATTTGGCACGGCGGACTATCATCTTTTGGCGGATTTACCGGCGCACTTCTTATCGGCTTATTTTATCTGCACAAAAAGAAATTAGATCTGCTTGACTATTCTGATACCTTCATTTTTGCCTTGCCAGCAGGGCTAGCTTGCGGAAGGGTTGGCTGTTTTTTAATTCATGATCACCCGGGTACACTGACCAACTTTATTTTAGGAGTAAAATATCCTGACGGCGCGCGTCATGACCTTGGGCTTTACTTAGGAATTTTTGATATAATTATATTTGCGTCTTTTTTTATAATATCAAAATTAAGTTTTGCTAAAAAAGGAAACACGGCTTTGACGAAAGGACCGCCAAGGGGTTTTTATGCAGTAGCCTTTTCCTTAACCTACGGAATAACGCGATTTTTCTTGGATTTTTTACGCGCTTATGATCTTGCAGGCTCTGACGCGCGTTATAGCGGACTTACCCCAGCACAATACGGTAGCGCGTTATTATTCTTTACCGGCTTATTCTTATTCTATAACCTGCGAAAGGGCAGTTTTGTTGCTACTTCTCCACTGTCTAATTCCTCGCGCGAATAGGTAAATGAAGTAATTTTATTTAAATGTCGTTATTAAAAGATAAGAGATTTATTCAACTTCTCATTACTTTTGTGGTTATTTTGACAGCCTTGGGCGCTATCAATTTATTCGTGTTCTTAGAAAGAAGTGATCGTTTAACTAGGTTATTTGACCAAGGGCGGCCGGCTAAAATAAATATAATTAAAATTACTGATAAAGATTGTGCTGACTGCTTTGATATAGAAAAAATTCTAAATAAAATACGCAGTACCAATGTAAAAATTAAAAACGAGCAAACACTAGATCGGCAAGACTTCCGGGCGCAAAAACTTATATCACAGTATAATATTCCGCGCTTACCAGTATTTCTAGTATTTGGCGATCTTAATAAAAATAATGATCTGATTGCCTTGTGGAAAATTTTTGGGGATCAGCGCGATAGTGGCAAAACTTTTCTGCTGACTAAAGTTTTTCCACCGTATGTGGAGGCGGCAAACGGCGCGATACGTGGTCGATTTTCGCTTATTTATTTAACCGATGTAAGTTGCACTCGGTGCTATGATGTTTTACGGCACGAGGTCGCGTTAACTAATTTAGGTTTGACGATAACACCAGATAATTCAAAAGCCCTAGATATTAAAACAGCCGAGGGCAAGGAAGTCGTTAAGAAATATAAAATAAAGCACGTGCCAACAATCATTCTAGGTGGCGATCTTGGGGCGTATGCCGCCTTTACTCAGGTTTGGCCAACTGTTGGCACTATTGATGAAGACGGAAGTTATGTTTTCCGCGAGGCCGGAGAAAAAAATATGGGAGTTTATAAAGAGTTGACAAGCGGTAAAATTTTAGATAAATAGTATCGTATGGAAAATAAAGTTTTGACTAGGGCCGATAAAAGGGCTCTCCGCCAAGAAGGAAATCAAAATCATCATCACCACATGAAAACAAAAAATGCGCTGAAAACCGCGACAGTGATTGTGATTATTCTAATGTTTTTGGGTTATGCTGGTTATGCCTTTAATACTTGGAGAAAGGGCCTGCCAGATAAAGCATTTACTGACGGACCAGTGCACTGGCATGCGCGCCTTAATGTGAAAATTTGCGGCCAGTTCCGCGAACTGCCGGAGAGTAAGGGCTTAACCGCGCATGGAAAATCTGCTGTTGGCACGCCGCTTCTACATCATCACCATGATGGCACAGCTCATATAGAAGGCCGGGTCTTACGGCCAGAAGATATTTCTTTGGGGGCTTTTTTTGACGCCATTGGCGGAAAATTTAGCGAAACAGAAATTTTCGACAAAAAGAATGGCGACCTTTGCGGAGAGAAGCCGGGTAGTGTAAAATTAAATGTGAACGGTTCTCTTAACATGGAATGGAAAAATTATGTACTGAAAGACGGGGACCAGATTGGAATTGAGTTTGAATAAGGTATATTATATTAAGTATATGATAACGCTAAATAAGTCTCGTATCGGCGTAATTATGCTTGCTGCTTTTGTGGTCGTAGCCGCATTATCGTTCCTTCATTTTTATAGCATGATCTACGGTGATCTAGGGAATATGCAGTCGCACGCGCCATGTCAGACTTATTTGCAAATATCAACGGCCTTGCCCCCAAATACGCCCTGCTTGGCGTTTTTAATAATGCTGTTCATAACACCTTTTGTTTTATTTTATAAAATTTTGCGAGTGGCGCCGAAGCGGTCGTTTTTGATAAGCCACCATCGGTTTAGATTTATCAAGTATATAAAAACTAATTTAATTTTTCCTTTACTTTTCCGCAAAGGAATTTTAAATTCCCGTCTTTACGCCTAATATTTTTTCTCTTCAAGACCGATATGTCTTATGGGACTTATAGATCCTATTAGACTTGTAAGATTCATATGAAGAGCAGGAATATTAGGCGTTTTAATTATAGACTTTTTGCAAAAGATCTTATGAGCAACAAAATCACAATAGTTAAATTAAAGGTTCCAGCACTTGTTAATGAAGAACAAGCCGAGCTGCTTCGCAGACGATTAGGGGAGGATAAAGAAATTTTACGAATTGACACAAATATTGAGAAACAACTGGCGAGAATTATAATGCAAGGGGCTTTTTCTGCATTTGAACGAGTTAAAAATATATTAGAGAGTCAGGGATTTTCAAGTACAGTTCTAACACAGATTGAGACTCCAACCGCGCCGGAGAGGCAAGCCCAGAATAGTCCGCCGGAATATGGGCAAAATCCGCAGGAATTAACTTTCGCGGTTTCGGGCATTTCCTGCGCTAGTTGTGAGGTTAAAATTGAACGAATCTTGAAGAAAATATCAGGCATTCAAGATGTTGATGTTAATGCCAAGCGCCAAGAAGTTAGAATTAATTTTTTTGGCAATCAAA
>CAZVIU010000005.1:15850-24161 GCA_964626935.1 uncultured Gammaproteobacteria bacterium
ACATAAGCTTTATGAATTTAATCAAGCGTTAAAAGATCATGGTTATATGTTGGGAAGTAAAAAAGAAAACATTCGTGGAGCACAGACGCTCCTGCCCAAAAAGAGACCAAGCCTTTGGGAGCTGGCCGCGCTTTTTGTGCTGGTTTGGACGATCGGGATTTTGCTTAATCGTTTAGGTCTTTTAAAGCAAGGGTTTGCCAGTTCAAGCGGGACAAGTTTCGGCGCGAGTTTTGTTTTAGGACTGGTGGCGGCAACCTCACAATGTTTGGCAGTCGTCGGCGGCTTGCTTCTTTCTTTATACGCCAAATTTCGGGAAAAAAATGGGAATGCCCGGGGGGTAGCCCTTTTAAAACCGGTTTTATTTTTCAGCGCCGGCAGAGTCGCTTCCTATGGAATTTTTGGCGGATTAATCGGTTTGCTTGGCCAAACTTTTGCGCCGTCCCCTTTGGTTACCGGAGTTATTACCATTATTGCAGCAGTATTTATGGTGGCGATTGGGCTTAACATTTTGCATATTGTTCCTGGATTTCTTATGCATCTGCAGGCGCGGGCACCAAAGGGACTTATGCGCAAGATTCATGACTTGGCAGAAAATTCGTCAAGTTCTTGGGCGCCGCTTGCGATTGGCGCGGCAACATTCTTGATTCCCTGCGGCTTTACGCAAAGTCTGCAGATTTACGCACTAGGCAGCGGCAGTTTCTCTTCCGGCGCCCTATCTTTGGGCGGTTTTGCGTTGGGCACAATTCCAGCGCTCTTTGCCCTTTGGTACGCCGGAAACGCTTTTCGCGGCAAAGCCGGACAATTTTTTTTCAGATTCGCTGGCACGGCCGTACTGCTTTTGGGGCTGTGGAATATTCAGAACGGCTTAACTATAGCTGGATACCCATTGCAATTACCGAAATTCGCCAGCGCCAGACCAGAAGCAGTGCAAGCGGCTGATTCTAATGTAATCTTTGATGGCGAGAGACAAATTGTGAAGATGAATGTATATTATGGAGGCTATGATCCAAATGAATTTACGGTGCGAGCCGGGGTGCCGCTGCGTTGGGAGATTAGTGGTGATACTTATGGCTGTTTGTCAGTTTTGCAAGTGCCAAAATTCGGTGTTCGCCAAAGATTAACCAGCAACACAACAAATGTAATTGAGTTTACACCAAACCAGGTTGGTGATGCGGTATTTTCATGCTCTATGGGCATGTTCCGCGGCGTTATCCACGTGGTTTCAAATACATGACCAATATAAAATTAGATTACGATCCTGATTTTGATGAAAAATCATCGGATCAAAAAACAGACAGCGGCAAGGGCTTGCTTGATAATTTTTCACCAAAAACGGCCTTTGTTGCCGGATTAGTGTTATCTGTTTTGGTCTTGGGCACAGTTGGATTTTTTGTTTTACTTGGCTGGCAGTTAAAAGACGGCGGGTTTGGCGTTCCCCGTCCTGCCAGCGCTAGATCAAATTCAGCCGGTCAAGTTGCCCAAGCTCCACGCCTGCTTCCGACTCCAACGCCAACAGATGCCGGCGGAGCAATTAACATCAGGCCAGTTGATGAGAAAACCGATCATATCCGCGGCAATAAAAACGCTAAAATTACTTTGGTAGAATTTTCTGATCTAGAATGTCCGTTCTGTAAGAGGGTTCATCCGACTATGCAAAGGTTGCTTCAAGATTATGATGGCAAAGTCGCTTGGGTTTATCGGCATTTCCCCCTAAGATCGTTACATAGCAAAGCGGCTAAAGAAGCCGAGGCGACAGAATGCGCGAGCGAACAAGGTAAATTTTGGGAGTACACAGATAAAATATTTGAAGTTACGCCGTCTAACGACGGTCTGGATTTGTCGCAACTCCCAGTCTTAGCCGAGCAGGTTGGCCTCAATAAGAAAAAATTTGAGGAGTGTTTGTCAAGCGGTAAGTTCGCGGCGCATGTGAGCCAAGATGAACAAGACGCGGTTGCTTCCGGCGGGCGCGGCACGCCGCACACGGTAATTTTAACATCGGATGGTAAAAAAATTCCTGCTTCCGGCGCCCTGCCTTATGAAAACTTTAAGGCAATTATTGATCCATTGCTATAAAATTTTAAGCAACTACTTATCATATGAAAACACAAGTATTTAACATTCGCGGGATGCATTGTGCGTCTTGTGTTCTAAAAATCGAACGATCGCTAAAACAAACAAAGGGCATAAAAAACGCTTCAGTTAATATTGCGTCAGAAAAAGCAACTGTTGAATACGATGAAGCAGTTGCGCGTGAAAAAGATTTGCTGGAAGCAGTAAATCGAGCCGGTTATCAAGCATTAATTTCCGAAGATGGCGAGAAAAAGGAAGGAGTAAATGAAGTTACTCTTAAAATTCTTGGTATGGATAATCCGCATCATCAAGGAATGGTAGAGAGCGCGCTAAAAGGACTCTCTGGTATTCAAAATGTAAAACTTGATTATGGTACGGAAAAAGGGATGTTCCAATTTAGCGCGCCAACGAATTTAGAAGAAATTAAAAAAACAATTAAGGCGGTCGGTCATGAAGTTATTGAACTGGGCGAGGCAGAAACTTTGGAAGATCGGGAAAAACTAGCCAGAGAAAAAGAACTTCGCGAGCTTCGCCGGAAGCTCATCGTTGGCGCAGTCCTTTCAGTAGTAGTTTTTTTTGGCAGCTTTCCTGAATGGTTTTCTTTCGTGCCAAAATTTTTAACCAATTTTTCCGTTCTTTTAATTTTAACAACACCGGTGCAATTTTGGGTTGGCGCGCAGTTTTATCGCAGCACGCTGGCCGCGGCGCGCGGCCGGTCAGTAATCATGGATACGCTTATAGCCATTGGCACATCTGCCGCTTATCTTTACAGCTTAGCCGCCACGCTTTTTCCTGAATTTTTTACTGGCGGAGGATTAGAGCCAAAAACTTACTTTGACACAGCCGCGATTATTATTGTCTTGATTTTGCTTGGCCGCTATCTTGAAGCTCGAGCCAAACGGCAAACCTCGGAAGCGATAAAAAAGCTTATTGGCCTTCAACCAAAAACCGCTAGAGTTGTGAGAGACGGCAAGGAGCTGGATTTGCCGATTAAAGAAGTCGTGACCGGCGACATCATAATTGTTCGGCCGGGTGAGAAAATTCCGGTTGACGGTGAAATACTTGATGGCGCGTCATCTGTTGATGAATCAATGGTTACCGGGGAAAGCATACCCATTGATAAGAAGTCAGGCGATAAAGTTATTGGAGCAACTCTAAATCAATTCGGCAGTTTGCGCTTTCACGCAACCAAAGTCGGAAAAGACACCATGCTCGCGCAAATTATCCGCTTGGTGGAACAAGCGCAAGGGAGTAAGGCGCCAATTCAGCGTTTGGCTGATAAAATTACCGCTTATTTTGTTCCTATCGTCCTCGGGACAGCAGCGCTTACTTTTATAATTTGGTTAATTTTTGGACCACCACCGGCCTTTACTTTCGCGCTTTTAAATTTTGTCGCTGTATTGATAATTGCTTGCCCTTGCGCGCTAGGCCTGGCAACACCAACCGCGATTATGGTTGGCACTGGCAAGGGCGCGGAACTTGGTATATTAATTAAAGACGCCGAAGCGCTGGAGACCGCGCATAAAGTTAATACCATTATTTTGGATAAAACAGGAACGTTAACTCGCGGCGCGCCATCGGTCACTGATATAGTGCCGGAAGGAAATGTAACCGAAAATGAGGTGGTTTGTTTTGCGGCATCACTTGAGAAAAGATCAGAACATCCGCTTTCAAAGGCAGTGGTGGACTACGCGCAAAAACACGATATCAAATTGGATGAACCGCAAGAATTTCAAGCCATCTCCGGCACCGGTATAAAAGGATTGATAAATGGCAAGCCTATTCGAGTGGGCACGGAAAAACTGCTTAATGAATTGGGCATCGTGTTGGGAGAGAGAGCGCGAGCGGATAAAGAAAGACTGGAAAATGATGGAAAAACAGTAGTTGTGGTGGCGCGCGACTCCGCGCCAGTTGGCTTTATTGCCATAGCTGACACCCTAAAGCCGGAAACAAAACAGGTTATTGACACGCTTCATAAAATGAAAATTGAAACGATAATGATAACCGGGGATAATAAAAGAACGGCCGAAGCTATTGGCCGTGTGCTGGGAATGAAAAAGGTGCTGGCCGAGGTTTTGCCGGAAAATAAGGTCGCCGAAGTTAAACGTTTGCAAGATGAGGGTCGGGTAGTGGTAATGGTCGGAGATGGCATTAACGACGCGCCGGCGCTTGCTCAAGCAGATGTCGGCATCGCTATGGGCACTGGCACTGACATTGCCATGGAAGCCGGGGATATAACGCTTATGCGTGGGGATCTTCAGAGCATAGTGGGAGCAATTCTTCTCTCACGCCGCACCATTCGCAATATCAAGCAAAATCTTTTTTGGGCGTATGCTTATAATACGGTCCTAATTCCTGTTGCCGCCGGCGTACTTTACCCATTCTTTGGAGTTTTGTTAAACCCAATTCTCGCCGCGCTAGCTATGGCTTTTAGTTCGGTTTCGGTTGTTACCAACGCCCTGCGCTTAAAACGATTTAAATTACCATAAGTGTCATCATGAACATATTTGTCGAAGATATCCTGTCAACTTTATGAAAAAAATTCTATTAATCGCAGTAATCATCGTCGCTGGCTTAACTATTATAAAAAAAATTTCTCCCCAGAATGAAAAATTGATTAAAGATGTTAAACAGCAAACTTCCATATTAGATGTAAGCGCGTCAGATTGGGTTAAAGGAAAAAGTGAGGGCGTCACAACGTTAATTGAGTATAGCGATTTGCAGTGTCCGGCCTGTGGTTTATATTTCCCAGTTTTAAAAAGACTTAATGATGAATTTGGCGAACAAATGCGATTTGTCTATCGACACTTTCCGTTAACTCAAATACATAAAAATGCCGAATTAGCCGCTCGAGCAACTGAAGCTAGTGGTTTGCAAGGAAAATTCTGGGAAATGCACGATCTGCTTTTTATGCGACAAGACGAGTGGTCGCAAGGGGATGCTAGAAAACTATTAGGAGACTACGCAAAAGAACTGGGGCTTGATTTAGAAAAATTTTTAAAAGATTTGGATTCTTCTGAAGTGAACAGCGCGGTTAAGGCAGACTATAATAGCGGTCTAATTTTAAAGGTTAACACTACGCCGACCTTTTTCCTTAATGGAAAAAGGATAACTAACCCTAGAAATTATGATGAATTTCGCGATATAATTTTAGGTGAGTTATCTAAAACTAAATAATATGAGTTTTAAAGTTATTTTAATCGCGCTTTTTGCCGGTTTTCTGGCCGGTGGCAGCGCGGCTTATATGCTTAAGGCACCCCAAAAACTATCAAATAATGATTTAATTCGTGAATTTTATTTAACTGAAAATGCCGTGCATATCAGTCCACATAGTTTACGGAAGAAAATGGACAAAGGTTATAAGAATTTTATTTTGGTTGATTTACGCAGTCCGCAAGAATATGAACAAGAACATATTATTGGAGCGATTAATATTCCAACCTACAAAGACCCAAACACTTCAATTTCTCTAGACCACGAACAAGAGGAAAAAGAGCGCCTAATTGGACAATTTAGGGAACTGGATTTTAGCAAAGAGATAATAACATATTGTTATAGTATGCCTTGCATGACCGGGAGAAAAGTTGGTAAATTGCTTGCCGAAAATAATATTTATGTGAAAACACTAAACATTGGCTGGAATGAGTGGAAATACTATTGGGGTCTTTGGAACCACGATGTCGAAGTTAAGGTAAACCCTATGGATTATGTAGCGAGCGGCAAAGAACCGGGAGAGCCAAAAGTACGCGAATTGCCATCTCCTTGTGGAAAAGGCGAATTTAGCTGTTAGATAAATTTTTGATATACATAGTGTTTTAAAGGTCGAGCAAAGAAGCGTTAAGTCTATTAAAGATAGTTAACTATATGAATAACACTAAATTAATGCAATGGTTTCTCCGAATTGCAGTGGCTGGTGAATTTGTCGGCCATGGTGTTTTTGCCTTGCAGGGTAAAAAACAATGGATTAGCTGGTTTGCCAATTTTGGTATTTCTGACCCAGATACAGCCAAACAACTTTTATTTCTGATCGGTTTAATGGATGTAACAGTAGCCGTAATAGTTTTGCTAAAACCAGTGCGAATTGTTGTCCTCTGGGCAACGCTTTGGGCATTTTGGACTGCTTTGGTAAGACCACTTGTTGGTGAACCAATATGGGATTTTGTCGAACGCTGGGCAAACTGGGGCGCGCCTCTGGCTCTTTTATTTTGCTGCGGCGGCTGGCCCAAAACATGGAAAGACTGGCTAAGGTAAGTTAATTAAGTCAATAACTCAATGACCCAATGACTTAATAACTTAATTAAGTTTTCTACAATATGAAAAAAGTGTTTTGGATAATCGCGATTTTAGTAATTTTGATTGTTAGTGTATTATTTTTACGCCGACAAAAATCTGTTCCGTTGCCCGTAACCATACCCACCCCAGAAGCAGTTCAAGTTCCTGATGCTAGATTTGGCAGCGAGTCTAGCGGGGTAAAAGAAGTTATAGTATCAGGTAGCGAATTTTCCTTTAATCCGCAGGCAATTACTGTAAAGTTAGGCGAGAAGGTTCGTTTAACTTTTAATAATGTTGGCAGTGCGCCGCATGATTGGACAATTGAAGGTTTAGGAATTAAAACGAAAACGATTGGTAGGGGAGCACGAGATGTAATTGATTTTACTGCGCTAGAGGGCGGTACTTTTAATATCTACTGTTCAGTACCCGGACATCGTGAGGCCGGTATGGTTGGACGTTTAGTAGTTGAGTGATCTCTCGCTTCTAGATTATGAAAAAATCCGCTTATCATATCTTGCGTATCGGCTTAGCCATTACTTTTTTATGGATCGGCATTTTAATTTTCCGCGAGCCAGAAGCTTGGGGCGGTTACCTAAAGCCATGGGCCGCGGGGCTTTTACCAATACCGTTAAAGCAGGCAATGATAGGAACGGCTATCTTGGATATCGCTATTGGTTTTTTACTGCTCGTTAATGTTTTAACCTGGCTCGCGGCCTTGATCGGCGCGATCCATTTAGTTATCGTCCTTACAGCGTCTGGAATTAACGCTATTACCATTCGCGATATTGGGCTGCTAGCCAGTTGTTTGGCAATCAGTGTTTCTTCTTGGCCTAAGCTAACGACAAAACGGCTGGAAAATTGAGGTCGACCAGCCTTTAAAATAAATTTTGAATTTGATATGTTATCAAAACACGCAGTTAAAATAGGCGGAATCCTGGTTTTATTATATGTAGTTTGCCTGCTTTGGAGGGTGACGATCACTGATCCAGCGGTCGCAACTCTACACACGACATCTTTAAAACTCGCCTTCCCCGGTTTTAAGGGATATGATGTGTTAAGTGTGGTTTGGGGCGCGGTTCTGACATTTGTTTATGGATATGTGGCATCGGCAGTTTGGCACGGTTTGCACAAAAATTGCTGCAGCGGAAAATAAATCCCGCACCTTCTCGCTCTAATTATTTTATGAAAAATTTTATTTTTTATTGATATTTTTATTAATAAAAATATAAAATTTATGAAAATAATTATTAAACAAAAATTAGTCGATACGCCGCGGAATCTTGTACGGCGTTGCGGTTACGCGGAAATTTTTGATTTCCGGAGTCAAGAGACTAGCTATGTTAAACGTTTAAGTCGTGAGTTTTATCCACGATTTCACGCTTATCCGCAAGAAACATCCGACGGTTTAATTATTAATTTGCATTTGGATATGAAGCGACCTTCTTACGAGGGATTTACCGCCCATTCTGGCGAATACGAAGGTCCGCTTTTAGATACAGAAGCCGAACGGATTAAAAAAATCATTCTAACCCCCCGGCAAAATTAAATATTACACACAAAGAACTGCCAGATCCGCCTATTGGTTACGTTATCTTTTTACGCCATAAAAAGGCAGCGCCGGGGAGAAAAGTAACCCATGTCGGTATAACAATTTCTGGGAGAAGAGTGGTACATTGTTCATTTTATTTTGGTATGAAGGTTGTGATCACTGATATTAACACATTATTAGAGATGTATGAGTTGGCATCCGACTAGTCTCTGGGCCTTATTTTTATAAGGCTTTTTAATTTGGGTGATATTATTTTAGATTGGCTTTCGTTTACCAAGATTTCAGCTGGTTTTGGTCTAGAATTATAATTTGAACTCATAGAAAAGCCATATGCACCAACGTTTAGAATAGCTAATATATCTTCTTCCCTGCAGTGACGCGAGAGCGCTGGCGCGCGAGCGGCATTGCGGATATGCCGCT
>CAZVIU010000006.1:0-24134 GCA_964626935.1 uncultured Gammaproteobacteria bacterium
AACTTGTGTAAGTTTCTGTCCTGAATTCATTTTGAAAAATTTTTCTTTTCTGCTTCTAACGGAATCGGGAATTTCTTTTTGCCCCAAAAAATCCGTACGATTTGGTCGCCGAGACCCGCCCGAGGCGGGGCGAGGCATTGACCTTTCCTAACTGGTGCCGCCGGTGGGAGTCGAACCCACACGCCCTTGCGGACAGAGGATTTTGAGTCCTCCGCGTATACCATTCCGCCACGGCGGCAGTAATCATGTGAGATAAAATTGTCTCTTCCATCACTCGCCATCAATATAATCTTCCCTTCTTAAAAAGTCCATGATAGACTATAGTATATCAATATTTTGTTATGGTGCAAGTTATAGCGATATGTAATCGAAAAGGAGGGACGGGTAAAACTACCACAACTATTAATCTTGCCGCCTACATTGCTAGCGCGGGAAAATTTGTGTTGCTGGCTGATCTTGATCCGCAGGCCAATGCCACCTCTGGTTTGGGAATAGATTATCAGAATCTGGATCAGGGAATCTACGAAGTTTTGATTGGCAAAATACCAGCGAGCCGCGCCATTCGGGCTACTAAAATTGACGGCTTGCGCGTTCTCCCAGCTTCGCCAAATTTAGCCGGCGCTGAAGTTGAATTGGTGAGTCAGTTAGCGCGTGAATGGCGTCTTAAAGAGGCGCTTGATGAAGTTAAAGGCGCATATGATTTTATTTTAATTGACTGTCCGCCATCTTTAGGGCTTTTAACTGTTAACGGATTAGTAGCGGCGAGTCATGTGCTTATCCCTGTTCAAGCGGAATATTATGCCTTAGAAGGACTTGGCCAGGTTTTAGAAACAATCAGTTTAGTTAAAAATAATTTGAAGCAAGATTTAGATATTTTAGGTGCGGTGCTTACGATGTTTGACGCCAGAAATAATTTATCAAGCGAGGTTGCCCAAGAACTGCAAAAGCATTTTCCCAACAAGATTTTTAATACGGTAATTCCCCGAACTGTTCGTTTAGCCGAAGCGCCAAGTTTTGGCAAAACGATAATGGAGTTCGATCCCAATTCTCGCGGAGCAGGAGCTTATCACGAATTAGCGCAAGAATTATTACAAGTTTTTGGTCGCTAATCATTAAGAATAAAACTTAATGACTTATTGACTTGATGACTTAATGACTTTTAATGCTTGGTAGAGGATTATCATCATTAATTCCACCGAAAAAAGATCAGCCAGAAACCGTGCCATTAAAGGCGCCTGAATTTACCATGCGCGAGGTTGGAGCAGGTGGCAGGATGGTTTTAGAAATTTCTGTCGAGCATATTCGTCCTAATCCGCGTCAGCCGCGGCAGAGTTTTGGTCATGAAGATATGGAAGATTTAGTGAATTCTATTAGGGTTCATGGAATCTTACAGCCGCTCGTAGTCTCTGATTTGGGAGACGGAACCTATGAGCTTATTGCTGGCGAACGGCGTTTACGAGCAGCTAAAATTGCCGGCCTGGCTACCGTGCCAGTAGTAACTCGCAGTGTGCGCGAACATGAAAAATTAGAACTCGCGCTTATTGAAAATATTCAGCGCAAAAATTTGAATCCGATTGAAGAAGCCCATGCTTATGAGAAACTAGTCAACGAATTTAATTTAACCCAAGAAGAGGTTGCTCGTCGTGTTGGCAAATCACGGCCAGTTGTCGCCAATACTCTGCGATTATTAAATTTGCCAGAAGACATTCAGCGCGCCGTAGTTGATGGAAAAATTTTTGCCTCGCAAGCGCGGCTGATTGCCGGTATAGATAATTCACGCGATCAGCGCGCGCTGTTTCGTAAATTTATTCGCGGCGTATCTTTGCGTGAATCCGAGCGTGAGGTTAAAAAAATCCGGGCGCGTCGTGGCAAGCTTTCCCCACAGGACGTTATTTTAGCCAGCAAAGAAGCAGAACTTCGTCAAGCTCTAGGCACAAAAGTGGAAATCAAGAAAAAAGGCGAACAAGGAAACATAACGATTCATTTTTATTCGGAGGAAGAGCTGAATGAGCTTTTAAAAAAGCTGACAAAATAAAACAAAAGTTGGTGCCAGGTTTTTATTTCTTATTTTGTTTTAAGAGCGTCTTAAACCAGCCTACATGCTGCTCGCGAAGAGCAGCTTTAATTTTATTTTTTGCTTGTCGTGTTTTTACAAATTTTAGCCAATCGGCGCTTGGAGTTTTGCGGTTTTTGTCCGTTAGAATATAAACTACATCGCCGCTTCGCAAGGGTGAGTCCAGCGGTACAATCTCGTCATTGACCATGGCGCCAATGCAAGAGTTGCCAATGTCTGAGTGAATGGCATAAGCCAGATCAATTGGCGTGGCTTCTTCTGGTAAATCAATCACATCGCCGCGCGGTGTGAACACAAAGATTCGGTTACGGAAAATGTCAATTTTTAAAGTCTCAAGCGCTTCTAAAAATTCTTTTTTTTCAGAAATTTCTTTTTGGATTCTAGCCAGCTCTTGTACCCACTTGGCGT
This sequence comes from uncultured Gammaproteobacteria bacterium, assembly GCA_964626935.1. Taxonomy (GTDB): domain Bacteria; phylum Patescibacteriota; class Patescibacteriia; order CAZVIU01; family CAZVIU01; genus CAZVIU01. Next base: position 2,483 of record CAZVIU010000006.1, read on the forward strand.
GTTGCGGTAGTTCAGCCCGTTTGCCCGATTCATCATAATGCCAGTGAGCGGCAATACCGATTTCTGCTTCCTCATGCATATCGCGTGTGCGGATTTGAAATTCAACCACCTCGCCGTCCTCGCAGAAAACAGTAGTATGCAAGGAGCGATAACCATTTGGTTTGGGTTGAGCAATATAATCTTTTATTCTGCCTTTTAGCGGCTTCCATAATCCGTGAATAACACCAAGCACCGAGTAACAATCAGCCACTGTCGGTACAATGATGCGCAAAGCAATTAAATCATGAATACGACTAATATCGCGGTCGTATTTCAAGAGTTTTTTGTATAAACTATACAAATGTTTGCGGCGGCCACTCATCTCGACTTCTTTAACGCCGTGAACGGCTAGCTCGCCGGCTAAGATTTTTTTGACTTGTTCTAAATAAGCTTCTTTTGGTGGCGCCGCTTCTTCAAAAATTTTAACTGTCCACTGGTATTCTTCCGGGTAAACATATTTGAACGATAGATCTTCTAATTGCGCGCGCATTTCACCCATACCCAATCTGTTAGCAATGGGCGCGAAAATTTCCAAAGTCTCCAAAGCAATGCGATATTGTTTTTTTGGCGGTAAGGCCTCAAGCGTTTGCAAATTGTGCAAACGGTCAGCGAATTTAATAAAGAGCACGCGCAAGTCGCTGGCCATAGCTAAAAACATTTTGCGCAAGTTTTCAATGTAACGTTCAATGCCGCGATATTTGATTTTACCAAGTTTGGTAATGCCCCGGACCATTTCGGCAACATCAGCGCCGAAATTTTTTTCAAGCTCTTCCAGTGTTACAGCCGTGTCTTCGGGAACATCATGAAGCAAGGCGGCAACAATTAAAGGCGCGCCCAAGTTCATTTCCGCCAAAATGCCGGCCGTCGCTAGCGGATGATTGATGTATGGTTCACCAGTTGAGCGCGTCTGCCCTTCGTGGGCTTTGGCGGCAAAATCATAAGCTAGCTCAACCAGTGAAGTATCGGCCTTTGGATCATTTTCTTTAATTTTAGATACAAGATCATTTATGGTCATATGATTACCTTATCAGATTAAAACTATTGACAGCAACTTGATTAGAGTATCTTGGTTAAAGTAATCAAATATTAAATATTAACCACCCTCACAAACTCTGGCGATCGACAGAGTTTGCGAGGGTGGTTAATTAAAGTTTTAATGTGGACTTGTATATAAATATATTAAGCGTTAAAGTAGACCAGTCTTATTTATGCACCCACGTACTCAAGCTAAAACCAAAGAAGTAGTTAAAACTATTTTAGAATTAATAGCAACTGGTTTGATGACTTGGGCAGTTTTGGGATCGCCAAAGAGCCTAGGCAAATATGAGAGAGTTTTGGGCTCGACGAATAGCTTTTCTAGTTGGCGAATACACGAAGCCTTAAAGAGATTAAAAATGCAGAATATGATTCAATATGATGAGAATGACATCAAATCGCCAATTAGACTTACAGCTAAAGGAATGGTCAGGCTAACTCGTTATAAATTTAAAGATTTTTTTAAAAGACACAAAAAATGGGATCATTTTTGGCGTTTAGTAGTTTTTGATGTGCCAGAAAAGCATCGACATCGAAGACAACAATTGCGTCAAGAATTGATCAACCTCGGTTTTTATCCATTTCAGAAGAGCGTTCTAGTTTGTCCATTTGATTGTGAAAGAGTTATTAGAGATTTATGTGAAACGTATAGAGTTTCCAAGTATGTATTTTTTTGTATAACTCCCTCACTTGGTTCAAGAGAAGATGAGGTTAGAGAATTCTTTTTTGCACGTTCCAAAAAGCAGTCTGAAGACCCAAATATTAGTTGACATTTAGAAAATGTTAATTTTTGGAGGAATAACGGAATTTTACTTTTTGTAATTTGTAGTTAAAATCGTATCCTCGCAAACCTTGTCGATCGACAGGGTTTGCGATGGTGAAACACAGTTTTTCGAACGAGCTTAAAATAGATATGAGTAATTTCAAGGAAAAAATAAGGAACTCACTAGAAAGATTGCATGCTTATATTATTAATTTCGTCGAGCAGCATCTTAAAAAAATATTTTGGAGTTTGTGTTTTGTCTTTTTCGTTAATGTTGCTCTGGCCGGAGTTATCTTGTTTCCAACTGATCGCGGTTCTCTGGCTGTGCATTTTTTGGATATTGGCCAGGGAGACGCCATCTTTCTGCGATTGCCCAATGAGCAGGATATTTTAATTGACGGCGGTCCGGATAAAACAATCTTAGGCCAGCTTGGCAAAGTCATGCCCTTTTATGATCGCGAGATTGATTTAGTGGTTTTGACGCATCCGCACGCTGATCACTTGGTTGGCTTAATTGAAGTTTTACAAAATTATCAGGTAGGAAAGATTTGGTTGACTGGGGTGACGCATACAACTGATGAGTATTTAACTCTCCTAAATTTAATTAAAGAAAAAAATATTAAAATCGAAACGCCAATTCGTGGAGAGGGTTTTGATTTTGGTGAGGTTAAGATGGAGGTTTTAAATCCGGCCAAGTCAGTTGCTGGCGAAAGAGTTATTGAATCAACTGAAGAACATACCGGTGGCTTAAATGATACTTCAATAGTCTTGCGCGTGACCTATAAAGACAACGAGTTTTTATTTACTGGAGATATAACCAGTGAACTTGAAAAAGAATTGGTTCAAGCGAAAGTGGCGTTAAACGCTGATGTATTAAAAGTTGCTCATCACGGCAGTAAATTTTCCTCCAGCCGTGAATTCGCGGAAGCAGTTCGGCCGCGCTACGCAGTTATTCAGGTCGGCCGTGAAAACCGTTATGGTCACCCAGCTTGGCGCGTTCTACGTACATTGGAAAAGATTGGCGCTACAGTTTTTCGAAACGACCTAAATGGTAATGTGAAAATAGTGAGCGATGGGGAGGAGTTAAGAGTGAAGGTGGAAAAGCAGTAGATTCTTCGCGGAGATTTTTATATTAGTAGAATTATTAACATTATTACCCACATTTTTTTATTTTTTTGCCTCATACCCCATATTCTCACGAATAGGTAAATGAACTAATGAGACTTTTTTATTTTTATCAAACGCGAAATTAACAAATTTAGTTTTAAAGACTGTGCTTGACCCTAGCCGAGCTTTATGCTTAAATATAGACTGTTATTGAGATAGTTCGACAATTAAGTTTCTGTAGATAATTTGGACGGGCGGACTCAAAGAGTGATTGATCATTGTGATCTCGCAGTTCCAGGTGGTGGTTTCTCTGATGTGCAAAGATGTGCCCGTTGTCGCATGAAGCGACAACAAGGGAGGCGCGCGTGGAAGAAGAAACCAAGCTACTCATCACTGGCGAACGCTTGCTTCTGGCGCTTGATGTTCTTCAAACCTGGACTTGTGAAGCCGATCTTTCAAACCTCCGACTCTTGTCAGGCATGAGTCAGCGTCCATTATCTTCGCTGGATAAAATTAACACGATTTTTCGTGCACGGATGATTTTCAGTAACCAAGAGCATGAAGAGGCTTGTCGAGGGCGTTTCCGCGAAGTTTACGAAAAACATCTAGATCTGATACATGAATTTCTTACCGAAAACGAAGACGGTATTAGGTTCGTAGTGTTTGATGCTAATGCGATCACTCACGCAGTAATGCGGGCACTGCCTATCAAGGAAGCGTACGCGGGGCCATTTTACGCCTTCAGACAAATTGTCTCTGACATTGCTTCCGGCGCACTCACCGAAGCAGATTTTAATGAGTAAGGAGAAGATTGGTAATTAGTAAACCAAGCAAGCATTGCTGATGAACCCCGCGCCTTAATGTAAGGACTGTGATAAGGCACTAAATACGAGCGCGTATTCGATTCTATAAAAAATAAGAGGGCTGACACCCTCTTTTCGTTTTTCTTGTCAATCTTGATCGGGGTTCGGGCCCGATCATTGGCCACGACATCATTGTCATGGCCTTCCCAAAATCTCTAAAGTTATAGTCACGAGCTACAAGTTACGATAAATTTCTAGGCAACTGATATTTCTTGCTCTTGAATAGTTTTAGAAATTTTGGGAAGTGGGTCCGAAGTGGACCCGGAATGGAAGAAGTGATTGGCTGTGAACTAGGCGTTAGTAAGCTCACTTGCTCGGCGCATTTTGCACTTGATCCTTGCGATCAGGTAGATCACGAGAATCGTTGAGGGCACCGCGCGGCCAAGATAGATCCACGAAAACGGATCGTTCTTGACCCACGCGGGATAGAGTGCATACAGGTTTGCGAACAACACCGTAACCCAGAGGAAGAGCGGCTCTGTGCTCCGTTCCGCTTTCAGCAGCCGCTTCACTGTCGCGAAGTAGCCGATAAGCGCAACACACTGCACGAGAGCATAGGAGATGAGCGGCTGGTCTGTGAAGAACCAGAACGCCACAACTCCCGCTCCGCTCGCGAGACACCACTTCTGCACCTTGTCGAAGGCCACCGAAAGCGTCCCGTAGCGGATGTTTGTCGCGATCACTCCCAAGAGAATGATTACGATGTTCACCATGCCAGCGGTAACGCCAATGTTGGCGGTCCACGACTTTCGAGGGCTGTCCCAGTACATCCAGAACGAGAGACCCATCATAACCATCATGAGGATCCACGTCGCGGGTACAGGGTTGGTCTCACGAATCCATGCGCGGCGAACGTAGTCCACCGCTGAGACCAGCATCAGAACGACGGTCCCAAGAACGGCGACTTCGTACATCAGCGCATCTCCTTCTTGATGAACCTAACCCGCCCTGCGGCAAGTTTGGTTACAGATTATTTGATTGTCACTGTTCGGGGGTTCGGGCCCCGATAAATACGCTTAGAGTTATTTCCAGCGTAACGAATAATTATAACATACCCTGTTAAATTTGTCAAGAGTCTGTAGGTTAAAATTAAGAGAATCTAGCTAAATTTCGTTTAAAATGGATGATTATTCTTAATGAAACTTGACCATAAAGCAATTTTATGTTAATGTGATTAGGCCAAGTAGGTCGGACGATTAAGCTCATCTTTAATTAAAGACGAGTTAGGAAAGTCGGGGCACTAGCCGCTGCGTTAGTAGCGGTTACGGGTACCACCTAACAGGTGGGCAATTTGAAGAGATAATACATAAACTCTTCTGACGGAATACCCGCCAAAAGTTTGCCTAAGGGCAAGCAATTAGGCGGGCCTGCCTCAATGTGAAAACTTTAGGCGGGGTGCCACAGAGACAATACTAGCGTGTCTCACTATTGTTCGACACATCGCGATCCGAAATTGCGAATACATCCAAATTAATTAAATTTTTTCGGATCATTCGGATGGAATTTGGATTTTTCGGATCGCGTAAGTGACGAGCGGCAGCGAGGCACGTGAAATGTGAAAAGTGAGGTGATGTTTTATCACTTAAGTCAGTCTAAAGCTGACACAAGCGAGAAAGCTACACCTCTTTCCGGCAAGTAATTGCCGTGAATGGAAAACCCTACCCGGTGCAAGTCCTATTATAGGATGCTTGAGGCCGCAAGCGATTGCGGTCCTAGAGAAATGATCGTCTACTGTGTCTCACTATTGTTCGACACTTCGCGATCCGAAATTGCGAATATATCCAAATTAATTAAATTTTTTCGGATCATTCGGATGGAATTTGGATTTTTCGGATCGCGTAAGTGACGAGCGGCAGCGAGACACAGTAACAGAACCCCGCTTATAGACTTGCTTGGTATTAAAGAATCCCCTAATCGTGGGATTTTTTAATTTGAACGAAGTCAAGTTCCATGATAATTTAAGTTAAGTAGCATATTGTTCGTATATTCGTAGATTTGCATTGATTCGTAGATTAGTATTATAGACCTCTTGCAAAATAATCTTTTCTACTACAATGCGTAAATTTCGGCTGCAAAATGTTCAGGCTTCGCCCTTGATTTTGGGGGCTCCTCGCCTTATACTCTGTATAAGGCTTCGTCGCCCTGCACATTTTTCGCTTCAAAATTTACGCATTTCGTAACGAAAAATTATTATGCAAGAGGTCTTATGAAGAAATCCGAAATTACTTTTGCCATTTTGCAAGTTGCCCTTGATTTTTTGGCTCTGCTTGCCGCCGCTTGGCTGGCTTATTCCATTCGTTTTTCCGGATTTTTTATTGCTTGGCGGCCGGCAGTATCTTTAATTCCGTTACAGAAATATTCCCACCTATCTTTTTTATTTGCTTTTATTTGGCTAATAATTTTTTTTCTTTCTGGTCTTTATCCGATTGGCAAGCCTAAAAAAATTTTAAATGAATTTGGCCAGATTATTTCTGCCGCTTCGGTTGGCTTTGTATTAGTAACAGTAGCTATGTTTTTAGCGCGCGATGTAATTTCTTCGCGCTTTGTAGTTTTAGCCGCTTGGGCGTTCGGTATTACTCTCGTAATTATCTCGCATTTATTTATCCGATTGATACGAAAATTAGCTTTTGCCCGCGGCATTGGCAGGCATCGCGTTGCTTTAATTAGTGATGAAGCAACTAAGAATCTCATCAGTCCATTTTTAAGTTCGCTAGCCTCTGGTTACCAACTAGTTAATTTTTATACCTCATTCGATCAAGTTGCTGCCCAAGAACTTTCCAATGCACAAAAAAATGACAAAGTTGATGAAGTTTTTTTAATTAAACCCAAAGCCTCGGGGAAAGAACTTGTTCGCGCCAAAGAGTTTAGTCATGCCCATCATCTATCCTTTAGTTACGCGGCCGATCCATTTTTAATTTCGCATCGCAACTTAGAATTTTCTACACTGGCCGGCATCCCTATTGTTGAACTTAAACGTTCCCGACTTGATGGTTGGGGCAAGGTTTGGAAACGCAGTGTTGATTTTTTTTCATCAATTTTTTTACTGATCATTTTGTCGCCCGCCTTAGTCGCTCTTGCCCTCTTGATTAGATTGACTTCCGCCGGCCCAATTATTTATCGTAATGAACGTATTGGCGAGGATGGAAAAATTTTTGATGCCTTTAAGTTTCGTACCATGCATGCCCGGCACTCAATTGGCCGGCAGTTTGAACGAACTGATGAGGCTTTACGTTTTGAAGAGCAACTAATCTGCGAGCGAGGGATAAAACAAGGTCCGATATATAAAATTGCTAATGATCCGCGAGTGACAGTATTCGGCCGATGGTTGCGGCGCTTGAGTTTGGATGAATTGCCTCAACTTTGGAATGTAGCGCGCGGGGAGATGAGTTTAGTGGGACCACGACCGCATCAGTCGCGTGAAGTTGAACATTATGCCCCGATGGCGCACCAAGTTTTGAATATTAAACCAGGCATTACCGGGCTCGCTCAAATTTCTGGACGTTCTGATTTATCGCATGAAGAAGAGGTGCGTTTGGATACATATTATATAGAGAACTGGTCGCCGCTCCTGGATCTATATATATTATTAAAAACACCAGTTGTGGTAATATCAAAAAAAGGAGCCTATTAATAATAGAAGTGAAACAAGTTGTGAATCAAAACGCGAAATAAGCCGCGAACTTACCCCCCTAACCCTTTGTTTAGGGGGAAAGAGGGATTAAGATTTCGCGATTCTTTTCGTGTGAGTTTTCGCGACTAGCTTTCGCTTCTAGGAAATGCGGTTAGCATTAGTACACGATTATTTATCCCAAGACGGTGGAGCTGAACATGTTTTGCGCGTTATGCAAGAAATATGGCCTGAGGCGCCAACCTTTGTTTTATTTTACGATGCCGGGCGCGCCAATCCAGCTTTCCGAGATAAATCCATCAAATCATCTTTTCTGCATCGCGTCCCCTTGGCTCGTTTTCGTTACCAATGGTTTTTGCCGCTGATGCCCAAGGCTATTGAGGCGCTGGATTTGGGAGATTACGACATAATTATTTCTTCATCCAGTTCGTTTGCTAAAGGGATAATTACTCGGGCCTCTGCCTTGCATATCTCCTATTGTCACACACCCACACGTTATCTTTGGGGCGATACATATAATTATATAGAAGAGTTGCCGCATAATCGTTTAGTCAAAGCGATTGTTCCGTTATTTTTAACAAATTTACGGCTTTGGGATCGGCTAGCCGCAGAAAGGCCGCAGAAAATGATTGCCAATTCGCGCGCTGTGCAGGAACGAATTAAAAAATATTATAATCGCGAGAGTGATGTAATTTATCCGCCTGTTTTTGTTGATCAATTTTATATTTCGCCCAAGCAAGAAAATTTCTTTTTAGCTGGCGGCCGGCTGGTAGGGTACAAACGATTTGATTTAATTGTTCAGGCCTTTAATAAATTGAAGATGCCGTTAAAAATTTTTGGCATTGGACCGAAGTTTGATGAATTGCGTCGTCTCTCGAGCCCGAATATTGAATTTTTAGGACGGATTTCAGATGAGGTTAAAAAAGAGCTTTGTAGTAAGTGTTTGGCTTTTATTCATCCGCAAGAAGAAGATTTTGGCTTGACCGCGGTTGAGGCAATGTCAAGCGGCAGGCCAGTAATTGCTTGGCCGCGCGGTGGCGCGCTGGAAACAGTTATTCCTGGCAAGACTGGAATATTTTTAGACGAACAAAGTTGGGAAGAATTAGCCGGCCAAATTATTAATTTCAAACCGGAAAACTTTGATCCAGCACAGATCAGGGAGCACGCGCGCGCGTTTGATGCGGGGAGATTTAAGAATGAGCTTGGGGAGTATGTGGAGAAAAGTTGGCAGGAATTTACAAAGGGTACGAATTACGAACACGCCGCGAATATACGAACTTTTAATCTCAGCAAACATTCTCTTCCATAAAGGAAGGAATAAGGGAGATGGTTACTTTCGTATTTTCGTAAATAGTTCGTAGTTCGTAATTATGAATATTGGTATTGACATTCGTTGTTTGATGGATAAAGAGCGATCTGGGGTAGGCGAGTATGCCTTTAGACTATTGGATAGTTGGTTTCGTGAGGCCGCCACCCTTCGAGGTTTAATCTCGATTGAGCCCGAAGCGCGGGTTGCGCCAGCGGCGGCGCTTCGGGCTCAAAAATTGTTGGGTTGCAACCTTGGTAAATGCGAATTTTTTCTATTTTACAACTCTTTTCGCGATGTTAGCGCGAACTTGCCGCAGTGGAATTATCCCTTCGTTCACTATCATGGCTTTCACTGGCCGAATAAAATTTTAAATTTTTGTCTGCGATTTTTAAATTTTCCAAAATTTGATAAATTTGTGAAACGTCGAGGTCCGACCTACGAAATTTCGGAGGTCGGACCTCCGAGCATCGATTTGTTTATTTTCCCTAACCAAAATTTCTACGCGTTGTCCGAGGGCGTAAAAAAAATCGTCATTGTTCACGATCTGGCGCAAGAAATTTATCCTGAATGTTTCTCGTTGAAGCAGAGATTTTGGCACAGATTTGTGAATCTGCGGAGAATGGTAAAAGATGCGTATAAAATTATTGCTGTTTCAGAGAATACTAAATTTGATTTAATAAATCTTTACGGAATTGATCCGACAAGAATAATTGTGCTATGCCCCAAGATACCTTTACTCCGATACACTGGAGTATCGGAGCAGAGAGAAAGAGGCAGGTTGTGGAGATCTGATGCGGCCACTGATGCATTAACCTATTCGCGCGAATTAGAGAATGGGGGCAAATATAACATTTCCAATGATGAAAAGATAAATTTGCATGTGTCCCGATGGTCATCGGGATTACCAGCAGACCTTGGCGCGCCGGATCGGGGCAAAGAACAAGTAGAAGAGAAGTATATTCTATTTTTAGGAACGATTGAGCCGCGAAAAAATGTTTTGGGATTGCTTAAGGCATATGAGCTTTTAAATACTGAGACCGAGCCTCGACGCACTCTGCAAGCCCTGCTGGGCGGGGCTGAAAGAAGGAGGCTCGGTCTTGAATATCCGGAAGTCCGACCTCTGGATATTCCAGAACTCTGGATCGCCGGCAAAGCCGGCTACCGTAGTCAAGAAGTTTTTAATTATTGGAAAAAGATGCGCGCGCGCGACAAGGTGAAGTTTTTAGGATATGTTTCGGAAGATCAAAAATGGGAGCTTTATCGCGGCGCGCGAGTTTTTGTTTATCCATCGCTCTACGAAGGTTTTGGTATGCCGGTATTAGAAGCCCTTGCCGCCGGCACATCGGTCATCACTAGTTTAACTTCCTCAATGCACGAAATCGCTGCCAATCGCGGAATTTTGATTGATCCAAATCGGGTAGAGGATTTGGCGCAAGCTATTGACATTCTGGCGTAATTTTGCTAAGGTTTGGAGTCAAGCCGGAAGCCTGCTTAATTGAGGCGACTGGCTTGATCCCTGATTTTTCAGGGAAAATGATCTTTCCAAACAAAAAACAAGAGGAGGAAAATCATGCCGCGCATAGAGAGTCTGGGCAGGCGCGCCTTGTTTCTTATTCCATCGGTAAAGGTGTACAACCGTAAGTATTCAAAAACCCGTCAGAATATCGCAAGAACCATTCATAATTTTTTGAATGACACCTTTGGCGGATATACCTGCGCGTCAGGCAACATCTATGGCTACTTTACTTCCGAGTCAACCGAGTATGATGAATTGCGGGAGTTTAGAGTAGCCTTCAAGGAAGATGAGTTGCGGACCAAGGTGCCGAGGCTTCAAGAATTTCTTGCCAAGATCTGTGAGGATATTGGCGAAGAATGTATTTATCTTGAATGCGGTGAAGACGCTATGCTGGTCTATCCAGATCAGCTCATAGCCAGCAGAAAGGCGTAGCGAAGCGGAGTCCGCCGAGCTTGCGGGTGCCACAGACCCGAATGGGTCCGATGTACATCGGACTGCGGCGGACAGAAAGGCGGAAGGCAAGTAAAATGAACCGAGAAACTGGGAAGGTTTTTATGGCTTGCGCGATTGGGGCTGGGATTGGATCGCTTGTTGCGCTTGAAGTGGCGCAGGCGTTTTGGTGGCTTGGACTCATCGTTGGCGGACTTGCCGGCTATCTTTCTTACGAATGGCGCGCTGTCATGCGCGCAATTCCAGTGGCTTACCGCGCCGCGCGCGGCTGGCATGCGCCTGAAAGGTATTGGCAGCAAGTGTGGTGGTTCTTTGTTATTTTCGTAAACGTTTCTAGTTGGCTGACAGCTTTTTTCTTGGCATCAAATTTTGGAGCAGAACGGCCAGTTTCTATATCAGAGTTGATTTACGGAATAGCCGTGTCGTATATGGGTGTGTTTCCACCTGTTGTTAGTTTGGCAATTGCAAACAGAAATATCACCCCTTCCACCACGACTATAACGGCAATGCGACAAGCAAGCTATTGGTTGTTCCCCCCAATCGTTGTCTTTTGGCACCTGCCGCGCGGGATTTGGTGGCTCATGAAGTGCCTTCCACGCGTTGCGGTAGTTATTGCCGTAGGCATTGCTCATGGTGCTGTAGCGTTTGTGCGCTTCCTGCGCCGTTTCAGCGGGGAGCTTTTTCTGCGAATCCACTCGGAACTGCGCCTGCTCTGTGGCGTTGACGCTATGCTTGGCGCCGCAGTTGGCTACTTTACCGGTAGTGCTCTAGTTGGCGCTCTCGTGGGCGGACTCTTTGGCGTTTTGAACTATGCAGTTGTTACTGAACGGTGGTTGAAACCAAGAGGGTATCTGCCGATTCGGTAGAATACGCGATCCGAAAAATCCGAATTCCATTCGAATGATCCGAAGTTAATGTGCGACACGAATTACTCGAACTACATGTGAATGACGCAAATTAAATTTGGGAAGGCCTAGCTCCTTCCCTCTCTTTTTGAGGTCATCACGTAATAGTGCGTGGTGGACTCAAAGAGTGATTGATCTTTTCAAACAAAAAACAAGAGGAGGAAGACGATGCCAAGACACGAACATCCCGGTGAAGAATTCGCCAAAGAATTAAAGCGGATTTTGGAGGGTGGCGAGGAGTGTGACGAGGACGAGATTATGGAAAAGCATATGGGGGGCTGGAATCAAGAAGAATTTGAAGAACACTACTCCACTTGCGAGCAGTGCATGGAAGCAATGAATTCGTTGGGCGATTTGGGTGAGTTGCCAGAGGATGACCCGGAGGACGCATGACCCAAAAACAAATCCGCCGCCGGTGTGAGGTGATTAAGGCGAAAATGGGAGAACTATATTGGCAGATATCGCGCCTGAAGGATGAACTTACTAATTTACAGAAACAATGCGCGCATTCGAGTCGTAGCCAACTTAAAGAACCCTCTCGTTGGGGGAAAGCTGAACAATGTGATGATTGCGAGGATTGCTTCTTTTACAAGTCGTCTGTTCCCCAAAAAGTGAAGGCTTGGAAAATTCAAGCCTTTTATTTTTTCCAATCAGTTTGCTTTTTTATTTATAAAATCCAAAAAGGGCTTCCGCCCTCTTTTTAAAATTTTCCAAGTAAAATTTTTAATGCATTATTTTAATGCATCCCAAATTTGTTCTTCGCCAAATCCCCATTCAAGCATCTTTTTGAAGATCTTGATATTGATAAATTTATGTAGATTATATTGGATGGTGTATTTTCTATGAGTGTTGGGATGAATTATTTTGACATGACTTCCCTTGCCCGCGGATGTAAGAATTAATAAGCCAAGCTTGCGTCATGCGCGTATCCAATCCGCTTGTTTGATATCAGAGAAACTCTGACTAGACATATACGCGCTGCCTAACAGTTACCGGTTCATTATCAGCGCGTAATAATGCGTCGTTGCACAAATGAGGCGGAATAGAATAATAGGTGAAAATAGCGTCACGAATCATTGACGAAATTTCTTTTACATCTTTACTGCCGGTAATAATGCCATCAACATTGATTGATTCTGCTGCCCACGAACCATCAGGATATTGTTCAATTTTAAATTCAATTTTTCCGCCAACGCGTTGAATTTCTTTTTTCATTTCGATTACCCGATGGTCACTATTTTCGTGAAATCCTAAACCGACTCGGCGCAATAATTGAGCTAAAGTATAGATTGTTTTATTTGCTAGACGCATAAAGGCCTTTCAATTTGTATACCATCATATTACATTATGTATTTGTGGAAAGTCAAGTTAAGGTATGGTAGTATATAAACAGAGTCTCCTGCGCCTATCGAAAGGTAGTGTGTAGGATTTTTTATTTCAGCAAGTTTTAAGGCGCGACATCTTGTTCATTACCGCTTGACTTTAGATCTGAATTATGTTTGAATGTAAGTTACGAATTGGTTCGGTAACACAACAGTTTTTTGACAACCAAACCAGTAAAACAAGGAGGTAAAAGTATGCGAAATGTGTATGTGGCTGGTATGGGTGTGGTTTCAGCAATTGGTGATAATTACACCTTTTGGCAAAATTTGGCACATAGGAAAAGCGGCCTTAGTAAAGTAGAAATTAGGTTGCCGGGCAGTAACTGTTTAGTTGATCTGCCATACGGAAGACCGCGATCCGAAGAAGCTGACGAGCTTTTCCGGCGGAGTTGCGTAAATGTAGACCCAGAGCGCGTTCGTGGTCTGGCTACCAAATACGCTATTGCCGCAGTGCGTCAAGCTCTTAGCAAAGATAATCACTTTTGGGGCGCCAGTTACGAAGTTCGCGACCTACGACTCCAAGATGCTTGGCTTTTTGTTGGCACTTCAAGCGCGAATCTTCATCTAGTTGGACAAGGTCTTGCCGGTAACGGCAAGGTGCCTGATTCTCCGCAAGGTTTGCCAGCAACTTTTGTTGCTATGAACGAAGGAATTGGCGGTAGGCGCCTCACAATTTCCACTGCCTGTTGCTCTTCCACCGATGCGATTGGTCTGGCCTATGAAGCAGTTCGTGATGGCAATTGCGAAACAGCTATTGCCGTTGGCACTGAAGGCGATTATATGGATGAACGTCTTACTGCCGCGCTCCAGTATGAAGTGCAAAGCAAATCCGGCGTGTGTCGGCCATTTGATCGCCGACGCGACGGCAGTATTTTCGCCGAAGGCGCTGGCGCCTTAGTGCTGACTGTAGATCCAGCTTATCGTCATGAAAAATTGCGTTGCGTTAACTACTTTTCTCTAAAACGCGCTAGCCATCCAACGCATGCAGACCACAGTGCAATTGCTGATTGCATGTGTGCGGCGCGTAATAAAAAAGTAGAGTTGCGCGACGAGCATCACCGCAAGCTAGGACGCTCTGATGAGATTTTTGAAACTGTGCTTACTTATTGGCGTGAAGGTCTTGATGAAGGAGTGAGAATAATTTCTCCTCATGCTGGCGGTACAGTGCAAGGCGATGAAGCTATGGCCAAAGCAATAAAGTTTACCTTTAGCGCTAATCCAGAGATTTATCCGCCGCCATGGTGTTACAATAGCCGTCCATTGCATGGTCATGCCGTTGGAGCATCAGGCATTATAGAAACCGTTGGAATGCTTATGTGCATGCGCCACAGACTAGTGCCGCCTTCTCCAATTGAAGATTCAGAATTTCCGTGGATTAGAAGTCCGCGAGAAGTTGAGCGACTCCCGGAGCATTGCTATGGAATGAAAGTCAGCGTTGGCATGGGCGGTAGTTATGCCTGTTTGCTCTTTGAGAAAACAGAATAGGAGAAGGCAAAATGCCAAGCCCCAAAACCAAGCATCCATGGGTTGAGATTGTTAAAGACGCAAAATTAGAAATCGCTCTTGATAAGCAGGGTTATAATATACCGCGGGAATTTCATGAACAGATGGAGCAAAAAGTCGCAAAACTGCTTGGCGATAATGAACAGGCGATCAAGCAGAACTTTGTGCATTTGGCAAATTGCCCAAAATGCCGAAAAGCAATGATGTCCTTGGATGGTTAACTAAGCCGGCGAGCGGAGAAGGAAAATGAGTCAAAAAGATTGTGAGGTGAGGTCGTGAAAATCAAGCGAGATGATACCGAAGCTGAGTATTTAGCCAATCGTGAAGGTTATCAGGTTTTGCGCGCTTTTTATCTTCACGAAGGGGTGGATGACAAGTTGAAGGCGAAACTGCCTGCGCATAAGCTCAAAGTCTTGGCGCGTCGCAAGCGACTCAAAGAAGCGTGCGAACAATATGATGGCAGTGAACAGAAGTTTAGAGAAATAGTTGCAGAGTTTATTGATTTAATGTCGGATAAGAAAGCTGATCTTGAAAAAAGGATTAGCGCTTCTTGGGAAACGTTAAAAAGCTGGGCTCAAGGCAGTTCCTGCCCAGCGACGCAGCCAGTGCGTCAGATATTTATCAATGAAATCAAAAATCTGCTAAACGAGGGCTAACGCCCTCTTTTTGTTTTTATAAAATTAATAGTTATGAAGTGGCTTGTTTTTTTGTTTGCAACGATTACGCGGAGGTCCGACCTATGGACACCATCCGCGACGCTTTATAATTTTCATATTTTTGATATTTTTTCGCCTTTTTGATATTTTTTTCGCCCAAGTTCTCATAACACGAAATACGGCGGCCGCTGTATTTCGTGTTATAATGAAAAACGCGCATTAAGTCGCTTTGTGCATCGAATCACTTTGATCCCAGCTAATTGCTCTGTCCCAGCTAATTGCTCTGGCTTAAAACGAACAATTTTGCTATGATCAACGCTAAGTTTATGAACAGCGTAAGAAGCAAGAAAATCAAAGCAACTAAATCGAAAATCTGGAATAAAAAATTTAATCTTGGCAGAATCGCTGAAAAATTGCTAGATCATTTAGCAGGAGCCCTTGAGGATGGTTATATTTTGGCAAGAACTTTTAGCGATAAGCGGGGAACATTCATTGCCGCTCGGGATGAATTTGAAGAAGAGATGGAATGGTTTAGAAAGCAAGCTGAAAAAAGACGCTTGGTTTATGAATTGAAACGGCGGCGATTAATTGAAGAAGAAAAAATAGGGAAAAGGGTATTGTACTTTCTTACGGAGAAAGGTTCCGCAGCCATTACGAGATATGAAATCTTGAATTGCGATAAATGTATTCCAGAAAACCGCGTGTGTGTAGTCGTCTTTGATATTCCCGAAAGCCAGAAACATGTTCGTGAGCTGTTCAGGAGATTTTTAAAAGAGGCCGGGTTTAAATATCTTCAGCAAAGCGTCTGGATTACAAATAAAAATGTCGTTGAGCGGCTGCGCGTTTTTATACATAGCATACAAGCAGAACAGTGGGTAAATATATTTCTCGCCGACGCAATTATTATGCAGCCATCCAAAAGCAGAAAGCCGGCAATTTATTACAGACTCGCAAAAGTCTCTTAACACGAAATATGGCGGCCGCCATATTTCGTGTTAAGGGGCCCTGTTAGTGGTTTTAGGGTGTTTTATTCTCCTTTGCCAAATACTCCGCAGCTTTATTCCACGCAACAGAGCTTCATCAGTGTTAAGTTTTTGAGATGACTTTTTACTAGATAAAGATTTTGAAAGTTTTTTATGAAAATCATAATTGACGCGAGATTTTTGGGAACGCCGACTGGGATTGGGAGGTACGTGGAGAATTTACTGCTTGAGATGGAAAAGATCGTCAACTCCGAGGTCGAACCTCCTTCTTTCAGCCCTGATCAAAATCAGGGCTTGCAGAGTGCATCGAGGTTCGACCTCAAAAATATTGAATTTATAGTTTTTGTAGGCATGAAAGGATGGGATAAATGGAATCCCGACAACCCAAAAATAACAAAAAAATTAGTTGATGTCCGTTGGTATACAGTAGCCGAGCAGTTTGCGCTCGCTCGCGCGCTTCGTGAAGAAAACCCCGACCTCGTGCACTTTCCGCACTGGAATATTTGCTATTTTTGGAACGGGCCGTTTGTCGTAACTATTCACGATTTAATTTTATTGGAATATCCAACTCGCCGCGCTTCAACCCTCGGCGCGATTACTTATTGGATAAAATACAAAATTTTATTTCCTCTAATTTTACGCAAGGCAATTTATAAATCGCGCAAAATTATTGTTCCATCTAACTACACGAAGCAGAGCATCCTAAAATATTTTTCAAAAGTTAATCCAGAGAAGATTGAAGTGATTTACGAAGGAGCTGCAAGAATTAAGAATCAAGAATTAAGAAATAAGGATTATGAAGCCAATACAATTATTTCCAAAATTGGAAATTGGAAATTGGAAATTGGAAATTATTTACTATATGTCGGCAACGCTCTGCCGCATAAAAATTTGGAATTTTTGGTGAGGGTATTTAAGAAGCTAAAACAATCGTTTGTAGATTCGGATAATTCGGATGTATTAGAATTTTTGGGATCGCGTTTAAAATTAGTTTTAGTTGGCGAGCCAAGTTATTTTTACGAGCGTTTGAAAAAGTATGTAAAAAGTTTGGGGTTAGAGAATGATATAATTTTTACCGGTAAAATTAGCGATGAAGAATTAGCCGTCCTATACGAAAATGCACGAGTTAATGTGTTTCCTTCGCTTCTTGAGGGTTTTGGCTTGCCACCGCTTGAGGCTATGATCGCTGGCGTGCCAGTAGCAGCCGCTAGCACCTCATGCTTGCCAGAAATTTTAGGCACCGCCGCGTTATATTTTGATCCCAAAAATGAAAATGAGGCAACCTCAAAAATAAAAGAAATTTTAACTAATCAAAATTTGCGTCAGGATTTAGTTCAAAAAGGCTATGAGCAAGTTAAAAGGTACGATTGGAAAAATATGGTTGAACATACATTGGAAATATATAGGCTGATAGATTCCCTAAGGCGGGGGTAGGTGAATTATTTCGTCTTGGACTGATGGGGGTAATACATAGGAACGGTAGAGGTTCTTGTTATGTTTTGTGTTATACTATAGTTATGCCTCGCGAGAGGAAAGAACAGAATTTAGTTAAAAATCATGCGTCCGTTTTTTTAGACCCACCCCCAGAATTGGAGCAGGTGCTTTTTCATGATTCCCTAAATTTGATCGACAAAATAGCGCCAACCTCAAAAAGCCCAAAAATTGTCACCATCACCTTTATTCATCATGCGGCTTCAAAGCACCTGCTCGATTTACGATCCGAAAAACATGAGCCAGAAGCTACAACTAATTTGTTGCGCGAGCCGGAACAAAGGCGTAAAAATTTAAGCAAACCCCGTCCGACACATACAAAGACTAGTCATTTTTTACCACGATTTAATCTACATAGTTTTTTCATTAAAACTCATCCGCGTCGTTTAGGCAATCGTCCGGAATCACCCTGGATACACGTTCTTAATGAATTGGCTGTAGTCAATTTAGTTTGGGCAGCCGTAAAGCTAGCTCATTTGGGTATTAGCATCTTTTCATTTTCTCGCGTGACTGGCGGAGCAATAAAACTTTGCATAGGTAAAGCCTGCGTATTGCTTCCGACAAAACAACCTACGACGAATAACCTAGAACAGATAATTCACAACAAACGACTGGTTGCTAAAGATACTAGTTTTAAAAAAATAAAAGCCCCACAATGCCCAACTACATTTTTTAAAAAGAAGCTGTCTCTTGGTCTGCCGGTTTTTGAGCTAGTTCGTGGCTGGCAACGCGCTCTTTTATCTTTTGTTTGCTTGTCGCTTATTTTTGTTTTGCCGCTTAAGGGTTTAAGTTTTTACGGCGATCTCCAAGTTACTAAACAAACCGTCATCGAGCGAGGCCGTGATGGATTGGCCAAACTCGTTAATGCCGCTTCTTTAGTTAAATTTTCTGGTGACCTTGCCGCTAATGAATTTCAAGGAGCAGCGCTTTCATTTCTTGAGGCTCAAAGAGAACTAGATCGAGTAAATGCCATTATTTCTAATTTAGCCAGACTTTATCCGCGTACGGGGCGAGAGCTTGAAACTGGAAAACTCCTAATTTCTTCAGCTGAACACCTAGCGCGTGTGGCCGCGGCGCTTACGAGCCTGACAGAAATATTTCGTCAAAATTCTAACATAATAAATAAAATTTCTGATTTAAGAGTTAAACTCGTGCAAGTTTTGCCAGATATTGTTCAAGTTAATGAAAATTTAAGCAAGATTAATCCGGATATTTTAGGAATGGATGAAGCGGCTTTTAGGCAAACGCAAAGCACCGTATCAATTATTACAAAAATGGTGACTGATTTTGTTAACTCTGGCGACCTGATTATGAGCTTGCTTGGCGCTGACTACCCCAAAAGATACTTGCTTGTTTTTCAAAATAATAGCGAGATTAGGCCGACTGGTGGTTTTATTGGCAGTTTGGCCGAAATCAGAGTTGATCGCGGAGAGATTAGTGATTGGCGCATCCCGGCTGGCGGCCCGTATGACCTAAGGGGCGGGTTACGCGTTCGAGTCGCGCCGCCAGCGCCATTGCGGCTTATTACATCTTTTTGGCAGTTTCATGATGCCAATTGGTTTCCAGATTTTTCGACTTCAGCCAAGAAGTTGGCTTGGTTTTATGAACGCAGTGGCGGTCCGACAGTTGATGGCGTTATTGCCATGAACGCAACCTTGATTCAGGAATTATTTAAAATAACTGGGCCGATTGCCCTGCCCGAATACAACAAAATTATTACGGCGGAGAATTTTATACAAGAAACGCAAAAGGCGGTTGAAATAGAATATGATAAGAAATTAAACCAGCCCAAAAAGTTTATAGCTGATCTCCTACCACTTTTTATAACTGCTCTTAATGACGCGTTTAATACCAATTATTTTGAGATCGTTGATATTTTGGAACAAGCCTTAGGAAATAAAGATTTGCAAATGTATTTCCGTGACGATCTAGCCCAAACGCGGGCGCGTGAATTTAACTGGACCGGAGAGGTGGATAATCTGCCCGCGCGCACGGATTATTTAATGGTAGTGAACGCTAACATCAGTGGACAAAAATCAGATGCTAAGATTGAGCAGAGAATTTTGCACCGAGCTGAAGTTGCCAGCGATGGCACAGTTACTAATAGCGTGATTGTTTTAAGAAAACATCGAGGCGTTAAGGGCGAGTTATTTTATGGCGTGCCAAATGTTAATTATCTGCGTCTTTATGTGCCAGCTGGGAGCATTCTTCTGGAGGCCAGCGGTTTTCTGCCGCCGCTTGAACACCTTTTTAAAAATACAGATGGCGCGATCCCAGACGAGGATTATCTGCGTATTAGCGGGGGTTTTTCTGTGCACCGGAAAAGCGGCGCTCTAATCAATAATGAATTCGGAAAAACTGTTTTTGGTGGTTGGCTACAAACTGATCCGGGTGAGGAATCAGTCGCAGTATTTAAGTATAAATTGCCGTGGAAGATTAATAGCCCCTCCCTTCCCCCCACCAATTTAAAATACAGCTTATTTGTGCAAAAGCAGTCAGGACTGGATAGTGATTTTGTTAGTGAACTTAAGCTTAGCGAAACCAGGAAGCCGCTAGTTTTTTATCCAGATTCATGGCGTGGCGATGGCAAGATTTTTGAAATCAAAGATAAGATAGATAAAGATAAGTTTTATAGTTTGTTATTGAAATAACGCGGATCTACACGCGGATCGGCTACGCGGATCTACACGCGGATCTTTAAATTGATCTGCCCAATTTCCGCTTTCTAGGTTCGCGAGAGTTCTGTGTAGTAAATGGCAAAAACTCGCAAAAAAGAAATAGATAGTGAGCTGCACAAAATTTACCAGAATGAAGACGGGGAAATGCCTGATTTGCGTAAGATTCAGAAAGCGCGAGAGCACCGCCTAAGAAAAATACTAGTTGCGCTAGTGATTTTTTTTGCCAGTGTAGCAATAACATCATGGGCTGGTTTTTTTATATTTGGCCGTCAATTCTTGGGCGAAGGGGTTGGCTTAGAAATTATGGCCCCTGACGAAGCTACTTCCGGCGAAGAAATCGACTTAGTTATTAAATATAGAAACCGCGAGCGCACCACCTTATCTGCCGCCAGCATTTCAGTAACTCTGCCGTCTGAATTTCAGGTTATTTCCACTAAACCGGGTACAGCCAAATCAGGCAAGTGGGACCTCGGCGCTTTAGGCGCCGCATCAAGCGGGGAGATTAAAATTCACGGTAAATTTTTAAGCAAGGTCGGTACGAACGAATTACTCGAAGCCCTGTTAATTTACCGGCCAGCTAATTTCAATGCTGAATTTGAACGAGTAGCTAAAAAGATGATAATTATTTCAAATTTTTTTCTTGATGGCACACTCACTGGTCCAGACAAAATTTTAGTTGGTGAATCAGCCACTTACGAGTTAAAAGTTAGAAATACTTCCAGCGAGACGCAGTCAAACATAGTTTTAAAATTATTACTGCCAGCCTCTTTTGTTATTTCCGAACCGCCGGAAGAATTAACTAATGAGAAGACCATTAAGTTAGCAGCGCTTTTGCCAAACGAAGAAAAAGTTCTTAAGCTTGCCGGTTCATTTTCGGCTGGCGAAACGCGCCTTGAAAATTTAAAAGTAGAATTAGGTTTTGAGTCTCCTCTCGGTAAATTTTGGGTCGGACGAGAATTGGTTTTCTCTAGCGAAGTCGTGGCTAGCGACCTGGATTTAAAAGTTTTTTTAAACGGTGAGGAAAATGATGCTTTTCTAAATTTTGGCGACACCCTGAGTATAAAAGTTGAGTATAAAAATAAAGGCAAAAGCATTTTGCGCGATGTAGAAATATCATTAATACTGGCTGGATTGCCAGAGGAAGGCGGGCTTAGCCCAGTTGATTTTACGCGTATTACCAGTCCCATAATTGGTAAGCGTGATGGGCCAAGCATCACTTGGACAAAAAAACAGATCAAAGAATTAGCTAGTCTTGATCCAGAAGAGAGTGGCGAGATAAATCTAAACATCGGTTTAGTTGATAAGCCATTTACAACCACTTCTCGCGATTATCAGGTGGAAATT
>CAZVIU010000007.1:0-7455 GCA_964626935.1 uncultured Gammaproteobacteria bacterium
TTCGGAAGCGGCACTTGTCCGCCTAAATATTTTTGAACCATGGTAAGCACACGAGCAACTAAATTACCAAGACCATTGGCTAGATCAGCTGTATACCGTTCTTCTAAACGCTGTAACGAAAAATCACCGTCATTTTGGAAAGCTATTTCACGAAGCAAATAATAACGAATAACTTCGACGCCATACTTATCAATGAGTTCGGTCGGATTAACAACGTTGCCGAGCGTTTTAGACATTTTCTGTCCTTCATTTGTCATCCAACCATGAACGGCAATTTGACGAGGTGGGGGCAGACCGGCAGCCCAAAGCATACTTGGCCAGAGAAGCGAATGAAAACGATTAATTTCTTTGCCAACGATATGAATATCAGCTGGCCAATACTTTTTAAACCGTACTGTCTGTTTTTGGCCATAACCAATGGCTGTAATATAGTTCGTCAACGCGTCAAACCAAACATAAATCACTTGAGTTTTATCGCCAGGTACAGGAATCCCCCATGATAAGTGCTTCCGCGACCTGGAAATACTAATATCCTCAAGCCCGTTGCGCAAAATAGCCAACATTTCATTATATTTATCGCGTGGTCTAACAAAATTTGGATTTTGTTTAAAAAAGTTAAGGAGCTGTTTGTTAAAGGCAGACAATTTGAAAAAATAATTTTCCTCGGAAATTTTTTCTGGCGTTAAATTATGATTTGGGCACTTGCCGGCAACTAATTCTTTGTCAGTAATAAAGGCTTCGCAGCCAACGCAGTACAATCCAGTATATTTCTTTTTATAAATATAACCGGCGTCTTTAGCAACTTTCCAAAAATGAGCAGCTGCTTTTTTATGTCGAGTTTCGGTTGTTCGAATAAAATCATCATTAGTAATGTTTAAACGGTCGGCGAGCAGTTCTACTTTGGCGCTAATTTGATCAATAATTTTTTTAGGCGGCAAACCAAGAGCGGTGGCGGCGCGCCAAATCTTTTGTCCGTGTTCATCAGTGCCAGTTAAAAAATGAACGTCGTCACCGCGCAAACGGTGATAACGTGCCAAAACATCAGCATACAAAAGCTCTAGCGCAAACCCAATATGCGGCTCGGCATTAGCATAGACAATGGCAGTGGTAATATAAAACTTGTTCATATTCAAAACATATAAAGCATTGTATCAAAAATTAAGCGTGCCTACAAGTAAAAGACCGCCGATGGGGGCGGTCAAAATCTAGTGGGTGCGGATCTGTGCGACAGACCATCTCTCTTGCGGCGCAAGAGTATTTTGCGCTTAAATTACGCACCCCATTATTTAATATAAGCACGAACTTATTCCGGTGTCAAGAAACGGCGTTTAAAATTATTACAAATTCACCACGTAATTCTTTGGTTGAAATTTCTTTTTTAACATTACTAATTGTGCCGCGATAAATTGTTTCAAACATTTTGGTTAACTCGCGAGCGATCATAATTTCTCGGTCAGGTAACACAAATTCTTGAAGCTGATCCAAGGTTTTTAAAATTCTATGGGGTGATTCGTAAAAAACAGTCGTTTCTTTGCGGGCGGCAACATTTTTAAAAAATTTTTCTCTCCCTTTCTTGTGTGATGGAAAACCAAGAAAACAAAACTTTTCAGTTGGAAAACCAGAGACAGACAACGCGGTTATCGCCGCATTAGAACCAGGAATTGGCACAACTTTAACTATTGCATCTAAATGACTTGGTGACTCAATAACTGAATGACTTAGTGACTTAACAGCTAAATGACCTGATGACTTAGTGACTAAATAGTTTACCAGTCTTTGTCCGGGATCAGAAATTCCCGGCGTACCAGCATCGGAGACAAGAGCGATATTTTTACCTTGTTCAAGTTGCCCAAGGATCCAATTAACTATTTTCGCGTGAGAGTATTCGTCATAACGCGCCAGTTCTTTTTTAATTTTATAGTGCTCTAACAATTTCCGAGTGACGCGCGTATCTTCAGCTAATATCAAATCAACCTCGCGCAAAACACGAAGCGCGCGTAAAGTTATATCTTCAAGATTACCAATAGGGGTAGAGACGATGTATAAAATACCAGACATGAATTTAAAGATTAATTACTTCGCTTTTTTCTATTGCCTCTTTCACTAACCTATCAAACTCTAGTCTCCCTTCTTCTCTTTCTATATCTTCAAGTCTTGCATAAGTCGCGGGGTGCGGCGGTAAAAATACTTGACAGCAGTCATCATAGGGACGAATTGAAATTTCGTAGGTTTCAATCTTTCTGGCTAACTCAATAATTTCATTTTTATCACTGCCAACCAAAGGTCGCAAAACTGGAATTATGGAAACTTTTTCTATCACCGCGAGATTGGTGATAGTTTGAGAAGCAACTTGACCCAAACTTTCACCAGTCACAAGGGCTTGCGCGCCCTCCTTGCCGGCGATGATATTGCCAATGCGCATCATCATTCTTCTATATAAAAGCACTCGTGTTTCTGGCTCGCAATTCATCAAAATTTGTTTTTGAATATCTAAAAAGGGCACGAGATATAATTTGGAATTTAGCTGATATTTATCTAGAGTGCTCGCCAGATCCTTAACCTTATCCATGGAAGCGCGGCTAGTTTGCGGATAAGAATGAAAATGTGTAAAAATAACTCTAACACCGCGACTCATTATTTTATAACAAGCGGCTGGCGAGTCAATGCCGCCAGAAAGAAATCCAAGCACCGTTCTACCAGTATCAGTTGGTAAACCCCTCAAACCTTGAATTTTATCAAGGTAGATAAAAATGCCCTGGGCAGTGATTTCTACAAAACAAGTAACTTCTGGATTTACTACATCTACTCTTAACCCTAATTCACGGACTACGTTTGCACCAACACCCTTACTCACCTCTAAAGAGGTTTGTGGAAATCTTTTATCGCTCCTAATTGTTTCGATTTTAAAACTTGCCGGCATTCTAATTTTTAATAAATCAACTACTGCTTTCTTAATTTCTTCAATGGTATCTTCAACGGTTCCTTCAACGGTCCCATGGAACTGACCATGGGACCGCGGGGATTTAATTTTTTTAGCAAAGGAGAAGTTGGCAATGCCGAAAATATGAAGCAAGGCTTGTTTATAATCTGCCTTATTAATTTCGGTAATTTCTGCTTCAACGAAAAAACGACCGTATAATCTTTTAATTTCTTTAAACGGCAACCCTTTAAGATGCTCCCGAATACCTCTAAAGAGCGCGTCTTCAAAATAAGAACGATTATCGCCTTTTAAGGCCAGTTCACCATAATGAATTAAAATTCCGTCAAAAACGCTTGCCTTCATATTTAGATGATGTTAACATATTTAAAAGATAATTTCAAGATTCGTTAACTCATTAATCCGTTAACTCGTTAATTTATAATTAATATGCCCTACAAAATAAAAAACTTTGATCATCTTTTGGGAACGCCGGGATTTTCCGACGCGCTTCTTAAAAATCATTTTACTCTTTACCAAGGGTATGTGACTAATTTTAATAAACTGAATGATATTTTGGTGGCTCTGGAAAAAGAGGGAAAGTTTGGAACACCAGAATACGCAGAATTAAATAGACGCTTTGGCTGGGAATGGAACGGCATGCGCCTGCATGAATTATATTTCGGCAACATGACCAAGGCGACTGCGCCGCTTGACCGATTTTCAGCGCTTGGCAAACAGCTTGAAGCCGAATTTGGGACAACCGAGATGTGGGAGAAAGATTTTCGAGCCATGGGCGCAATGCGCGGCATCGGCTGGGTAATTATGTACTTTGACCCGGAAGCTAAAAGAATATTTAATGTTTGGGTCAATGAGCATGATGTGGGGCACTTTGCCGGATGTAATCCGCTCTTAGTTATGGATGTATTTGAGCACGCCTATATGCTTGACTATGGCTTAAAGCGAGTAGATTATATTGAAGCTTTTTTTAAAGCAATTGATTGGGGAGAGGTGAATGAAAGGGCAGAAAAGTGCGGGCTAAAAACATTTCGTCAATAAACTACGATTCACGTATTTAACCTGATATCTCATTAAAGCATGAAAGCATTAAAACATAAAAATAATTTGTTTTAATGTTCTTATGCTCTAGTGTTTTAATGAATTATGGTTCAAGTCTCTCGTCCCGCTCCAAATTTCACCCTAGCTGGGGTAGGGGGTAATGAATTTAAAGAATATTCTCTATCAGATTACCGCGATAAGTGGGTAGTACTGTTCTTTTACCCACTTGATTTTACTTTTATTTGTCCAACAGAAATTACCGAATTTTCCAAACGTTATGACGAATTTGCCAAACTTAATGCTCAAGTCTTAGGAGTTTCTACGGATAGCGTTCATGCGCATAAAGCTTGGCTAAAAGAGCTTGGCGAGTTGCGCTACCCCCTACTTTCTGATATAACTCATCAGGTTTCGCATAATTACGGCGTGCTCCTTGAAGAAAAAGGCATTGCCCTTCGCGGCACATTTATTATTGATCAAGATGGCATACTTCGTTACGCGCTTTACCATGATTTAGGCGTTGGCCGATCAGTAAAAGAAATTCTACGCGTCTTGCGTGCTTTACAAACCGGCGAACTTTGTCCGGTAGAATGGGGAGAAGGCAAGGAAACGCTTGGGAAGGCTTAAAAATGATTGTGGGCAGCTGGGAAACGCTCCGAAAAGACGCAGTCAATTTCCCCTGCGAGGAAATTGCTGCTCGGCGCTCGGCCTCGCGCCCTGATAAATCGGGGTGCCATGCCGCTCGGCCTCCGCAACGCTTTTTGTAGCATTTCCCAGCTGCCCGCCTCTATCTAGAAACAAAGCCTTACTAAGCTAAAAAGAAAAGGTACGAATAACTGTCCTACCGTTTTTTAAAAATGGGGGCTGGAAAGGGGAAAATAGATGCGGCAAGATGTAGTCTGTTTTGTTCTAGCGATACTTTTAGTTCTTTCAATTTATCTCGTCATCGTCGGACAAGGTATAAATTTTTGGAGAAAAGTTTTAATTTTAATTATAGTCGTTGCCGCCGCCCTGGCTATTTACTTTGGAGCGCGAGATCTGCTAGGACGACCAACGCCTTTTGCTGGTCCGGGTAAATATATTGTTGAAAGTGCGTTTATTCATAGTGCTGGCGGCTGGGCTTATGTTTTGGTTTCCGGCAAGGAAGATGATCCATCTTTTGGCGCACGACTTTTAATTCTACCAAAGAATTTTTTTTCTCAAAGCGAAGAAGAAATAGGAAGAATCTTGAGTCTGGGACAGCAAGGTTATAGAACGCTGATAAGAATAAAAGCGCGCAATTGGTATGGCGGCGGAAATGAGGCTGAAATTTATACCTATGACCCTTCAGGCCAGCTTGCGTATCCTAAATAAAATCCTACTTCACCCCAACAAAAAAGTCCCGCAACGGGACTTTTTAACTTTATATTTAGGTTTTACCCGAATGCCGTAAGGGTAAAACTTTTCTAAAAATCTATATTTCATTTTAATTTTGGTACGATGGAATGGAAGTTACTATTAATGCTGGATCTATCAATGGCAAATTTTTCTCTGGCAATCTCTATAAGATCAAACTGAATAATAGTCCTTTCTTCTTTTACAAAAGTTAAGTTAACCTTACCACGATAAACTTCTTCCACCTCGTTATTTTTATGTATCAAGATCTGGCAATCTACGGAAACTTCGGAACTATCGCCTCGCCCATTATAAAAATGGACGTTGACAACATAGTGGCCGGGCACAAAACTTGGCGCGGTAATAATCTCATAATTCTTAGCTGACTCAAAAGTTTTATCGGCAAAATCAGGGCCAACATCGTCTCGAAGATATCCTAAAACACCACTGCGCGTATTGCTGTAGCCAACTGATATTTTGTCAGGCCCACGAGCCCAAAGGTCAATATCTTGCGATCCTGAAGGCCACTTAATGGCAAAAACAAGCTCAGCATCTACCGGTAACATCATAACCATTTGTTCTGGGGATTTATTTTCATCAACTTTAATTTTCTTAACTAATTGCGCGATCAAGGCAAGCACTAAGACAACAATGATTAAGATGTTAAAGAGCAGGTCGGTGAAGATTCGTAAAAACGGCGAGGTCATATCAGCGCTTCGCAAGCGCATGATTATTTCTCCATATTTTTGGGCAAATTTGGCAAAACATATCTTTCGCCAATTTCAGTAATTTTAATCACTAGCTCGGAGGTGCCATTTTTGACAATGAGATGCAAAAGGAGTAGCGGCAAGGCACAAGCCAAACCAACCAGCGTTGTATAAAGAGCCGTGCCAATTCCGCCAAGCACTTGTTTAATGCTTTGCACAATGCTTTCAACATTCCCGGCGCTGTTAAGCATATTGCCTAGTCCGCCCTGAACCATCATCATAAAACCAATAAGCGTTCCAAATAGTCCTAAGGCCGTCAACGCTTCACAAATATAAAGAGTATATTTTTCAGTAAGCTCTAAACGCGCGTGAATACTTTCAACTAAATTGCCCTGATCAGGCACATATCCAGCGCGGGCGTTAATAGCCATTAGGTTTCGGGTGTGCTCGGCGCACTCGCTTTGATCATCATAAAGCACGCAACTATAAACTTGATTTAATGGATTTTTGGAAAACTTATCTGCTTCTTCGCAACTAGCCTCAATAACAAAGGCGCTATTTAATTCTTTTTGAATTCTTAGAGCGTTTCGGAAATTCCAAATAAGTCCCAAAAGAAATACAGCACCAATGACTATTGAAAGACCAGTGGTATCTCCACGAATAACATCGCCAAAGTAACCCTGAAAATAGCTAACCACTAAACCAACCAAAATCAAGGCAAACCAAAATAACCAAGCTAACATCATTTTCCGCTTTTTCCAATTCATGTCGTGCCGCCTTCTTTGTCAATGGACTGGGTTTACCTTAACACGGCTTAATTACTTTGACAATTGAGTATATTAATCGGCCTCTATACTATGATACGGATACCATGCGTCTCGCATCTGGCAAAGACACGCTCGCGGAACAAGTTGAGCGTACGCTAAAAGGCACGGCTGCCCAAGTGGCTGACTACCTTCGTAGACAAGGCCTGAGCGTGAGAGTCAAAACAGTTCACCAAGAAGATCAAAGTCAAGGATACTTCTGGACCGAGATCTTCCTCACGGCTTCCTGGTAAGTATCAGACAATTCACCCGACATCCTTCGATGGCGGATTTTATTTTTCAAAATCCAAGCGACAACGCTATAGACCTCTTGCAAAACAAGATTTCACAAGAGGTCTTGTGTTACTTGAATCACATTTCATCGGTTAAGCAGCTAATTTCTCATTTACCTATTCGTGAGAATATGGGCAATGATGTGAAAAAAAATATGAGTAGTAAACCAATAGACTCGTCCCCTAATAATTTTCGTAGCGAAATTGCTGCGTTTCGTAACGAAAAGTTATTCTGCAGAAGGTCTTCCTTTAGATTTTAATGTTCTAAATTTACGAGCAACGCGGAATCTGGCCAGTTCTCGTTC
>CAZVIU010000007.1:7465-23380 GCA_964626935.1 uncultured Gammaproteobacteria bacterium
ACGAAACATCATCAAGGCTACGTTTTTCTAAAAGTATCTGGCGCGCCCGGTCACGAGCTTTCTCAATTGCTTCTAAACTTAATTCTTCAGCTCGTTCGGCGCTATCAGCTAAAACGCTAACTTGGCTTTTGGGATGAACGGTAACAAAACCGCCGGCTACAGCCATATAAACCTCTTCTTTATTTTTACGAATAACAAGCTCTCCGGGCGCTAATATACTAACAAGCGGCAAATGATTTGGTAAGACAGTGATTTCGCCCTCAGTTGTGGGGATAGTAACGCTGTCTATTTTACTCTCATAGACAATACGGTCAGGGGTGACGATTTTAAAATCAATTATCATAAATGTAAGATGCAAATATCAAAATAAAAAATGACAGCTTAAAATGTTAAAATTATTTTTTACCTTTTGATATTTAAATTTTAAGTTATTTAACTTCCTCGATACTGCCTTTCATATAAAATTTCTGTTCTGGCAGATCGTCATATTTGCCATCAAGAATTTCGCGAAAGCCGCGAACGGTTTCCGAGAGCGGCACATATTTTCCCGCCAGGCCGGTGAATTGTTCAGCCACGAAAAACGGTTGAGATAAAAATTTTTGCGCTTTTCTGGCGCGCGATACTATGAGCTTGTCCTCATCAGATAACTCTTCCATACCCAAAATTGCAATAATATCTTGCAAGTCTTTGTAACGCTGTAAAACCTGTTGAAGGCGACGCGCCACTTCGTAATGTTCTTCGCCAACTATTTGTGGATCTAAAATAGTTGAGTTAGAATCTAGCGGATCAACAGCTGGGTAAATTCCTAATTCAGCTAGTTGGCGCGACAAAACTACAGTTGAATCTAAATGCCCAAAAATTGTTGCTGGCGCTGGATCAGTTAAGTCATCGGCCGGCACATAAACTGCCTGAACTGAAGTGATTGAACCGCGGGTTGTGGAAGTAATACGTTCCTGCAGCTCCCCTAGTTCTTGCGCCAGTGTGGGCTGATATCCAACTGCTGATGGTGTACGCCCTAAAAGAACGGAAATCTCACTTCCAGCTTGCGTAAAACGAAAAATATTATCAATAAATAAAAGCATGTCCTTACCTTCTTCGTCGCGGAAATATTCAGCCATAGAAAGTCCGCTTAAAGCCACGCGAGCGCGCGCCCCCGGCGGCTCATTCATCTGCCCAAAAACCATTGAAGTCTTGTCCAGCACTTTGGCTTCTTTCATTTCTAAATAAAGATCATTGCCTTCACGCGTACGCTCGCCAACGCCGGCGAAAACTGAATAACCGCCATGTTCAGCCGCGATATTTCTAATCAATTCTTTAACCACCACAGTTTTGCCAACACCAGCGCCACCAAAGAGCCCAACTTTGCCGCCTTTTATAAATGGACTAATCAAATCAATAACCTTAATGCCGGTTTCAAAAATTTCTGTTTTTGTTGATTGCTCGCTGAAGGGGGGTGACTTTCGATGAATTGGATAATGTTTTTTTGCCAAGACCTTGCCTCCTCCATCAATCGGTTCACCAAGCACATTAAATAATCTGCCAAGTGTTTCCTTGCCGACAGGCACGTTGATCGGTTCACCAGTGTCCAAAACTTCCATGCCGCGCCGCGCGCCGTCAGTTGAAGACATGGCTACTCCCCGCACAACTCCGTCACCTAAATGCTGCTGTACTTCTAAAGTTAATCCAGACTCTTGGACTTTTAGGGAATTCAACATCGCCGGAAGCTTAGCTTCGGTAAAACGCACATCAACTACCGGACCAATAATTTGTGTAATTTTGCCTATTGACATAATTCAATGTTTTGATAATCTCTAAGTAGGTCTTTGGCGGAGGAAGCAAGTGGCCTCAAGCGGTCAGAACAGTCAAGGAGTAACGCGAGTAATCTTGCGATGCCGATTTGTCTGCGAACACTGCAGAGAACATTACGAAGAAATCTTTATTGTTAAAAAAACCACTCAAAATCCAAAAGATTATCTGCTTAGCCGAATGTATAAGAATCACAGAAGGTGCCGTGTTTGTCAAGTCAAACCAGAATTTAAACATCTTAGCACTGACATCATTAGAGAAACTGGCTGAACAACGGTCGCGCTAACGCGGCCGTTTTATTAATATTTCGATATTGTCATTTTAGCCGCGGCAATTTCTGCCAGTTCTCTGGTAATCGTTGCTTGTCTTAATTGATTGAATGCAAAGCGAAGGTCATCAACCATTTCACTGGCGGCTTCAGTTGCGTTTTTCATCGCCACCATTCGCGCTGAATGTTCAGATGCCACCGACTCCAGCAAGGCTTGATAAACTTGGGTCTCAATAATTCGGGGAAATATCATATCAAGAATTTGCTTTTGATTTGGTTCAAACAAGTATCCGTCATTAGATTGTAGGTTGTGAGTTGTAGGTTGTAGATTTTTTCTTCCTATTGCCCCGAGTTCGTCGTCCTGCTCAATCGGCAATAATTGTTTTATCCGCGCGACCTGACGCAGGGCTGAATAATAATCCGTGTAGAGCAAGTAAACCCGGTCATATTTAGCGCTTATAAAATCGCTCATAGCCAAACCAGCTATTGGTCTTATATCCAAGCTTTGCGGATTATTAGCTAAATTTGTAAACGCAGCAACTAATTTTCCATTGATTTTTTTTATCAAACTTGAAGCTTTTTTGCCGATCGTAAGATAATTAATCTCTGCCCCTTTCATCTTACTAACTTCTTCAGCTAAAACTCGCCCAACGGCTGAATTATACGATCCGGCTAACCCGCGATCAGACGCTATAATTATAATTAAATTTTTTTTAGCTTTTCCGGTTTTTCGTAAAAGCGGATGCGCTTGTACATCCAAGGTTTTGCCAATCTCGCCCAAAATGCTCCAGGCAAGATTAGCATATGCACGCGTGGCCCCCCGAGCGCTGACCGCTTTTCTCATCTTGCTAGCCGCCACCATTTCCATGGCGTTGGTAATTTTCTTCGTATTGGAGATAGATTTTATTCTTCTTCTTATCAGTCTTCTTGAACTTGACATTTATCACTAGAGCATTAAAACACTAGAGCATTAAAACAAAAATTGTTTTTATGCTTTTATGTTTTCATGCTTTCATGAAAGTAATGTTTTCATGTTTTAATGAATCTTTTTATATTCCTCAAGCGCTTCTTTTAACTTTTCTTCTACTTCTTTGGTTAATTCTTTTTTCTCCACAATCAAGTCTAAAACATCTTTTCTTACCGTGTTAAGGTAGTCGTGCAACCCGGCTTCCCATTCCCGAACTTTTTTGATTTCAACTTTGTCTAAATAACCATTGGTGGCGGCATAAAGAATAGCTACCTGATTAGCCACTGGTTGTGGATAATACTGTGGTTGTTTTAATATCTCAACAATCCGTCGACCGCGTTCAATCTGGGCGCGCGTGCCTTCTTCAAGATCAGTGGAAAATTGAGCAAAAGCCTCAAGCTCCCGAAATTGCGCCAGGTCTAGCCGCAATCGTCCGGCAACTTTTTTCATTGCTTTAATTTGAGCCGCGCCGCCAACCCGAGAAACGGATAAACCAACATTCAAGGCTGGTCGAATACCGCGATAAAAAAGATCGCTTTCCAAATAAATCTGACCATCGGTAATAGAGATAACATTGGTTGGAATGTAAGCAGAAACATCTCCGGCCTGGGTTTCAATAATCGGCAAAGCCGTGAGCGATCCGCCGCCATTATCTCTATTCATTTTGGCAGAGCGTTCCAATAAGCGAGAATGAAGATAAAAAATATCGCCCGGATAGGCTTCGCGGCCCGGCGGCCGACGAAGCAACAAAGCAATTTGGCGATAAGCCCAAGCATGTTTCGAAAGATCGTCATAAACCACTAAAACATCGCCCCCCTGATCCATAAAATATTCACCGATGGCACAGCCGGCGTAAGGAGCAATATAAGACATTGAAGCTGGGACCGAAGCGCCGGCCACGACAACAATTGTATGCTCCATGGCTCCGGACTCCTTAAGCTTAGCAACAATTTTAGCCACCTTGCTTTCTTTTTGGCCAATAGCAACATAAATACAGGTGACCCCTTTGCCTTTTTGATTAATAATGGCATCGAGAGCAATGGCAGTTTTTCCTGTGCTCCGATCGCCAATGATTAATTCACGCTGTCCGCGGCCAATTGGAATCATGGCGTCAATAGCTTTAATGCCGGTTTGAAGCGGTATGCTAACTGGTTCGCGAGTAATTACGCCAGAAGCGATTTTTTCAATCGGATAAACCTTGCTAGTTTTAAAATAACCCTTATCATCAAGAGGTCTTCCCAAAGGATCAATAACCCGGCCAACTAATTCATTGCCAACCGGTACAGATAAAATACGGCCGGTAGATTTAATCAAGTCGCCCTCACGAAGATTAGCCCAGTCGCCTAAAATGACCGCGCCAACAACATCCTCTTCTAAATTAAGAACTACGCCGGTAGTCGGCGAAGTCAAACTACCAGAGGTTTGATTAGGTGCTTCAACCATTTCCCCGGCCATAACATTTGAAAGTCCGGAAATTCTAACCACCCCATCCCCTACTTCAAGGATGGTGCCAACGTGTTCTTCTTTAATGTCAACTTTAAATTCAGCAATCTGTTTTTTAAAAGTTTGTAGTAAAAGTTTTGAATTGGACAATTATTTAGTTAACGAATCAACCCACTAACTTGTTAATTCATTAACTTATTAATTCGTTTCGCAATTTTTCAAGCTGTCCGGAAAGCGTGGCATCAACCAATAAATCATTTAATCGCAATCTTACGCCGCCTAAAATATTAGGATCAATTGTTTCTTCAAACTCAACTTCAGATTCTTGTTTACGTAAAAAATTTAAAATATGTCCACGTGTAAATTTATCTATACGATTAACACTCTGGACAACTACTTTTATCTTCCCCTCTTCGGTCCGTATTAAATTTTCAAGTTGTTCTAAGATCTTACTGGCAAAACGAAACTGTCTCGAGCGAACTAGATATTGAATAAATTGGTCAACAATTACCGGTACTTCCTTTTTGGTCGCTCCTTTGGCGAGCTCTAATAAACTTGCTGCATATTGTTTTGGGTTTGGCTGCATAATATAATCAAATTATACTTTAGAAAGTATTTTATTAACGTATTCTCGATCCACGCGCTCATCCACGATTGTACTGAGCAAGCGTTTAGTTGCTTCGGCGACAAGCTCAACCACTTCTTCTTTTAATTCTTTGTTCATTTCTTTCCGGTCACGGACAAGCTCGGCGCGGCCATTTTCTAAAATTTTGGCAACTTCAGTTTGCGCTTCTGCACGCAATGTTTGTTGTAGTTCTTCGGCCTGTTGCTTGGCTTGAACCAATATATCTTGCGCCTCGTGTCGTGAAGCAAGTATTATTGCTTCTTTTTCTCTCACGGCTTCCTCTAAATTTTTTTGTATTTTATCCGCGTTAACCAAGCTCTCATCAATTTTCTGCGATCGTTCGTCCAAAAATTTAATCAATGGTTTAAAAACGAATTTAGTCAAAACAAAAAATAAAACCAGGAAATTCACGATCTGGGCAAGTAGCAGGCGCCAATCAATACCTAGTTTTTCAATTAACTCCATGAATTATAGAAGCCACAAAAACGCCATAACTACGCCATGATACATCAGGAGTTGACGTAAATTGGCGTTGTCATAGCGCAAATTAGCTTCTATTATACAAATTTAATGATGAGCGCGACAACGAGCGCATAGATGGCGATCGCTTCAGCAAAAGCAATGGCCAAGATCATGGCCGTTTGGATTTTTGGCGCGGCTTCTGGATTACGACCAATCGCTTCCATTGCTTTGCCAGCCAGATTACCTATAGCCATGGCTGGAGCAAACGCGCCGACCGCAATTGCGACTGCGGCGGCAATCGATTTTACCGCATCTAAATTTCCAACTAAACCTTCTTCCATAACCTTAGTATTTAGTCATTGAGTTATTGAGTCATTGAGTTTCCTTATCAATGACCTCATAACGCGATGACTTAATGACTTAGTAACCTAATAACTTGATGCTTAGTGACTTAGTGACTCTCGGCGTGTTTTGTTACTGCCATCTTTAAGAATACGAGTGTTAACATTGAAAAGACCAGCGCTTGCACAAAACCAACAAATATCTCTAAGAATAAAAACGGCAACGGTACTAAATATGGTACCAGAAATAAAACTACAGTCAAGAGCACTTCACCAGCGAAAATATTACCAAAAAGTCGGAATGAAAAAGACACAATTTTAGCCACTTCGCTTATAAGCTCCAGAAGTCCGACAAAAAATTCAATCGGGCCTTTGAAATTGATAAATTTTTTGGCATATTTAAAAAAACCAATGCTCATAATGCCAAAAATCTGCACGGCTAAAACCGCGCTTATAGCTAAAGCTAGGGTGAAATTTAGATCAGCAGACATTGAGCGAATGAATGGGATAATGATTGGCTTGCCTTCATATATTTCAAGCAGGCCAACTGTGCCTAAGCCCGGCACAACTTCAAGCCAATTGCTCATCAAAACAAGAGTAAAAATTGTGCCGACAATTGGAAAAAATTTACGCGCCTGCGCCTTATCTTGGGTAATTGATTCAATAAACCCAAGTAATTTTTCCACCACTGCTTCAGCCGCGTTCTGAAACCCTCGCGGCACAGTTTGCAACCGCGCCCGTAAAACTAAACTAATTACAATTACAAAAACCACGATCATCCAGCTCATAAGCAAGGTGTTAGTGATCACCAATGAACCGATATAAAACAATGGTTCTGCGCTTAGACTTATATTCATATTACAAGAATCAAGAATTATGAATTAAGAATTATGAATCAGGGGTTTCACGAAATGAATCTTCACGGTTTTCGCGCTTAATTCTTAATTCCTTATTCTTAATTCCTTGCTCGCTTCTCATAATAAAGGATATTTTCCTTGAGATTGCTAACGAGGAAATAACCAATGACATTATGATGCCAGCGAGCAACAGCCACGGTGCGCTTCCGAGCTTCTTATCCGCGAATCTCCCAGCCAAAGCTAAAACTACTAGCGGTATGGCAATAGTATACCCCAACTGCCAAGCTAGAGAAAGGGCATACCAGACGATGGATTCTTTAGTTGATTTTTGGTTTTGTGATTGTTCCATTGGGGATCTTAAACCGTTCCAAGTTCTGTAATTATAGCAAAAAGGCTTTTATCTGTCAGCTAAATTAAAAACTAAAAAGCTAGGGATTTCCTAGCTTTAAAATTTAAAGAGTAATCCGCCAGTCGCCCCTTCGTTCCAAATAACTACACCAAATTGTAAAACATTCATTATTTTTAATGTCTGCTTTCTTGCATGATGAGGAAAATAATGCAAAACGAGCATAACGCCGCCAAGCACGATACTCTTAGCTACAACCACTCGTCTCATATTTGGCGAACCGTCGCTATTTCTAAAGAGCAGGTTTGCTTCTTGGGCGCCAATTCTTTCAATTTGCGATGTTTGATAAATGTCAAGAAAGTTCCCGATGGCGAAACTCGTGGCCAAAGCAACTTCAGAACCTGTCCACGCCCGGGCTTTCCAAGACTGTTCTTCGTCTCTCGCTTCTGCTCTTGCTTCAGTTACAAATAAACTCACTAAGATCACTCCGTAAATAAACCTTTTCATCCTATTTATCTATTCAATTGGAACTATTTAATCAACCACCTTTACTCTATAACAAACCCTGTCCTTAACTGATTTCAACCACGCAGTCAAGACTGGTTCTTGTTTAATAGTTGGTTCAACCTCACTAACAACCTGTTTCCTTGAATCTCTTTCTGCTACCCAGTCGTTCAATTTTTCACCCAAAAACCTCATAGATACGATCAGAATAAATGTACCAACCAGTAACCACGCCAACCCTCCAACAAAAAATATTGATTTCATCAACAGGCTAATAGGAACTTTAGAGATGTCGGAGAGGACCACCCAGCCGTATTTATAAACACCGTAAGGCAGCACGAAAAATCCTGTAAGGAGCATTAGAGCAGTAACTGCGCAAATCGCGAGAAACACTGTTCTCCAGAAAACTCTGCTACCAACCGTACAAACATCCAAACTATTCCCATTATTCCACCACTCTTGTTTAAAAAACCGGTTGTCGCTAAAAGCCAACCAATCATAATATCTACCCAAGCGCGATGATCTGCTTAAAGAACGTTCACCAGTAACTAGGTTATGCTCAAAGCTAAACTGTGCTAAAAATCGCGTCAAAACGAGTCCAGCTAACACAACCAAAATGACCCAACCGGCTACAGTTACCACTGTCCACCACATGGCTTCCCTCCTGCGTGCCTGCTATATCTAAACATAGAGTATAAATTTTGTCAACCCCAAGATATTTTTGCCGCGCTAAGACAATTTTTAATAATTTTACGGGGGTTTTTGTTGCAACAAGGATGCCTCTATATAATAATAAAAGATCCTGCCCGGGTCTTTTTCTGGTTGAGTGAGGACTATCCTAATTTATATAAATTACTGTGCGTGTCAACGACAACAAAGATACGAACATCAGCATCGTGTAATTTATAGAGCGCCCGCAAGTTTCCAGTGATATTTATACTACGATAATTTTTATATTTTCCTTTAAGGGGGTGGTTATTTAATATCGGGTTAAATTCGTCATGCAGGAATAGCTCGAGTCTTTCTTTAGTTTGTCTTTGCTCGTTCTTCCGTAATTTCTTATAGCGCTTATCGAAGTTACCGTGGAAGATGATTTTCATAAAGAATCAAGATGACGACGAACCTCTCGCGTGGTCTCTAAACTACCGGAGAGATTTTTCCCGGTTTTAATGTCGTGTTCAATTACGCCCAACAAATTCTCTAGTTCTGGTGTCATATGTGGAACATTTGAGATTCTAATCTCGCGTGTCCTTATAAAATTTCTTAGCGATACATTGATGACGTCGCTTAAAGAAATCCCCAGGTCTTCCGCAAGTCTACGGGCATTATTTTTTACTTCCTTATCCGTTTTTACATTAATCATTGTTTTTGCCATATATCTATAGTATATACAATGGCTATAGCTTGTCAAGTGTGTATAAAATAACAAAAGACCCATGATTAGGGTCTTTGAGATGTCCGAATGTTTAACCCAACTTTTTTAATCTTCAACCAATATGTAAACAGTAAACATAAGCCATAAAATTAAAAAAATGATCTGAAGACCACCCAAAAAATATACCCCAACTCCAACCACAAGTAACCTTTGCCAAAAACCTTGAGGATCAAGAAGGTGTTGAGCTGTCAAATATAACCAAAACGGAGTTAATGCTAGTAGGAGCGTGAGCGCAGATGCGGTCAATTTTCCTAGTACTTCCATGCCGCGCCTCCTTTCGGCTTCGTCCGAATCCATCGACCATTTTAGCCCAGTTCGAATTCTATTCTAGGCCAGGCCACCCCCCCCTTTTTTTAAAGCAGGTCATTATCATCTTTTATGTATCCCGTACACTTTTTCTAACTATCTCCTCCTGATTAAATTTTCAAGGTTGCCATTACTTTACCATATCTACTTTTATCTGTCAAGGTTTCATAGCACCACCTTGCCTCCATTTACCTATTCACGCGAATTAGACAATAGAAAAAAGAGAATTGAAAAAATAAAAATGAAGTCAAGGGATTAAAAAATGATTATCCGTCTTCCTTGTTTTTATCAAAAAGCTCTGCGATTTAACAGAGCTTATAACCTATCTCATTGTTGCCTATAACCCATCCCAAAATTCATCATTACTCTTTAATTTATCTAAAAGGTAGATCATCAGGGCTGTAAAACCACTTACTGCTAAACCAAAATACCAACCATGATTTATTCCCACAACTATTCCTACTACAGAAACTAAAATAATATCACGGGGCTTAATCTTGGGTTGACGGTTGCTCATTTTTACACCTCAAATAATCTTTTGACATTTCCAAAAAATATCAGTTACTTCCCCTCATCGGTAATCAATTCTTTCTCCTTTTAAAGGTTCTAAAAATAAATTAACATGAAAAAATTTATGGGTCAAGACAGTCTTGACAGTAGCTTAAAATTGGGGTATGATTTTACGATTGGTCTAGTGACCAATAGTTCGTTGAAAAACCAGGAGGAGACTATGGAAGAAGGTGGAGCACTAGAACAAGAATATGCTTTACCTGGAGCTGTTATCCTACCCCTTCCGACAAGGACACCGTTGTGTTGGAATGGCGACTCAATTAATCCTTTATTTAAACCGACAGGACGGAGAGAGAGACTGTGGTGAATTTTTCTGATTTAAGCTATGAATATGAACACGGACGCCGTAATCGGCATTATCTCGTTGAACCGATGAATTTTACTTTAGATGAACGAGGGCCATCAAAAATGTGGAGGTTGGGAAAAGATACGTTTGAACACTGGCAACAAAATAGTCATCTCTTACTTGTTTATCAGGCCGGTGTTGGTTGCAACGCTGTCATTCCAGTAAGTAAGGTTATGCCCGGCCACAATCTTCGTTTGAGCAGATGTCGTTCTACTGCCGTCAGTCTGGGCTTACGGCTTTGCCATGCTGATATGAGCTCATCATATCATTGTGCATCATGGGCCTTTGGCTTAGAGGTTCCTGCTCAACGTTTTGAAGAGGTTGTGGCTACAATTAGAAATGAACAAGCGGCCTGGTGGATTAGACGCGAAGATATTGAGATGGCGCGCTTAGCTCACGAAGGCTGTTGGGATAAAAAAATTTGCCCAAACTATTCTTTAGCTCTTTCCGAGCCTCGAAACCCAAATAATCGTCAGTGGGTTTGTCGCCAGTGCGATGTGACTCTTGAAAGCGGCTGCATATTTCTGAGTTCTCCCGTCGGCGACTATATCGTTGAAGAACTTGATAAACTACTGAGCTAGCAGGAGAAACAAAATGAGCAGGCAAAATAAGTGGCATGTGTTTGCTCAAGGCGTAAATTATCATTTGCAAGATCTTGGCCGACCAGCGCGGTTTTTGATCCCTTCAGGCAAGTTAGCTTTCCCCTATGAAGACACAACTGTAGAAAAATATCTAAGGCAGTTTCTGGCTCGAAATTTTGATGCCTTTACAACTACTTTGATCCCAAACTTTGGTATTTGGCGTAATGATCGAGGCAAGCTTTTAGATGACGAGTGCCGAGAATTCCGTGTCTCATTTTTGGGCAAAGAACGACTGCCGCTTTTGCTTGAAGAACTGGGCAAAATTGCCTCTGCTATTAACGAGGCTTGCATTTATGTTGAAGCCGGCCAATATGCTGGGCTTGTTTACCCAAAAAGGAAAAAATAATGCTGATTCGCCAGGGTAAACCAATTCACAAAGTAACTCTGATTATGGATCTTATTGAACAGGGGCAAATGAATATTTCTCTTGTGCGTCTATTCTATTTTGATGATAAGGATAAAATGATTTATAAAACAGAACGGAATTATCCTCTTGGCGAGGTGTTACACGTGTTGTATGAACATGATCTTGAGCTTGAACGAGCCGGGTTTAAGGAGTGTGGTTTCGAAGGCGCGGAAAAAGACGGTAGCACCGGAGTTAGTAACTCGCGCATTTGGCGTCATCGTTGGTTTTATGAGCTGGCTAAATTAGCTCGCACACCAGAAGCTTCATCAAATTAAAATAGTCCCGCTCCGCGGGACTATTTTTTAAATGGACATCGGAATATTGTTCCGTAAAGATATTCACGATCGTGAATATCTTTATAGTTTTAATAATCTAGATTTTTGATTGAGAACGGGGTTTTATTTTTAAAAGTTGCGTTAAAGAGGCGAGAATTAAACTCATGGGGCTTAAAATTTGTAAAATCTTAACCTGCCACCATTTACCATTTTTCCGAAAATATATAATCATACCGCGATTGAAACGTCGCTGGCGAGATAAATGCATTACTTGGGCAAAACTTTTGCCCTCGTGGTGCAAAACTTCATAAGTTGGCGTGTAAATAATTTTCCAACCACGGCGAGCAAAATCTTGACAAAGCTGCACATCTTCCCACCACAACGGATAATCTTCATCCCATCCTTTAAGTTCGTTAATGAGCTTGCGTCGTGTTAAGAAAAATGCACCCATTACCTGTTCAACCTCTTGCTCACGGCTATAATTAAAATCGTGAGCTAAATAATGTTTAATGCTTTGGCACCACGAAGAAAAATGATGCAATTTTAACATTATTAAAACCTGCGACCAAAAAGTTGGATGCCTTTTAACGTTGCGCTGGAGAGTACCGTCGGGGTTGACTAATTTACAAGTTAGAGCGGCAACATCAGGGCGTAAGCGCATTAAGGCGAGAAGTTTATCTAATCCAGAGCGAAGCTCTGTATCTGGATTTAAAAATAGCACCAGCTCCCCTTTTGCCTCGCGCAAGGCTTGATTGTTAGCTTTGGCAAACCCAACGTTTTCTTCGTTCATAATTAAATGCAATTTATCAATTAGCGAGGTCGAACCTCCTTCCTTCGCCCCGACTAAGGCATCGGGGCTGCGGAGTGCGTCGAGGTTCGACCTCATGTTTTTAAGCATGTCCAGCGAGCCGTCAGAAGAATTATTATCTACAACAAAAACCTCAAAACTAATGTTTTTTGTTTGAAGAAAAATTGATTCAAGACAGCGCCGCAATAAGTCGCGAACATTCCAATTAACTATAATGATTGATAAATCCATAATATAACATCTGACATTTGATCCGCCGCAGGCGGAACAGCTACAATCTACCGCTTTTTATATCGGCTCTAATTTTTTCAACAAAATTATTAAAAAAATAAAGGTTGTGAAGTGTTAGAAGTTTTAAACCGGTGATTTCTTTGGCGCGGACAAGGTGGGCAATATAACTACGCGTATAATTTTGGCAGACTGAGCAAGCACACTTGTTATCTAGTGGCCTTAATTCTTTTAAAAAACTTGACTTAACCATATCCAGCTTGCCCGAGGAAGTAAAAGCAACATTGTGTCGGGCATAATGCGTTGGCACTGTGCAATCAAATAAATCCACGCCAGCTTTAATGATCTTGGGAATATCCTCCAGATAACCAATGCCTAAAAGATGTCGCGGCTTATCTTCGGGCAAGGCTTGATTGACAACGCTAATCATACGAATCATAGCTTCTTTGTTCGCGCCAAATTCTCCGCCAAGACCAAAACCATCAA
Organism: uncultured Gammaproteobacteria bacterium; assembly: GCA_964626935.1. Taxonomy (GTDB): domain Bacteria; phylum Patescibacteriota; class Patescibacteriia; order CAZVIU01; family CAZVIU01; genus CAZVIU01. The sequence goes on from CAZVIU010000007.1 coordinate 20,586, forward strand.
AAGGTAAAGAGCTTATGAACTTAGCGCTCTTATGACGCAAATCCTTATATTTTCCACCTTGCACAATACCAAAAAGCGCTTGACTAGATTTTTTAGTCGCAAGGCAAATTTTAGCCCAAGCGTGAGTACGCGCCAATGACTTTTCTAAATAAGCGCGGCTGGCGTTTGGCGGCGGACATTCATCAAAAGCAAAAATAATATCAGCGCCAAGGTGGGCTTGAATTTTAATTGATTCCTGCGGTCCGAAAAAAAGTTTGATGCCATCAATTGGCGAACGAAAATAAACGCCATCGTCAGTAATTTTTACATCTTTTGGCTGTACTCCTTGTTTTACTTTATCATCTGGGCGCTTACTAGTCTTAGAAATTTTTCCAATTTTTAAATCATGGCCAAAACCAAGACTAAAAACTTGAAAACCGCCAGAATCAGTCATAAGCGGTCGTGGCCAATTCATAAATTTATGAAGTCCACCGGCGGATTTAATGATCTGTTCTCCTGGTTTTAGGCGCAGATGATAAGTGTTGCAAATTAAAACCTGTGTCTTGGTTAGAAGAACTTCATCACTGCTCAAGGTTTTGACCGTGGCTTGGGTAGCCACAGGTACTAAAGACGGCGTCTCAATGACGCCGTGCGGAGTTGCCAAAATACCTAATCGAGCATGAGATTTATTAGATTTCTTTAAAACCTCGAATCTGATCATCTTTCAATTACAAAATTTAATGTATCAAAATGTATCAAAATCCGCATTTAATTAGTCTCCTTTCCTGTCAACGCTTCTTCAATAACATCCAGCGCCATGTCTGGATCACGGTGTATCAGTAACCGAATACTCTCGTCAACTTGAGTAAGCTCACGAAAACGCTTCGCGTATTTATTTACCCAGTCTGTCTCGGTACCTCCTCCGCTAATAAATCTTTCAATTAATTTTGTCTGAATGCCATTGTGTTCTTGAAGCGTCAGTTCTGGCACAGGTTCTTTTTCTCTTAGAGCTTGTGTCTCGAGCATATTTTTAAAATTATTTAAAACAGTTTATGTTTTTCTAAAATGATTTTTTTTGCTTGATTAAAGTCTTGAAGCGCGGCAATTCTTATACCAAACTTTAACCACGGTATTTTATAAAAAAATGATGGCAGCCAAAAAGACTTTCCTTTGTGATGTAAAATAACTTTAAACAAGATCTCTGGAATCCATATTCCCCAACCACCTCGTTTCAGTATTGTAAGCCATAAATCCCAGTCTTGCAATCGCGTAATCTTTTCGTCAAAACCGGGAAAATGTTCGCGCCGTAAAAGCGAGGTAGTGTGGATAAAATTATTTTGCTTGAGTTTGGTCTCATCAAAAGGCCAAAGATGAAATATTTTCCAACCAAAACGAAAAGATGAATAAGCATAAGCGGCGGCTGGATGCGCCTCCAGGGTCTTCATCATTATTTCAAGCATATCCGGCCGCATGATAATATCAGCATCGCAAAAAAGCAGATATTCGCCTCGAGCCTCGGCTGCTCCAGTATTTCTGGCCACATTAGCGCCGCGGTGTTTGCTCCAAATAATTCTTATTGCCATCTCACGGTCAGTTCCATAAAATCGCGCCTCCTCTTGCGTGGTCCCATGGTTAGTTCCGTACGACCGCAACATTTTTTGTAAAATTAATCTTTCTGCTTCGCCTGATCCATCGTCAACAATAATAATTTCAAAATCGCGCCAGGTTTGCGCGGCAATTGAATTTAAACACTTAGCTAAGGCTCTGGTGTGATTGTAATGCGGGATGATAATACTAATGGTCATGAAGCATTAAAACATGAAAACATTAAGGCGCGAGAGCGCATTAAAGCGTGAAAACATAAAAGCATTGTTCTTGTGCTCTAGCGCTCTCGTATTCTGGCGCTATACAAGTAACTATTCTTCAAGGCGCTTGAGATAATCTTCTGGATCTTCAAATCCGGCACGCTTGGCTTCAGCGCGCCAAAGATCTCGCGCTTCTTGTCCAACCGCTTTTTTAAGCGCTGACGGTTTTCTTTTTTTAGCTCGAGCGGCGCGTTCTCCAAAACTTTTGCCAACCTGATGGAAAAACTTATCACGTTCGTCTAAATCACTAATGCCAAAATAATCCAATGCTTGCCCGATAGCTTCTCGGAGTTGTAATTTGTTGGCCCGGCGCAGGCTTGAAGCATAATCAACTAGGCGTTCGGTTAAAATTTCTGGCGTTTCATTCTCCATAAAATTTATTTGCAAACAAAGTGTTTTAAAACCCGCTCCTTAGCCGCCTCACCCATCTTTATTCGCAAATCATTATCTTTAAGCAATCTTATAAGTTCGCGCGCGATTTCATCCACATTTTCCGGATCAACTAAAATTCCGGTTTTGCCATGTTCAATTGCTTCAGGTATGCCGCCGCTTCTGCTACCAACTGACGGCTTACCGCACAAAGCAGCCTCTAGAAAGACTATACCAAACCCCTCAACATCAGCGCCAATCTGCCGCGCCGGCATGGCAAAAACATCACAAAGTTCATACCAGGCGCGCAATTCATCATCATTCGCAGATGGTATTATTAAAACCCTTACTTTTTGATTTTTGTCTGCCCCGTACCTCCCTGATGAAATCAGGGCTGGTGCGAGGATTCTGGGTTCCAATTCACTTTTATAGGGCCCATCACCCAAAATCACATAAACTGCTTCGGGAATTTCACGCAAAATTTTTGGCAACGCTTCAATAACTTTATCAAAACCCTTGCGCGCCACAAGACGACCCTGTCTCTTATACACATCTCCGAGCCCACGAGACTAGGCATGATCT
>CAZVIU010000008.1:0-22814 GCA_964626935.1 uncultured Gammaproteobacteria bacterium
CCAAAGGTACTGCAACCAGTAACTTCAGCCACGCAAGCAAATTTGGGATCATTAACAACATAAATATTTTTATCTCGCGGAACAGTTACGGTAACACCCGCGCCTAAATTACGCGTCTTTACTTCAACTTCGGTGGAATTATATGTATTGATAAAGGCCTCGCAACCAATGGCTTTTTCGCGACACAATCTATCAAAAGATTTTAGATAATGCGGGGTACTGGCGCGGTCTTTATATTCTTCACAGCCCAACATTGCTTGCGGCAGAGGTGTGCCCGCAAGAGTTTGATCGCAAGAAAGAGGCGTTTTCCACGAATTTTTAATTAAGTAAACATTGGCTGAAACTTCACGCAAAATAATATTATCAACAAAAATTAAATTAAAATTACTAATGGAAAGCAGCTGCTCTACGACCAGATCCTGACTAATTTCTAACGGACCCAAACGATATTCTTGCCACTCAACGCCCAAATCTACTTTTGGCTTGCTAGCTAGGCCGGCAAAATGCGCTTCCGGTAAGTTTGTTCCTCCAAGCTTTATCTTAAGACCGCCGGATTTGCTTATGCCTTTGGCCCAAAATTCTAATAAATATGTCTTGCCAGCGCCAGTCGGACTCGCGCTAATGTCACGAGCTAAGAAATTGGTTTTAGATGTCAGTGATGAATCGCCAACCTTAAGGCTTTCTGAAGATGGCGCGCCGCCAGCCCACTTGCCAACAGTGCCGTCAGAGAAATTATCACTGAATAATGTGTAAATATTTTTTCCAGCGTTACCAGTATAAGCGCGACAACCGGCTTCTGGGGCCGCGCATTGTCCGCTCTCGGCTCTTAAGATGTTATAAGAACAAACGCCAGTAGCTCCAGTCCAGGCGCCGCCAGCAGTTTGGCAATTAGCTTGATTAGAATCAGTTTTTCTATATGGCTTGCAGTCAGGGCTAGAAACAATTGTTTTGGAATAAAGACGGCGATAAATATTGCCAGTGGCATCATAAAATTCGCGACAGTCAGGGTTTGTAGTCACCTCTTGCGGCGCGCAAACGCCGATTATTCCATCATCGCTGCATAAACTCGGATTAGTTGGGTTCAATTTTGTGCACGGCCCATTATTTTGATTGCTCTTTTTAAGGTTCCATGATTTTAGCTGATAACCCACTGTGTCTGAACCTTCCCAAGTATAAAAGGTAGCGCTGTCTACGGCTGGTTTTTGACATAAACGCGCGCTAGTAAAGTATTCACGCGCTTCACCGCCAGAGGCCGAGGTGTCTAGATTAGTAAATTCATCACAACCAACAGCTTTAGCGTTGCAAGATTGGCTACTCTTCGGAATAAAGTACAGCGGAAAATTTGACGCTTCAAAATTTGTTGGCTCTTGTTTAAAGGTGGCGTAGCCAACACATTCGGCCGGACAACGATCAGCCGAGCCAACGATTCCGGGTACAGCTGGATCGCCATCTGCTGGCGCGTAAAGTTCGCAACCAACTTCTTCAGGCAAACAAACCGGGGCATACTTTTGACATAGAGCCCGCGAATCGTCTAGCGCGCAATTAAGATAATCTGGCGCGACTTTAAGGTGGGTTTTCTGCACCGAGCCATAACCAGATTCAAGAAATGGCGTAGCTCCTGGCCCTTCTTCAAGCTGGATAGCGTCAATTAAAATTCCACTCATCGATGGTTTGGCTGGATCAACTGGTTCGGAATAAGCAGAACTTATGCCCATAACGATTGTCAGGGGATTAATTCCTAACGGAGTTGTAAACGTGCAAGAAAAGCGTTCGTAACTATCTGTTGCTAGAATGTTAAGCACTATTCCCGTGCCTGCTGGGCTCAAATCACAATTAGTGGCCAAACCTGAAAGATTTTTCCCAACATCTAAAATTAATTTTGGCGGCGGCAGCACAGTATTTCCCAACTGCGGTATTTGATTAACAATTTTAGAATTAGGACCGGTTCTGGCGTAAAGTGAAATGGTATAAACCGTGGCTGGTTGGAGTGCGACATTTTGTTGGGATGGTAATGAAATATTTTTATATTGCTCCACTGGTTCGGTCGCTGGTAAACGCACCAGGCGCTCGCCAATAAATGTTGAGGCTTGGGGGTTGCTAGCGCTTGGGTCAAAATAAAATTCATTTGCTAACGCACCGCCCAAAATCCAACCATCAGGAAGGCCGTTATTATCCGCGTCCTTTTCAAATGAAGCATTATTTAAAAGGTTTAAAGCCACGCCAAATTTTTTAGCGATTAATTCTGTACAGCCAGCGTCTTTACTGTCACAGGCAGGCGCGTCTTTATCCAAATAAATCGCTGGCGTAATTGGCCAAGAGCTATCAGTATTCTGGGTTAAACTGTAGCCTTTACAGCCAACATTTTCCGCTGTGCAAACTTCTTTATCAACCGTGTCTAAAAGATAATTAACTGTCGCACCTTGTCGCGGCTTCAAGGTCAAACATGAAGCATATTGCGAGGCGCAAATATCACCACCGAGTTTCCAAACATTTTTCTCTCGAGAGCAATAACCATAACCGCCAATACAATTGCCTTTTTCATCTTCTTCAATACAAGTTGGCGCGTCAGTGCAAACTTGTTCGCGATCAGGAGATTCTACTGACACGCGCGTAGCTCCATAAACCAGGGCGCGGCATTGTGTTAAAGGTAATTTTAAAACCCAATTCGGATCAATTAAATACTGCCACGGACCTGGACTATTAAAATTTGCTATAACTTCACCCAAACTCACCGGATTTTCAACTGGAGACTTTGCCGCCGCGATTTCCCAACCAATAGGAAGAATCCGGGCCGAACGGAGTTTTTTAAGATTGGACTCGCAATAACCATAACTATGACACAGAGGATCAATATTATTAGGATTATTTGCTGAAATTAGCGGCCAATTACCATCTAGGTAACCATCTTGAATAGCCTGCTTAACAGTTAGCGGTTTACCAGCAGAAGCCGCGTTAATAGCTAGAGCAAACTTTTGATCAAGCGTGCAATGATTAGCGCCTCGAAAATTTGGATTACAAATTATAAATTCATTTAGTGGATTGTAATTTGTTAGTTGAGTTATGGTCGGCGTTAATAAATCTCCATAAGCTGTTTGGGGTCTTATCGTGGCTGGTTGTGAAGCAGAATCAATAAGCCCGGGTTCTGGAATATTTATTTCTGGCGTGGGAATATCAGGAACCAGGCCTTTGATAATGCGCTGAGCAACTTTTTCCAAAAGTGTATTAGCAAATACTGAAGCAACATTCGCGCCCAAAGCCCAAGCCATTTCTTTGTTGAAAAATATGTCACTAACGCTGGCTTCAACCCCCATTGCGGCAAACTGACTTTCAAAATTGGTTTTATTTTCAATAACCGCGGCTGGAGTTCTGACTGTTTTTGAAATCGGGCTTAAAACACCCCTAAAACCTCTACCCTCCATTCTTTCAGCTTCTTTAGCTTTTTGTTTGTCTCGACTATCAGCAACTAATTTATCGTTTAAGTTCAAACTAAGACTAAGGTCAGATTGCCCAGGCTTGAGTTGAGCGCCAACAAGCGACAAGGCGGCTTGCTGTTGCTGTGGTCCGGTCCATCTATTCCAGAACGCCAATCCTGCGGCTCTAATTTGATTCCATTCGCAACGAGGCCGCGGCTCAACTTCGTGAAAAAGCTGAAGCAAAATATTAGCGCGTATTCTTAAATCTGGAGCGCAAAAATTAAAATTAAGTTTTTTGCTTAAGACATCTGATTGCCACTTACTATTTTGAATTGTGCCTAGGAACTCTCCAGCAGCGTCTAGGGCAGTATTTTTTAAATAGTCCTGCCAGTTAGCTGTAAATAAACGCGGTTCATATCCGTCTTCGTTTTTTCCAGCTAAATCACTGGCGGCATCATAAGCCAGTCGTGATAAATAAAAATTAAAGGCGTTGATTAAAGACTTGCCCAGGGCATAGCCACCGCTTCGTTCTATTTTGGCGCGCGCTTCTGCTTTTTTCTTTTCAAATGCCTCTTTTTGTTTTGCTCGAAGTATCGCTGCTGAAGAACGGCCCGTTGTCATAAGAGCCTGACTTTCAAAAGGATGCAATACTGGCGCTTGAGCAAAAAGAAATTTAGGAAATATAAAAACTACAATTACCAATAATGTAATAAGGATGATGCGGGGATGATTTTTTTTTATTAAAAAATACATTATGAGCTTTTACCTTGTTGATGTTGCCAAAACTTCTCGCAATGTTTCTACATACAATTCTTGCAATTCTTTATCAGTTAAGCTATCGAGCATAGATTTTGACAAGCCGCTGGCTTCCAATTGTTTGCGTAGATCTCCGGCCGCAACCGGCGCTAACACTCCTGTAAATTTATCCAGTGACGGCAAAGGCAGCTCTGAATCTATCGGAGCGCTCGCGGCTTCTGGCGTACTCGTAGCCGCTTGAGGGGCAAAACAAATACGGCCTTTTGGACAATTCGGGTCTTCGCCAGCTAAAACTTCGGCCTTGTCGGGCAAGCCGTCAGAATCAGAATCTTCAATAAAGGGGCTGGTGTTATAGATATAAGTCTCATCATAATCTGTTAAGCCGTCTTTATCAGTATCTAACTTTTTTAATTCTTCTTTGCGCTGTTCTTCAGTCGAGAGATCTGCCAAAGCCTCACTCTGACTCTTGGGCAAAAATGGCGCCTTGATCGTGCGCGAAATCTGAATCGCCCCCAAGACGATTGAAGCTGCGGCCAAAAATACTACCACAACCAAACCAACCCGAACTTGCGTTTGGGTTTTAACTCTTTCCAAGCTTGGATTTTGATTTTCCATATCGTCTTCTATGAATACTATAATTCATTAAAGACTTATTACATTATAGCAAAGAATTTAAATTAACTTAAAGAGCAGTCTATCCACAGCTATCCTTAATCAAGGTCTTATATTAAAATAAGGCTTCGTGATCTATTCAATAAGAAATCATTATAGTCATGAGATCCGATCTCGCTTAAAAATTTCTATTTCCGTCGATCGACAGAAATGCAGTTCCGTCGATCGACGGAACTGCAAATAAGAGTCGGGGTTAAAATTTTAGGGCAATAAACTCTCCTGTTTATTATTAAACTTTAAATGCAAAAGGCGCCTTATGGGGCGCCTAAATTATTAATGATCACCTTGCATCAAAAGTTCAACTGCTTTTTCTAATTGCAGATCCTGCTTACCGTCTTCGGGTTGAACAACCAGAACTGTTGGGATTACGCCCTGATCTCTGATCGGGACGCGACGATTTCCAACCAAAAATTCAAAAGTAGTCAGCCAGAATGTTGATCCGTCAGACAACTTAAAGACGCTCTGCCCAACGCCTTTACCAAATGATTTTTCGCCAACTACTGGATAACCCCAGTCTTTCATAACGCCGGCAAAAATTTCCGAAGCTGAAACGCTGCCGCCATTGATCAAAACCACCACTTTCATTCCCCGAAAATTGCCAAAACCGCGAATATCATAATTCCCGGCTATATAGGCAGCATCATAAACTTTTTCGTTTACGCGCTCCTTAACAGTGACGGCAATATCTTGAGCTTTCATAAAAAAAGCCAACATTTCTAAAACGCTTGATAACAAACCGCCGGGATTATTTCTAAAATCCAAAATAACTTTGTAAACTTTTTTCTCAACCAAAGTTTTAATAGCCTTTTCAAAGTCAGCAACTGTATTAGCGCGAAAATTTAATACCCTAACATGGCCAATCTTATCTTTACGATCTCCTAACTTTGCCTCTAAGATTACTGCGGTAACCGATTCAATGTGAATTACTTCACGCGTTAATGTAAAAATACGCGGCTTGTCAAATTTTTCTCGCCAAACTTCCAACACTACTGTTGTGCCGACCTTGCCGCGAAACATTTTGACAACATCGGTCAGGTCTTTTGCTTCTTGTCCGTTTATTTTCAAAATAATGTCACCGGCCTTAAGTCCAGCGCGTTCAGCCGGTGTCTTTGGTAAAACTGACATGATCTGAATTCGCCCATCTTTAAAGGTCAGAATACTGCCAACCCCACCGAATTCACCTTGGTGATCTTCTAATTCAATGTTAGCTCGAACAGAAGTTGTGTAGTGTGAGAAACGGTCACGACATTGACCACTGCGCTGCAGAGCGAACATTTCCTGAACACAAACTGTTAAATTTTTCGGACGATCCAAAGCCCTAGTGGCGTAAAGTATCATAATTTCATCAAGCACAGCTTTCTGTTTTTCAATGGCTGATTTTTCTTCAGGAGTAAAGGCTGGTACTGGTAAGACCCAGCCGGGTATCCAGTCAGGCACCCATTCGGGCGTTTGGGCAAAGACAATCTGACTCGTGGCAATAAAAATAAATGCTCCAAAAATACCAACGACCTTACGCATTCTCGCTCCTTCCGCTTGTTGTCAAGGTTCTATTTATCCGTCGTATCATGACCTTGTCAGGGCGTCAAATAATCTAACCCAACCTTCAAGGTATAAATTTTCCGGTCTAATATTTAAATCAAAATTTAATTTTCTAAAAACATCAATCAACTCCTTTTGGTCGAAATGAAACTTCGACCAAAATTTTAGATTTGAGGTAAGTTTTTTGCGCGGATGCGAAAAGCCAGTGCGGACAAAGTCAAAAAAATCTTTTTCCCTGCGAGATCGGATCTCTAAAGGAGATCCGATCTCGTAAGGCGTAATTTTAATTATTGCTGAATCAACTTCTGGCGCTGGATAAAACGCAACGGCTGGCACACGAGCTACTAATTCTGGCTTACCAAAATAATTTACAAAAATTGACAAACGACTAGACTTACCGTCACGCTCCAAAATTCGATCAGCTACTTCTTTTTGGATCATCAGGACCAACATCTCTGGCTTTAGCTCATCTGATAAAAATTTAATCAAAATGTCAGAAGTTATATTATACGGAATATTGGCAACAATTTTGTATCTTTGATTCATGAACTGCGCAAATGTCCCGGCCGGGACATTTAGTATGTCACCTTGATTCATGAGCTGCGCAAATGTCTCGGCCGGGATATTTAGTATGTCGCCTTCAATTACCTCTATATTTTGAAAAGCAATTAATTCTTCTTTTAAAACTTTTAAGAATCGTCTGTCTTTCTCTACAGCAATAACGCGCCTAACGCGCCGAGCCAATTCTTGCGTTAGTGCGCCCAGCCCCGGACCAATTTCTAAGACTAAATCATCTTTAGTCAGGCTGGCGGCCTTAACAATCTCTTGGAGCACGCCCTGGGAAATTAAAAAATGTTGCCCTCGTAATTTTGTCGGACGCAAATTATATTTATTTAAAATTTCTTTTATCGTCTTAATGTTGGCTAAATTCATCAAATTTTAATGGGTCCTTTTCTTAAAACAAGAATTTTACCTTTTTTGCCGACTTTTATAATCGTTGATGGCTGACGCCTTAATAATTTACCGCCATCTAAAATCAAATCCGGCTGATATTTCTTGTTTTTAAATTGCTGGTAAACTTCCTGCGCGCTATAACATTCCCCTGCCCCAGAAATATTGGCAGAGGTTGAAACGATCGGCCCACCAAGCAGTTTTGAAAGTCTGCGCGCGGTGGGTTCATCAGGCACTCTCACTGCCAAACTTGTCATTCCAACGTTCTGCAGAATGTTGGAATGAAGTTTCCGTAATTCATAATTCTTAATTCTAAATTCTAAAATCAAGGAAAGCGGTCCAGGCCAATACTTCTTGACAAGCTCTAACTCATGATTATTCAACTTAAAAAACCGTCTAACCATAGAAAGTGAGGCGGCAATTACTGGCAAAGGCTTACTTTTAAATCGGCCTTTGATTTTATAAATCCTGGCAACTGCTTTTTTATTATGTGGGTCAGCGCCTAGAGCGTAAGCAGTGTCAGTTGGGTATATAATAACACCGCCATTTTTTACAATTTTGGCAGAGTAAATTATAGATTTTTTAGTGATTTTCATTGACTTGCGATTTCAAATAAGCTTGTGTAAATTCATCAATCTTGCCATCTAAGACACTTGCCGGATCATCAGTTTCAAATTTTGTTCGATGATCTTTAACCATTTTATAGGGATGCAGAACATAGGAACGGATTTGATTACCCCATTGGGCGCTTTTATACTCACCGCGTAATTTTTGTTTTTCTTTTTGCTTGTCTTCTTCAGCTATTTTAAATAATTTTGCGCGTAAAATTTTCATAGCTGTTTCTTTATTCTGCTGTTGACTGCGTTCGTTTTGGCAGCTAACACTAATGCCGGTCGGGATATGAACAACGCGCACAGCGCTATACGTTGTTTGCACGCTCTGCCCGCCATGTCCTGATGACAAAAAAGTATCAACACGCAGGTCTTTGGGGTCAATTTTAACTTCTTCAATCTCGCTAAGTTCTGGTAAAACTTCCACTAAGGCAAAAGAGGTGTGCCGCATTTTCTCCGCGTCAAAGGGCGAGATGCGCACTAGCCGATGCACGCCAGCTTCGCTTTTAAGCCAACCATAAGCGTAGCGGCCGCAAATTTCAAAAGTAGCGCTTTTAATTCCAGCTTCATTGCCGCGATGTTCATCAATCAGGCGACTCTCAAATCCATGACGCTCGGCAAAACGAAAATACATACGCAGTAGCATGGCCGCCCAATCTTGGGCTTCAGTGCCGCCAGTGCCGGCGTGAATGGCAATGATGGCATTATTTTCACTATACTTTTCCGAAAACAAAATAAAAAACTCGAGCGAGCGAAATTCTTTCTCGAGTTCTTCAAGTTTCTTTTTTAGTTCCTGTTCTAATTCAGTTTCCCCAGCTCGTTCTACTTCATGCGCTAATTCATCTAAAGATTGTGCTTCTTTATATAGATTTTCCCACTTGCCTGTTTCTTCTTTTAGGGCTGACAGGCGGGCCATGACTTCGCGAGCGCGCCTTGCCTCTTTCCAAAAATTCGGATCAACGCTGGCTTCTTCCAGTTGTCTTATTTTGGCATTTTTTCCAGGTAAATCAAAGTAAGCCCTCGCTCTTTATGTATTGGGCGAGGGTTGCCTTAAAATTTTCAATTTGTTTAATTAATTCTTTCATTTTAGTGTCTGTCCACTTTTATATCTCTATCTTCTCCGCATATTCTCCCAAGATTGGCATTTTCCAATACTCGCCGCGCCAAGCTCCTCTAATACCAAAATACATTGCTAAAAAAAGTGTCATGTGCCCAAAAAATCCAATAATCCAGCCAAGTATTGGAATCCAACTAACCATCCAAACAGCAAACCAAGCAATAAGTAATACTAGACCCTGCTTGCCATGAAATTGGGCAAATTTGCTTTTCTTAAGCATTAGGGGCAAAAGACACAAAATCCACAAATAGCCAATAGCTGCGGCATATCTATATGTCTCTATTTGAGGATCTTTTGAATGTATTTTAGCTTCTTCCATATAATTTTAAGTCATTGAGTTATTGAGTTATTATATTATAGCATAAATTTAGCCTAAAAAGCAAGTCCGCCTTAAGGCGGACTTGCTTGATATTATATACTCTAGACCTCTTGCATAATAATTTTTCGTTACGAAATGCGTAAATTTTGAAGCGAAAAATGTGCAGGGCGACGAAGCCTTATACAGAGTATAAGGCGAGGAGCCCCCAAAATCAAGGGCGAAGCCTGAACATTTTGCAGCCGAAATTTACGCATTGTAGTAGAAAAGATTATTTTGCAAGAGGTCTTCTTTATTCTATATTCTAAATTCTTGATTCTGTTAATAGTCCATCCCTCCTTGTGGCATTTGAGGCATTTTCTCTTTCTTTTCCGGAAGATCGGTTACAACCGCTTCAGTAGTCAGCATTAAAGCCGCAATAGAGGCAGCGTTTTCCAGCGCCGTGCGCACAACTTTAGTTGGATCAACAATACCAGCTACTACTAAATCTTCATACTTGTCAGTAGCAGCATTGTAACCATGAGAGCCGCCAAGTTTTCTAACTTCTTCGGCAACTACGGCGCCATCTTTGCCTGCGTTAATAGCAATCTGGCGCAATGGTTCTTCAAGCGCCCGGCGCAAAATATTCAAACCAACAGCCTCGTCGCCGCTAAAATTAAGCTTATTAAGAGCAGCGTGGGAGCGTAATAAAGCCACGCCGCCGCCAGCAACAATGCCTTCTTCAACAGCGGCTTTGGTCGCGGCCACAGCATCTTCAATACGATGCTTTTTTTCTTTCATTTCGGTTTCAGTAGCCGCGCCAACTTTTAGAACGGCCACGCCACCGGCTAATTTAGCCAAACGTTCTTGCAATTTTTCACGGTCAAAATCAGATTTAGTAATTTCTAGTTCTTTTTTAATTTGCCCAACACGGTCACGAATTTTTTTCTCATCACCCTTACCCTCAACAATCGTAGTGTATTCTTTAGTGGCGACAACGCGTCTGGCGCGGCCTAAATCATTTAGTGTGGCGCTATCTAATTTCAAACCAACCTCTTCGGAAATTACTCGACCACCAGTTAAGACGGCCATATCTTCTAACATTTCTTTGCGACGATCACCAAAACCCGGAGCTTTTACAGCTAGGCTAGTGAAGGTGCCGCGAAGTTTGTTAACAACGAGCGTAGCCAAGGCATCGCCATCAACATCTTCAGCAATAACCACAATTTCTTTCCGACCAGATTGGGCAACTTTCTCAAGTAATGGCAAGAGTTCTTGCAATGAAGAAATTTTTTTGTCAGTTAATAAAATGTAGGGATCATTAAATTCTGCTTCCATACGATCGGGGTTCGTGATCATGTAAGGAGAAACAAATCCTCGATCAAAACGCATACCCTTGACAACCTCGGTTTGAATGCCAAAGCTTTGCGATTCTTCAACAGTGATCACGCCATTTTCGCCAACTTCTTTCATGCTTTCGGCAATGCGCGAACCGATTTCTGGATCATTAGCAGAAATGGAAGCAACATTGGCAATTTCTTCGCCCCTGACCGGACGAGAAACTTCAGTTTTTAAAAATTTAACCACCGCCTCCACGCCGCGTTCTATGCCACGGCGCAAAATAGTTGGATTGGCGCCAGCTGCCACATTCTTTACGCCTTCGGCAAAAATTGCCTGGGCCAATACTGTGGCCGTAGTCGTGCCGTCCCCGGCTACATCGCCGGTTTTTGAAGCCACTTCTTTAACCAGTTCAGCGCCAATATTTTCAAATTTATCCTCGAGCTCAATTTCTTTGGCCACGGTCACGCCGTCTTTAGTAATGGTTGGCGAACCAAAACCTTTATCTAAAACAACATTGCGGCCCTTGGGGCCAAGAGTAACTTTGACAGCATTAGCTAGTTTGTCCACGCCGCGTTTTAATGCTTGGCGGGCAGACTCGTCAAATAAGATTTGTTTAGCCATAATATATTATACGAATCTGCAAATCTTGTGCGAATCGCGCAAATATGCGAATTCGCATATTTGTAGATTTGCATGGAATTCGCAAATTTGTATCAGGTTCATTCTAAAACCGCTAGAATATCTTCCTCCTTCAAAACTAAAAGTTCTTGCCCGTCGACTTCGACCTCGTCAGGGCTATATTTCTTAAATAAAACTTTGTTGCCAACTTTGACCCGCATGGGTAAAAGCTGACCATTATCATTAACCTTGCCTGGACCTGTAGCCACAACTTCGCCTTTTTCCGGCTTTTCCTTAGCCGTATCAGGAACGATTATCCCAGCATGAGTGGTCTTATCCTCATGCAATGGCTTGACCAAAATTCGGTCAGCAAAAGGAGCTACCTTCATAATCTCTGCGAAACACGAATTATTAACGAACTTACAAAATTCGCTCCCCCCTCTATCCCCCCAATGATCATCAGGATAAAGATTAAGGCGAGAGTCGAGTTGGTAATGTTCGTATAAGGTTCGTAGTTCGTGCCCTAGATTAGCAGTCGGCACCTATGAGTGCCAACCTCTTAATACAGCATTATATAAAAAAGCCCCTATAAATGTCAAGGGGGGGGCACTATAAAGAATCAAAAATTAGGAATTAAGAATTAAGTAGTTAATTGGGGCTTAAATTGCTTAATATAAAGCATTCTGCCATATTTATTTCCTAAACTCTGGCCGGAGCGCTACGCCAAGTTTCTTTTTAGCCATAGCTAGAGCATCTCTTAAAAGATTGGCTTCTGGACTACGGAGCTCGCCAGCTCGAGATAGTTCTTTTAGCGCCTGATTATAACGTTCAAGATTTATAGCATTATTTAAAATTTTAGATTTTTCTAAAGATGAGGGTGTTTTATCCCATGTTTCAACAAGCAATGATTTAGCCGCTTTCATGTCTGGGTTACCCACCCAATGAACTGTTTGCGGTTGACCACCAGGACCATATTCAAAACGCGCGACCTCATGACCCCCGGCATCGCGGAGCAATCCTTCGGCAAGATAACCTTTAGGAACTTCAGCGCCAGCGGCAAGAAAATTCTGATTGCGAATAACATCACGAGTTGCTTCTTTGGCATCAACAAAAATATCATAACCAGCAACTTCATCAGGAACTATTCCAAACTTTGCGCCAGTTGCCCGCGCCTGTACTGTCGCATCAGCATAAGGCGTGTAATATTCTTGACTAATGGTCTTAACGGCTTGTTTTAACGCCGTAACATCTTCTACCCTTTCCGCGTATTTAACTAAACCATTAGCTTGATCTTCCAAACGAGCGATCTTGTTATCCAAGTCAGTCTGAAATTCACTAAACCGCGGCGTATCACCATGAATTTTTTCCAAAATCGCCAACTTTTCACGCAAGGCATTGGCTTTATCATGAAAGTAATCAATTTGTTTGGCAATAACTTCTTGCTCGGCCGCTGAATAACCAGGCGCAAAACGTAAATTCAATCGCGCGGCTGTGGGCGCTTCAGCTACGGGCGGCACAGCCGGCTGCACTGGCGGCCGTTCTAAAACTTGTAGCTCGGGCGGCGCGCCCGCGCGCAAAGATGCCTCATAATTAGCATCAGTGAGTTCGCCGCGAATAATTCGATCAATATCTCCGGGCCGAAGTTTATATCCTGGGTGCTCACGCAAAAATTCACGCACAGTTTTTTGGTGCTCCAAAATACTTTGAACCTGTTCTCCGGATAATTCTCCGGCCTCTTTAAAAAGTTGTTCCACTTGTACCCGATCTCCCAAAATTTTTGTCAAATTCAATTTATCACCAACACGAATTAAATTAATGTCTTTTATGCCAAAGGCTTTGAGATTTTTTTCAATCTCGTCTTTAATCCGGTCAATTATCCAAGATTGACGGGCGCTATCAAGCTTACCAAAACGGTCACCAAACCATTCGTTCATGCTAAAGGCAATCATTTTCCAAGTGTTAGTGCCGCGTCCAGCAGCCCGAACAATAATCTCTTCGGGAAAAGAAGCTTGCGCTTCCAAAGCTTCGGCGCCTGGCGGCGCGCCTTCCGCAGGCGGCGCGTAATGCATCGTGCCATCAGGATTTAAAGTTGCGGATTCGCCCGGAGAGCCATGAGCAACAATCTGGCTATCAAATAATTTTGGCAACGCTTCTGCTTTGCCCATTAAAGCATCACGGACAGCGTCACGATCGCCGGCACTAACCTCTCCAACACCATGACCAAAAAAAAGTTTAGTTGCCTGCGCCACCCACCCTGAACCAACCAGCACACCAACTCCCGTGCCAATAACTTTCATCACGGCATCATTAAGTCTTAGATGGAACATTTTATTATCTATATATAATTGCGCGGCTCCAAGCTCTGACTCAAGAAATCCTTCAAGCGATTTCCACTGTTCAAGTTCAGCCATCATGTCAAGCTCTAACCATCCTTTGTGATATTGATCAAGCAATGTTTGATAAGCAGGAATTTCCGAAACTTTTTTTCCGTTCAAACGCGCCCAAGCTTCAATGTGCTCAAGTCGCTCAAGTATCTCTTCTTTAGGCATAGTTTGCGCCTCTTCGGCGCTTACTTCTTTACGCCAACCCCACTTTTCTGCCCAACGATTAGTTGCGTTGCGCAAAAGATCATACGAACCAAAACCAGAACCCAAGCCAGCAAAAACGCGACGCAAGGCAATGGCGCCAATACCAACTGCGCTACCCGCGCCTAAACCTATGCCAGCGCCTAAAAGACTGGCAGAAATGGCCGTGCGTACTGATGCAAAACGAGCGGCAAATTTTCCAAATTTACTTGTTGGCGCAAAACGAGTACCTGATAATGCTCGATCAAGATTTAAATCGCCCAAAGTTTTCCAAGTATCATAAACTTTTCCCATCCAGCCGCGTTTTTCCACTCGCTCTTCTGCCGCTTTGTCAGCCGCGCGAATGCGTTCGCGAAGCAGGTGGGTAGCGCCCTCACCAACATATTCAGTTCGCGCCTCATAATACTCTTTACTTTTCTTTTCATGCTCGGCGCGCATTTGGTCTCGCACCTCATCGCTGGCTTCATACCATCTCTTATACATTTCATTAAAAGCATCACGACTAGCTTCAAATTCCAAACCCTTAATTTTTAGTTCAGCTGTTTTTGGATTCTGTCTGATAAACTCCAGCGGATCTTCAATATTAAACTCCGGATGCTTAATAGCAAAAATAGTCAAACGGGCGTTTAGCTCATCTTCGCGCTCTTCAGTCATTTCTCCTTGCGCTTCTTCACGCTCTTGCACTTCAGCTCGACGTGTGGCAGCGGCAACATCTGAAGGCGTTGGCTGGACTTCGGGAGTTTTAAAATCCCCCGATCGTGGCGGCGCTTCCGGATTAGTTTGAGCTAAATCTTCGCCGCCTTTTTCAGGCGGCAATGGACGTGATTCAACTGACATATTTAATTATGCAATTATTCTAGTTAGGCAGCTGCTCCTTTCGCATCCATTAATTCAATTTTGACTCTGGCAGTTTCTTCAGCAATAATTTCAACCAAATTAGGCACTCGCGCTTGTATAAAATCAAGCATCTTGCCGGAACTAGCCGCTTCTTCGGCTGCTTTCGCGTCTTTAGCTTTAAGCTCGTCAAGCACGCGAAGCATGACTCGTTTTTCAACCAGCTCCATGGCCCGCTCTAAAATCTCCATCTTTTTATCTTGGGACAAAAGCTCAAGGCCTAAAAGATTAATCAGGTTTTGAGATAAAATTGAACGATATTCTTCGCCTATAGTCATATATTTTAATTATTAAAATGATATCAAATTTTAAGCCAAATGTCAAGTTTATGTATAAGTCAAATATATTATACACAATACACATAGATCGAAACTTGATGGGGCAGGCGGCTTATGTTATAAAAACCGTGCGCAGCTCGAAGCGGGCAAGGTTTCCCCGATTTTAATCGGGGAAGAGCAAGAGCGAGCATGAGCACAGGCGCCTCGCTAGGACACCTGTTGTGTGTTTTTATAATATAACCGCCTGCCCTGTTAGTGCAATATAGACCTCTTACAAAATAATCTTTTCTACTACAATGCGTAAATTTCGGCTGCAAAATGTTCAGGCTTCGCCCTTGATTTTGGGGGCTCCTCGCCTTATACTCTGTATAAGGCTTCGTCGCCCTGCACATTTTTCGCTTCAAAATTTACGCATTTCGTAACGAAAAATTATTATGCAAGAGGTCTTATGTATTTGACCAACCAATTGACTAAATTTTTTGCTCAGTGTAAAATCATAATTACGTTTTAGTTCGTTGACAAGGAAACCAAAACACCACAGGAGGTAAAAATGGCATTCGAAATTACGGGTGAGATGAGGCCTGAATATTCTCGTATCTTGAATAACGAGTCGCTGCATTTCTTAGGAATTCTGGCGCGCGCTTTTACTAAGAAACGAAATGAATTACTAGCACGTCGAGCCGATCGTCAAAAACAATTTGATTGCGGCATGTTGCCAGACTTTCTAGCCGAGACAGTGCATGTCCGTGAAGATGATTGGCGGTGCGCGCCCTTGCCAACTGATTTAGCTAATCGCCGCGTAGAAATTACTGGTCCGGTTGAACGCAAAATGATTATTAACGCCTTAAATTCTGGCGCCAATGTATTTATGGCTGATTTTGAAGATTCACTTTCGCCTACTTGGGATAATGTTGTGCGTGGGCAAATTAATCTTTATGATACGGTCCGCCGCACTATTTCATTTGTAAATCCTAATGGCAAAGAATATGAGCTGAGAGATGAAATAGCTGTGCTCATGGTGCGTCCGCGCGGATTACACCTGGATGAAAAACATATCTTATCTGACGGCGCACCTCTCCCGGCGGCGCTTCTGGATTTTGGGCTATTTATGTTTCATAACGCGCACGAACTAATGCGGCGCGGCACTGGCCCATATTTTTATTTGCCAAAATTTGAAAGCCATCTAGAGGCGCGCTTCTGGGCCGAAGTTTTTCGCGCTAGTGAAGATTGGTTGGCTCTACCCCACGGCACGATTCGCGCGACTGTACTTGTTGAAACGCTCCCGGCCGCTTTCCTAATGAATGAAATTCTTTACGAGCTTAAAGACTATGCTGCTGGCCTAAATTGCGGCAGATGGGATTACATCTTCAGTTTTATTAAAAAATTTAGGAATGATAAAATGCGTATTACTCCAGATCGCCATCAAATTACTATGGATAAAGGATTTTTGCAGGCTTATGTCCGGCTTTTGGTAAACACTTGTCATCAACGCGGTGTTCATGCCATGGGTGGCATGGCCGCGCAGATTCCAATTAAAGATGATCTAGAAGCCAACGCGCGCGCCTTAGATAAAGTACGCGCTGATAAACTGCGCGAGGTTCTGGCTGGACATGATGGAACTTGGGTGGCGCATCCCGGACTAGTTGCTGTAGCGCGCGAAATTTTTGATCAACATATGCCTGGACCAAATCAACTTGAGGCGCAAAATAATGTAACGGTAAGTGCAGCCGATCTACTCGAACCGCCTAAAGGTGAAATTACCGAGGAAGGCGTACTAACCAATATCAATGTGGCGATTCAATATCTTGAGTCTTGGCTTTCTGGCAATGGTTGCGTGCCCATTAATCATTTAATGGAGGACGCGGCCACAGCAGAAATTTCTCGCGCCCAAGTTTGGCAATGGTCACGTCATGGCGCAACTATAACTAGCGGCAAACAAGTTACAGAACGATTGGTTAGAAATTTTCTTTACGAAGAAGTTAGAAAAATTAGGTATGCTGTTGGCGAGGCGCGCTCAATTGGCGGAAAATATGAAGAAGCCATGGACTTGTTCTATCATTTGGTAACTGCTCATAATTTTCCAGAATTTCTAACATTGTCAGCATATAAGCTCTTGCCTTAAGCTATCTGCCTTACCAGTTTACAAGTTACTTTTAGTGCCAGAGAAAGGAGCGACCTAATGCCCGATACAAATAATTTTGGTGCTCCTGATCTAACTGCGATGTTTTGCCGTCGTCATGAACGACCTGGCGAAGTCTTTGCGGAACTGATGGAAAGAGAACGGCTGGTCGTTGCTCCCGGAGTTTACAATGCCATGGGAGCGCAAATCGCGCGACAAATTTATACAAGCCGCAAGGCTGCTGGACTCCCATGTACATTTAACGCTGTCTACGGATCAGGTTGGGCGATCAGCGCTATGAACTGGGCGTATCCTGATATGGGTTTCCACGACTTATCAATGATGAGTTTGGTTGGAAAATATATTGTTACTTTAGCACACCCCTTGCCAGTTATACTTGATGCTGAAACCGGCTTTGGAACCGAGGTCACCTTAGCGAGAACTGTCGAGGCCTATCATGAAATTGGCGTTGCCCTCGCCCATCTTGAAGATCAAGACGCGGAAGTAACTCGCCGTTGCGGCAATCTTGGCGGTAAAAAGTGCGTGGAACCGGAGAAAATGACTGCTAAAATCAGGTCATGGCTAGCTGTAAGTAAGGCACTTGGAACCTCCATGCGGCTCATGGTGCGTACAGACGCGCTTACGGCTGCGAGTGGCGGCGTGGAAAACGCTATTGAACGCGGCAAGCGCTACATGGATACTGACTATCAGGGCTTGCGGCCGCTCGTTTTGTGGGCCGACGCTATGATAGATCCAAAGGTAATTGAACGCTGGGTTACGGAATTGCGAAAATTCGATCCGAACATGATTCTTGGCATTAACTATTCCCCAAACAAGGACTGGCCTGGTTATTACCGCGAAAAATATAATCGTGACCCGCCAACTTACCAAGAACTTTACCTAAATGGAGCTGGCTTTCGCCTGATTTTCCACACGATTTTGCAAGCTCGAGCTGACATGGAATCAACTTGGAACACTTTTGCCGACATGGCTATTTGTGGCGCACAAGCTCTTTGGACGCTTCACGAGCGTCAGCGCCAGCATCCGGTTGGCGACGCGCAGGGCATGAGCAACGCACAAGTGTGGCAAGCTTATGAACAGTTTATCGGGGGAGAAGAAGCTCAGGAGCGATATAAAAAATCAGAAGGATACAAAGGCTAAAAAAAATAATTCATGACATTTTTAGAAAAGATTCTTAAACAGAACTCAAACCTCGGCTTCGGTCGAGGTTTTTCTTTTGCCTACCCCGTCATCTTCATTCACCTAAAACAAAAGAATACCAAATATAACGATCGTTACATTTGGTATTTTAATATTTTAGAGGCTCGGGGTTAGAAGTTCCGGATTGAAACTTTCTCATAATCGGAACTTCTCGATAAATTGGATCTAATCACAAATTAATCGTGTTCGGGATGAGTGCATATCAAAAACGTAAATAATTATTTAATAGAGAATTTTTTCTTCAATGATTCGTTATGGGGATAAATGTCGTTTATTTCAATTATATTTACCCATTTAGAAAGTTTTGCGTTTTGAATATACACTTTTAAATATTTAGTTATATTATAGGGCGTAATCCAAATACTTTTTTGTAGCTGGTAACAACCGAGTTCATGCAAATAACGCCGCAAAAAATCTCGAACTACTCGTTTTTTTTCGGGTATATCAAAAACAATGCCGCGCCACCTACCATCCCATTTTAAAGGGCCTTTAACAATCACCCTCATTTTTTCTAAAACAGCCAAACAAGTCCCGTTGCTCGTCATGCAGTAAATAACATTTTCTGCCGAAGGAGTAGAGTATTCACGCAACAGACCTTTCCTCTTCAAATATTCAAAATGCAAACGCTCTTTTTCCATTTGCATTTCTTTATAAAATGGGTTGTATAATAGTCTGCCCGGTCTTGTTGTGAAACTAATTTCTAAAAGATTGCCGGAGATTTCCAGGGCAGTATCTAATATCTTTATCAACATATCTTTTGTTTTATCTTTCCTTAAAAATTTCATGTTTAAATTAATAACTATCTAATCTCTCGTGCTAGGGTTGACATCAATTTAATAAAAAATGCTTTCTTGGTCAAGAGCTAAAACTATAGATATAGAGGCGCCTAAAAGTTGTGGAGCAGCTCCTATTTATTTATAGGAAGTTACAGAATAACCATCATTCCCAAAAAGTTATAGATCAGCTCATGTTCCCATATATTGTTAATTTTTATATCTTAGCACTTGTAACGATCGTTACAAGTGCGTTGCAGATAATGAACAAATATTAAGACGATGTTAAGACGATGTTAAGACGATGTTAAGACGATGTTAAGACAGAATAAATTATTCTGCGACAAGACTATGAAATAACGAAAAAAATTATTCCATTTCATGGGAAGAAGCAGAGATAACTATAAACAACAGTATCACTCCCGAATAAAGAGTTAAAAGATAGTGATCAAAAAAACCTAAAGTGAGAATCAAGAATCCCCGCACCATCATCGATTTCATCAAGGGGGTGCGGGGTAAGCAAGAATTAACCCTTTGACAAAGCTCGGGGTGGAGAATTAAAAATTTATTTGCGGCTAAGTGTAAAAATAGAGCCGTTAAAAGAAGAAAACTAACGATACCGGTTTCGACAAGAAATAGCAGATAATGAACAAATATTAAGACGATGTTAAGACGATGTTAAGACGATGTTAAGACGATGTTAAGACAGAATAAATTATTCTGCGACAAGACTATGAAATAACGAAAAAAATTATTCCATTTCATGGGAAGAAGCAGAGATAACTATAAACAACAGTATCACTCCCGAATAAAGAGTTAAAAGATAGTGATCAAAAAAACCTAAAGTGAGAATCAAGAATCCCCGCACCATCATCGATTTCATCAAGGGGGTGCGGGGTAAGCAAGAATTAACCCTTTGACAAAGCTCGGGGTGGAGAATTAAAAATTTATTTGCGGCTAAGTGTAAAAATAGAGCCGTTAAAAGAAGAAAACTAACGATACCGGTTTCGACAAGAAATAAAAGAAAAATATTATGTACTGGCTGGTAAACATAAGAGGGACGCGACCCGTCAATTTCTTTCCAAAAAGCATAAGTGTAATTTCCTAAACCAACGCCAATTAATGGGTGAGCTTTAAAAATTTTCCAAGATTCTTGCACGCCGGACAATCTTTCAATTTGTGATTTTATTTCAAGGCGGCTTTGGTTTTGCACACGCGATAATAGCGGCTCGCGAAAAATTATCCCCAATACCAAAAAAACTAGAATCAATAATAAAGAATTAAGAATTAAGAGCTTGCGTCGATGTTCGGCTGATCGAAATATTATAATTATAATTATCCCAGCCAATGCCAGCCAAGCAGAGCGAGAAAAAGTGAAAAACAGGGCTGACGCAAAAATTATGAATAATGAATTATAGATTATGGATTTTAATTTTAAGACTTTATGCTTAATTCTTAATTCATAATTCTTAATTCCTTGATTTGAATCACTTCCAAAAAAACTTAGAAGCAATAACAAGCCCAAAACAAGATACGCGCCTAATATGTTGGGGTGCGGCAGGCCGCCATAAGCGCGCAACCAGCGGCCAGACGCAGTTTCAACTACAAAAGTTCCCAGAGCTGACGGATCATGCGCTGCCATGCCTAACCACTTATTTGCAAAGCTCGTTTGCGCCAAGAATTGCCAAATTCCCAAAAACGCTTGCGGGATCATTCCAAAAATAAATGCCCAAGCGGCTTTTCGCCTGTCAGCGCTTTTTATCAAAAAGTACAGTCCGATACTCTCTGCAAAACGCAAACCGTAATAGAGATGAATCCCTGGCTTCGGAGCGAAGAGGCCGAGAAATAAAAAATAATAAATAACAAGAACGAGAATTATGAATAATGAATTATGTATTAGGAATTTTTTAGCTGTGTGTGGTCCGTCATTCCTGATTCTCACCGCCTTGACGGGATCCCGCTCCGCGACGACTGATTCCTGATTCCTGATTCCACTCTTTTTAAGCGTCGTAACAATGTGCAAAAATAAAGCAGTCCAAAGCAATGTTTCTGTTGCGTAAATAGATATTGTTCCATATTCCCAATATCCGCCGGCGAGTTCCCCCGGACGCAAAATCAGCCTTGTCTGCCAAGGCAGTAAGAATAAAAATAAGTAAACTAAAAAATTCTTAATTTTGCCTAATTTAAAAACGAAACTCATGATAGTCTATGAACCTCTTGCCTCGCTCTAATACTACCCCATATTAGAGTAAATTAATTAATTGTAATTTCTCTGAAAATCTTTGCCGATACTCTGCTCTCCTATCGTTTAAGTGAAGTTTTAGGGCCTGATCGCTTATAACAACATTGGTATTTACGGGAGTGGCGGCCTGTTTTAATTCCTGGGGCATAATTTTAAGTTGGAATTTTTTTAAAAATTTTTCTAAAAAATTACTAATGCTCAAAATATCGCCAGCTTTTTCACAAACTTCTTTCAATTTAGGCCGTGAAGAAAAACTAATTGATGCGTTTTTAGTCAATTCTAAGTTTGGTAAATATTTTTTAATCCAGAGATTGACGGTTGCAAAATCAGAAGTAGCGCCGCCATCATATAAAGACAAAAAAGCGCTAAGCCAGTAAATATAATGAATATCCGGCAAGACGTCTTTTGGCGGCAGTAAATATGGCTGAAGATTCATGTCATCGCGGCTTATAAAAAAACATAAACAAAAAGAGTCGCGCCTGCTCTGGCTCCTTGGGCGCAAACCAAAAATTTTTAAAAAAAAGAGGGTTGCGAAACGCACTGTCCAGAGACGCTCGCGCTCGGCTATTATAAAAAGATCGATGTCACTCTGGGCTTCGGCCATGTAGGAAGCAACCCGATTGCAAATAAAAATCCCGCGTATGTATGGGACATACTGAAAAATTTTAGCCATAAGGCGGGCGCGATCAATTTTTCGTTTTGAAATCTGCCAAGATATTTTTCTTTTTAAAATTATGTCTTGACGATTGGCTAAAAAATAAAAGCCATCTTTTACCCCAACTGTCTCTTGAGTTTTTAAATTATCTAGTTCGCTCTTGACTTGTTCGAAGTCAATTGATCCATCGGGGCTCCAAAGATATTTCCAAATTTCAAATGAAGTAAGCGGATGATCAAAAATATCAAAATAAGCTAGTGTCCATAAGATTGACATTTTTAAATTCATGAGACCTTATAGAAAAGGGGCAATTGCTATCTTTCTAATTATGCCGATCAAGAGAATTGCATCTATGCCGATCGGTATAATTAGAAAAATCTATTATTGATTGCCGCTAGTCAAGACTGGCGAAGTATTTTTAACTACTTCTTTAAAACCTTGGACGCGAACAATTTCAGTCAAGACGGCATCAGCGACAATGATTTTTTCACTAGTAATTTCTAAAATCTGATCGCGCGAAATTAAATATTTCTTTCTGGAAACACGAGGTTTCGTTTCATACTTTAAAACAAAATGACTATCAATATCTATAACTAAATCTGATACTTTGCCTAAATAAGTATTGCTCTTAGTATAAACCGGCAGAGATTTTAAATTGTTATAAGAAATGAGCATTATAATTATAGACCTCTTGCAAAATAATCTTTTCTACTACAATGCGTAAATTTCGGCTG
>CAZVIU010000009.1:0-14528 GCA_964626935.1 uncultured Gammaproteobacteria bacterium
GTGGTATCTGGCACGTACGCACTGAAGAACAGGTCGCGCGCGAAGCGCCCTGGGAACTCGACCGCCGGAAATTTGAAGGGCTTTACCACTATCGGCCGATCGGTGGCGAAAATTGGCCGGACATTGAGGCGCGAGTGCGTCCTTTCCGACATTCATTGCGTTGGCGATTACCTGGAAAGACAGTGGTCGTTGTGACTCATGGTCAATGGCTCCTCGTGTGGCAGAAGCTTGTCCATCACTGGACCATTGATGAGGTTGTCCGTCGTTATGAAACTGATAAGGTCATAGCTAATGCCTCAGTGCTTATCTACCATGGCGATCTCGACTCTACGACTGGTAAACACATACTCCGTCATGATCCTACAACGGATTATGTTGTGCCCTGGGAGGGAAGCCTTTCCGCTTCCTCTGGCACATCGGCCTGAAATGCCAATCGCTCCGACAATTTGCTGGGGCGATTTTTTGTAGGAAATTTACCATTTTCTAATTCGCGCGAATAAGAAAATAGCTTTTCCGCGCGAGCTAAAACAAAACCCCGTTAATTACACGGGGTATAGATAGCGTCAAGAGTATCATTGCCCGGTGGCCAGAAGTATCCACCAGCCGGTACTGTGCCCAAGGTTTCAGCGGCTAGAGTAAAAGTCTCACAATCAGCGCAACTCGCAAAAATAGACAAGTACCAAGGTCCAGCCTCAAGCACAAAAGTCAGCATGTCATAATATTCGCCGTCCCACTCCAAATAATAATCAGCAATTTCATAACAGTCGCGTTTAAAGATCAGCACAACATCATTTTCCAAACGTTTGAACACAAACAAGAAAACATCATTTGTCGCGCAGCCCGGCGTATAAAGACTAATTCGCGGAGCGCCATTGTAAGTCAGATAAAAATTAAATTCTCCAAGGTTCGTTCCGGAATTAGAACCTGCCTCTGGTGTATTGCCAGCGCAAGCGGCTTCTAGTTCTGGTGGTGTTTCAGGCGGACTGCCAGCATCAGGTTTTTGTGGAAGTGGTTTTGTACCAGCATCAGGAATATAATCCGGATCATTAATGGCGGCATCAGAATCATTTGGATTGGGATTTACTTGATTATCTTTTGGCAGCGTGTTGGCGTCATTAGTTCTCCAGGGATCTTGATATTGCGACAGCGGTTCTTCATCTGCGCAAGCAAGACCTAAACTCAAAGCGGTTAGATAAATTTTCGGCTGCCTGCGCATGCTTCCTCCTTATATATGCCTTTTGTGAACCCCTCCCAAAAACCGTCATTATATTATAATAAAAAGTTTGGAATGTCAAGGTCGGTTATTTATATTGCTGGTTATTTATATGTCGATTATTTATAGTAAAATTACTTGTGAAATATTTTTTTGCGAGTTTCCATAAAGTTGTTGCGAAAATGCTTTCTCCGATTAATTCAAAAGCTTCTTCGGCAACAAATAGATTTTGATAAGCCTCATACCATTTGCGGGCATACCAGATAGCGCTAAGTCCTTCGGTCGCAATAGCCAGAATAAAAAATAACGCGCCCGCCATAAACCAGCGACCAAGAATATGGTCGCTAGTTTTAATTATGCGCCACATATAAATTAACAAGGCCGCCCCTAAAAGTATAAATGGACTAAAGTAGGCATACCACCAAAACGATTCACCGCGGCTACCGGCAAGACCAGTCCAGTGATTTATCACAAATCCAATGCGTTCATGAAGATACATCATTTCATCAAGAGCAAGATAAATAAATAAACCAGCCAGCACGAGCCAGATCGAGTCTCGTGCCTTTTCCCAAACATCTTGTGGCCCGTCCTTTTTAATTTTAATTAAAAAAGCTAAAAGCATGGCGGCAAATCCGGCGGCGAGTAATTTAAATCCAGAATAAACTGCTGCCAAATTTTGTTCCCGATCCAAATTAAAAAAACCCAACTCTTTGCCTGAGAAAAAGTGAAGAAGAACAACAAGTAAATCTCCTAAGAGTAAAATTGTAAGTCCTTTACGCATTTGATTGCCTCCTGCATCAAGCCCCCCTAATGGTGCGGGCTATTTGATATTTTCTATACTATGTTATCATACTAATATCTTGAATCACAAAAGAGGTTTAAAATGTATTTTAGCGTAAATTCGCGTTTTGATTCGCGATTCTTCTCGCTCCTAAGCATATGAAACGTCGAGAATTAATACATAAAATTTGGATTGTTATTTCTTTGCTCGTGGCAGTTTCCATGGTCGCTTGGTCAGTAGCTTTACCGCTCGCACAATGAAGCAGTGGCATCTTGCTAAAAAATATCCTGAAGATTTTGCCTTGCGATTTCCAGAAATTCCGCCAACGGTTTTACAGTTGCTTTGGAATAGGGGACTTCATGCCATGAAAGATATTGATGAGTTTTTATATCCCGACTGGACGCAAGATATCCATGATCCTTTTTTATTTCGTGATATGAAGCCAGCCGTAGCCCGTCTTTATAAAGCCATTGACCGCGGCGAGCTTATTGCCATTTTTGCTGATTATGACTCTGACGGCGTTTGCGCCGGAGCCTGTTTATACATAACGCTTAAGGTCTTGGGCGCGAAACTTGAAGTTTATTTGCCGCATCGTGAAACTGAAGGTTATGGTTTAAATTCTGGAGCAGTTAAATATCTAGCCGAAAAAGGAGCGAAAATTATTATTACTTGCGATTGCGGCATTTCCAATAAACCACAGATTGATGAGGCCGCCGATTTAGGAATTGATGTTATAGTGACTGATCATCATACAGCGCCGAAAAAACCACCTGACCGTGCTTTTGCCATTATCCATCCTAAGGTGGTTGGCGAAACTTATCCTTTTAAGCATTTATCAGGCGGTGGAGTAGCTTTTAAGCTTGCCCAAGCCCTTGTTCGAGATCGGGTTTCCAAAAAGATTGATAATGTCGAAGCATTTGAAAAATGGCTGCTTGATCTCGTGGCTGTGTCTACTATTGCTGATATGGTGCCGCTTAGCGGCGAATCTCGAACGATTGTAAAACACGGTTTGATTGTTTTGCGAAAAAATCGTCGGCTGGGTTTTCAAAAAATGTTTGAGGTTGGGCGCGTTAAATTTGAGACCATTGATACAGGAACAATTGGTTTTCAAATCGCGCCGCGCATTAATGCCGCTGGCCGTATGAATCATGCTAACACTGCTTTTAAACTCTTGATTTCGGAAAACGAGGAAGAAGCAATCAAGCTAGCCAGAGAGCTTAATGAAAATAATGTTGCCCGTCAGAAGCTAACTACTGTGGTGCTTAAAGAAGCGCGCAAGCAGATTGAAGAAACTTCGCAGGTTGGGAATGCAATCTTATTCGCGCAAAATAAAGAGTGGCCGTTATCACTTGCCGGATTGGTTGCTGGTAAACTCATGGATGAATATCATCGCCCAGTACTTTTAATTTGCGACAAGGGTGGTAAACCGGCTGGCTCTGGCAGGAGTATTTCCGAGTTTAATTTAATTGTTGGCTTGCAAGAATTTAGTGGTTATTTTCAAAATGTTGGCGGGCATCCGGCCGCCGCTGGTTTTACACTTAAAAATTATGAGTTGCTGGAAGAATTTAAAAATAAGTTTTCCGAGTATGTTAAAAAATCTTTGAAAGATAAAGACTTAACCCCCCAACTTAAAATTGATGCCCAGTTGGTTTTAGGGGACATTAACTGGGAATTGTACGATCTTTTGGCCAAGTTTGAACCATTTGGCATGGATAATCCAACCCCTCGATATTTGATAGAAGATGTTACAATAGAGAGGGTTGATGCCCTAGGGGACGAGGGGCAACACTTGCGACTGCAGATTAGTCAAGCCGGTGTAACTAAGAAGATGATTGGCTTTTGTTTTGGTGATTCGGAGCGTCACGAAGGTACTAATTGGTGCACAGCGCTAAAAATTAGCGACAGGATAGATGTTGTTTTGGAGGTTGGCGTGAATGAATGGAACGGCAACCGTGAATTACAGCTTAAATTGGTTGATTTAAAATTTAGAACTTGATAAAAAAATAGGATTTTTATATTTTATGAACTATCGGAATTTTATTATTTACACTGATGGCGGCGCGCGGGGTAATCCGGGGCATGCCGGAATTGGGGTGGTTATTTATCGGCATAAAAACATAAAAACACAAGAACATGAAAACAATAGTCGCGAGGTTCATCCGGCGGAGTTGGAGTTGGTGGAAAAGTGGGGTCGGTATATTGGAGAAACTACAAATAATCAAGCTGAATATAAAGCGCTGATTTTTGCATTGGAGCGAGCAGTTGAACTTGGCGCGGTTGAGATTGAATGCTTTCTAGATAGCGAGCTTTTAGTAAAGCAATTGAATCATGAATATAAAGTCCGTGATGCTGATTTAGCGCCGCTTTTTTTGCGCATCTGGAACCTGTTGCATAACTTTAAAAAAATTACTTTCAAGCACATACCAAGAGAAAAAAATAAAGAAGCAGACAAGATGGTTAATGAAGCGTTAGATAAACACCCAAGGGGGTGAAATTCGAATATCGAAATTCGAAACAAAAATGGATTAAATCCGAATATCAAAATACGAAATTCGAAACAAAGCATCAGGAATTTTCAATTTTCAATTCACAATTTTCATTGAATTTTCAATTTTCAATTATTAAATGTTTGAAAATTATATCATTGAAAATTGATTGAAAATTAAAAATTGTAAATTGTAAATTTTGCGTTTTTGATTTCGTGCTTCGTGCTTTAAATTTCTAATTTTTAATGTTCGGATTTCGTCTCTCGGATTTATTTAGTATAATAGGAGTGTGTATGTCCAAAAAACCCATATCTTATCTTGGAGTTGATCTCGGGGGCGGGGGGATTAAGCTAGTTGAGCTTGCCAACTAAGGCGGGCGGGCGCGGCTTTTAACTTATGTCTATGTTAATGAAGAGCCGTCCGATGGCGATTGGCTTGCAGACAAAAAAAGGACTGCCGGACTCATAAAAAAAATGTATTTGTCTGCTCGGGCTAGTTCTCGGCAAGCCATTGGCGTCTTGCCAATTAATTTAGTTTTTAGTTCAACCGTAACCTTGCCTAAGGCAGAAAATGAAAAAGAATTCCAGGCCTTGGTTGGATCAACAGTTAAAAAATTAACTGGTCAAGAGCCGGCTGAACAGGTTATTGATTGGCAATTAATGGAACAAATCAAGGGGGGGGAAAAAGCCGGTTTCCGCAAGATATTAATTACAGCGGCTTTAAAAACTTTAGTAGCTAATTATACAGAAGTTTTTGCTTTAGCTGGATTGCGACTCGTGAGTTTAGAAACAGAATCATTTGCCTGGGTTCGCGCGCTCATTGGCAAAGATTCGGCAACAATTTTAATTATTGATATCGGCAGTGAAAGAACCAACAGTTTAATTGTTAGTGGCGGCCTGCCGCAAATCGCGAGAAGTATGAAAGGCGGCGGCGATAATATAACGGCAGAGATAGTTAAAACGCTCGGGATTAGCCACAAGCAGGCGGAAAGACTAAAAATTGACGCGAATTTCGGAGCGAGTACGAACGCTTTTCCCAAAATCTTTACCGATGCTCTAACGCCCCTGCTTAAAGAAATTAAATATTTTTTAGAAAATTATTTAGCACAAAATCAGGATGCTAAAAATGTTGATAGGATAATTTTAACTGGCGGCTCGGCCAGTCTTTCTGGGTTGGCTGAATTTTTGAGTAAAACTTTTAATTTAAGAGTTTTTGTTGGTGATCCGTGGGCGCGTGTTCTTTATAATGATGCCCTGCGTCCGGTTTTAGATCAGATTGGTCCAAGATTTGCCGGAGCAGTTGGCTTGGCATTACGGGAAATCGAAAAATAGACGGAGTAGTCACAGAAAATATTCTAAAAAGACGCGGTCGCTCGCCCCACCGAGGCTCGCGTCGCTCGTGTCTCGGCTTCGCTCAGCCGATGTTCATCGGCTACCATGGCCGCTCGGCCTCCGATATGCTTTTTAGAATATTTTTCTGTAACCCGTCTGAATAAAAAAAGGAGGGGATTTTGACTAAGGGCCGAGGAGAGCAGTTAACCCGACACCACAAAATCCCGAAAAGCCGTGGCGGAGGAGACGAGCCGTCTAATATAAAAATAGTTAAAGCCAGGATTCACCGAGCTTGGCACACGCTCTTTCAAAATAGTGATAAAACCAACATGACCCCGATTGAAGCTCTGGAGCAAGTTAAAGAGTGGGCCGTGCCGGATTTATCTTCTCTCGGAGTTTATTTGCCTACTAAGAAACGTCACGCTTGGAATCTAGTTTTTGGGGAAAATACAACACCAGCCAAAGCGATTAAAATAATTACAAAAGAGTGGTCGTGATCTATTATTTTGCAGATCCATACCCAGCCCAGTTATGCACACTGGGCTTTTTAAATTATTTTTGATACAATATTTTATGTTCTATAGACATCTTATGAACGAAATAATTTTTGATATTGAAACACAGAATTTGTTTGGCCCAAGCCGCGATACCAAGGAGCTTAAAGTTTCTGTGGTTGGAGTTTTTGATTACGCAACGGGCGAGTTTCAGGCCTATGATGAAAATGAATTACCACGGCTCTTTTCTAAAATGTTGCAAGCGTCAAGAGTCATCGGTTATAATATTAAGAGTTTTGATTTGCCAGTTTTAAATAACTATTATCAAGGCGATCTTTTGAAGCTTACTAGTTTTGATTTGATGGAAGAAGTGGTGCGTATCTTAGGTTGGCGGCCAAAACTTGATGATTTGGCCCATGACACCTTGGGAGTTAGAAAGAGCGGTGATGGACTGCAAGCAGTTAAATTGTGGCAAGAAGGAAAACTTGAAGAACTTAAAAAGTATTGTTTAGATGATGTTAAAATCACGCGCGATCTATATGAATATGGTCGGGAGCGTGGTCGCCTGAAGCTTTACGATCGATTTATTGGCGGAATTCGAGAGATTCCGGTGCAGTTTTCGTCGCCGCAAGTAGTAGCAAGAGCTGTGAATATGACCCTTTTCTGAAGTAATTTTCAATGTTTAATTTTTTAGTTTTTAATCAATTTTTAATGAGTAAAATTTTAAGATATATACTTTAAATTGAAAATTTGAAATTAGAAATTGAAAATTTGTAAAGTTATCCACATTGTAACCACTAGATATAGTGGTTATAATTATAAGTAGACCACTATATGTTGTATTTTTATGTGGATAACTTTCTAAGTTTTGCGCGAATCCGCGTGTTGATCCGCGAAAAATCTGCTTCTATGACTCATAGAAGACTCATAGAAGCAGCTAGCCGCTGATCTAAACGCAGATAGACGCAGAAGAATTTTATGTCGGTACAATTATCTGATTTTCAAAAAAAGGTCTTTGACGATCGTTACGCCCTAAAAGATGAAAACGGTAAGCAAATTGAATTTACGCCAGAAGAAATGTGGCAAAGGGTGGCGCGATGCGTTGCCCAAGCCGAAACTTCCGAAGAGAGGCGAAAGTATTGGACAGATGAGTTTTTTAAAACACTGGAAAATTGGCAATTTGTGCCCGGCGGTCGTATTTTATCTGCCGCTGGCAATGAAGGCCGGCTAACTTTTTATAATTGTTTTGTTATTCCTTCTCCTGAAGATAGTCGCGCTGGTATTTTGGATAATGTCAAGCTGATGGTTGAGATTATGTCGCGGAGCGGCGGCGTGGGCGTTAATCTTTCAACGCTTCGGCCGCGCGGCAGTTATGTTAAGGGGGTTAATGGTTCGGCTTCAGGGGCAGTCTCTTTTGGCGGTTTGTATTCTTACGCCACCGGTTTAATCACTCAAGGCGGTTCGCGTCGTGGCGCGTTGATGTTAATGCTGAATGATGACCATCCTGATATTGAAGAATTTATCACGGTCAAGCGTAAAATGGGATTAGTCACTAATGCTAATTTATCTGTGTGCGTGTCTGATCATTTCATGGAAGCGTTAAAAAATGACGCTGATTGGGATCTGCAATGGGGCAGCAGGGTTTACAAAACCATTAAAGCCAGCTATCTTTGGAATTTAATTTGTGAAAGCGCTCATGCCTCTGGCGAGCCCGGCCTCTTCTTTATTGAGCGTGCCAACAAACAATCAAATACCTGGTACTTTGAGAAGCTTATTTCAACAAATCCTTGTGTCACCGGTGATACAAAAGTACATACGCGAGATGGTTTAAAATTAGCCAGCGAACTCTACGAGAGTGATAGGACTTTTGAAGTTGTTGTTGATAGTCGTCTCCATGATGCAAAATTTTCCAAAGCTCGCGCAATCAAAACCGGGAAAAAACAGGTCTACAAGCTGACTACGAAAGAAGGTTACGAATTAAAGCTTACGAAGGATCATAAAGTACGTACAGTACGAGGCTTTGTTCCTGCAGGAGAGCTTAAGAGAGAAGACAAGATACTTATTTTGAATCAGGGCAACGGTTTCGGTAATCGTGGAGATTTAGAGACTGGCAAGATGCTGGGTTGGTTTGTTGGTGATGGACACTTGACTGCTACTAAGGGTGCCACCTTATCTTTCTTTGGAGAAGAGAAGCGAGAGTTAGCGCTGGTTTTTGCACGCATCGTGAATACTCAGGTGGTTGGAGTTGGAGAGCGGGCCGCAATTCGAACTTACCCTATTGGCATTAACCTAATTAAGGGTAGAGATGAGGCGCGTGTAAGTTCTTTGCGCCTTGCC
Source organism: uncultured Gammaproteobacteria bacterium (assembly GCA_964626935.1). GTDB lineage: Bacteria > Patescibacteriota > Patescibacteriia > CAZVIU01 > CAZVIU01 > CAZVIU01. Next base: position 8,643 of record CAZVIU010000009.1, read on the forward strand.
ACCGTTTTAGCAACGTACGGACTACACGCTGAAAGCGAATTGATTGTACCCGAAGCAGTGTTCGAAGGAACAAAAGACATGCAAAAAGGATTTTTGCAAGGACTATTTAGTGCAGGTGGCCAAGTTTCGGGAACCATAGAAAAAGGCGCTAGTGTTAGGGTGACTTCAATAAGACTGGAATTATTGCAGGATGTACAGCGCGTATTGCTGAACTTCGGCATTGCCTCGAAGATTTACCAAAATCGTCGAACGGCAGGTTGGCGTAGTTTGCCCAATCATCGTGGTGGCAATCAAGAATATTTCTGCCAAGCGCAACACGATTTAGTTGTAAGCAAAGTTGGTTTAGTAACATTTGCGCGAGAAATTGGTTTTTTGAGTGAAACCAAGAATAACCGCTTGCAAATGATTGTTAGTCAATTTTTACGCGGACCGTACGTAGAAAATTTTACGGCGACATTTGAAAAGCTTGTTAAACTAGGAAAAGAAGATGTGTACGATCTTATCGTGCCGGGCGTTAACGCATTTTCTGCAAATGGTATTGTAGTGCATAATTGTGGTGAACAGCCGCTTGGTGCATGGTCGGTGTGTAATTTAGGAGCGATGAATTTGTCAGCCTTTGTTAATGAGTTTGGAGTTTTTGACGAAGAGCGGTTGCGCCGAGCTGTGAGAATTGCCATGAGATTCTTAGATAATGTGATTGATGTCACTTATTATCCTTATCCGCAAAACGAAGAAGCGCAAAAAAATATTCGCCGCACCGGGCTTGGCACCATGGGTTTGGCCGACGCTTTAATTAAATTAAAAATTCGTTATGCCAGCGCCGAGGCGCGCGCCTGGTGTGAGCGAGTTTACGCGATTATTCGTGATGAAGCTTATCGCGCATCAGTTGAAATTGCGGCGGAAAAAACACCTTTTCCTAAATTTGACCGGGAAAAATATTTACAAGGTTATTTCATTCGTCAGTTGCCCGCTGACATTCAAGCCGGCATTGAGCGGTTCGGTATTAGGAACGCCGTAGTCTTAACTCAAGCGCCAACTGGCACGACGAGCGCCGTGTCTGGCGTTTCATCTGGCATTGAACCGGTTTATGATTTTGTAACTATTCGCCGCGATCGTTTGGGCGAGCATGAACTTTTGCATCCGCTTTATGCTAATTGGGTAAGCGAACATGGACAGGATGCGGCGCTACCGTCATGGTTTGCCACAGCCAAAGATTTAACCCCAGAAGAACATGTGGAAACGCAAGCTGTGATTCAAAAATATACAGATTCGTCAATTTCTAAAACCGTTAATGCCCCTGAATTTCACACAATTGAAGCTGTGCGGACTTTATATATAAAAGCCTATGAATTGGGTTGCAAGGGCGTAACTTATTTCCGTGAAAATTCTCGCGATGAAGCAGTGTTGTATTCTAAGAATAAAGAATCAGGAACCAAGAATCAAGAATCAAGAATCCCCGTATTAGAGCGAGTTCAGCACGAGGCAGGCAAGAACCAAGAATCAAAAGTATATAATAGCGAGCCGAAAGAGATTAATGATCAGGCACCAGGGCCTGCCATGAGCCAATCGAACGGGTCAAATGTTGGCCAAACTATGCCTCGACCGCGGCCAGAAGTTGTTCACGGCAGCACCTATAAAGTAAAAACTGGTTATGGCACACTTTTTGTAACCGTGAATAATGATGAGCACGGCAAGCCTTTTGAAGTTTTTGCTAACATTGGCAAAGCTGGCGGATTTTTCTCTGCCAAGTCTGAAAGTATCTGCCGTTTGGTTTCATTAGCGCTTCGTTCTGGTGTTGGGCCGGAAATAGTTATTGATCAGTTGCGCGGCATTCGTGGTCCCATGCCCTGCTGGAATGTTAAGTATGGACAAGTTTTGTCCATTCCTGATGCCTTGGCTCATGTTATTGAAGAGCATCTTGGCGGTAAGCAAGGCAAATTAGATTTGGGCTATCCTTCATTTAATCGTTCCGAGGGTAGCGAAGCAATGAAAGAGGATAAGGTCTTGACAGCCGCTGGCGCCAAAGAATTGCCGCCAACTAATTCCGTGCCAGTTAATTTTTCTATTGCTGATCGCGGCTTCGCGCCTGAATGTCCTGACTGTGGTCATCTATTATATATGACCGAAGGCTGTATGAGCTGCGCCGGGTGTGGGTATTCTAAATGCGGATAAAATTCATTAAAACATTAAAACATAAAAACATTAAAACAAATTGACAGCGCTAGCTGTCATTCCGAGTGAAACGTAGCGGAATCGAGGGATATCATATCATGATTGGTGATATCCTTTGATTCGCTTATATTCATCAAGGATGATGCTAAAAGGTGTCAACTATATAATGTTATTGTGTTCTTATGTTCTTGTGATTTAATGCTGCAAGTATATACTGGCAATGGCAAAGGAAAAACCACTGCGGCTATCGGACTGGCTGTACGCGCGGTTGGGGCAGGGAAAAAAGTTGGCTGGATTTATTTTGACAAAGGCGGAGATCAGCAGCAAGAGCGCAAAGTTTTTTTAGATAAATTTAAGGGATTAATAGATTTTGAAAAAACTGGTCTTGATCGCATTGATCCAGTGACCGGTCGTTTCCGATTTGGTGTAACTTCCGAAGATGTGATCGAAGCGGAGAGGGGGCTTGCTTTGGCGCGTGAGTGGATTATGAGCGGCAACTATGATCTTATAATTTTGGATGAAATAAATAGTACAGTTGATTTAGGTATGTTGAAGAAGGAAGCTGTGCTGGAATTGCTGGAAAAATCTGATCGAAGGGTCCACCAGAGGCGGATCCGTTCTTGGCTGAAAACATCGACCAAGAACGGTCTAGAGCTTGTTTTTACCGGCCGCAACGCGCCGCCTGAATTCTTAGATAACGCTGACTTGGTTACTGAAATGACTCTAGTTAAACACTACTTTTATCGCGGTGTACGCGCGCGCGAGGGGTTTGACTATTGACACCCAATAGATATAATGCTATCCTTTAATTTAATCATTAAGTTATGAATCAAGTATTAGGCATTGTTTTAAACCATCAACATAATCATCTCTTTGAAGAGAGGGTTGTGTTGATATTTGCCGAATAAGCACAAATTTTGAAATATTAACCTAGCCCCCTCTTCAAAGAGGGGGCTTTTCGTTCCGAAATTATTCGGGACGAGCCCGGCTCCTTCGGCCCTGAGGGGTTAAAGAGCTGGGGCATAAGCAAGTCCGGCTGTTCATTAAAACAAGAGCTTATCAGAGTTTAGCCCCGATATTGGAGTTAAACTTTGATAGCCAAAAGGCAAATTCATGCGTATTGGACCGTGTGTTTTTGCGGAAAAACCAGTACCGTGTGTTTATTGGCGACCAGTTTTAAATGAAGAAAGTTTGCTTATCAGTAGTTACAGAGTCGTGCCATATCTTACAAAGTCATTCATGGGAATTTTGGCAAAGGAAGAAGTTCGTGAAGCCGAGAAGCTGGTTAATCAATTTTTGGCAATTTCTGGCTTGCCTTCATGCGCTGGAATTTATTTGCGATGCGATTGTTATTTGGGAAGCGATGGACATCTTCTAATGTTAGAGATTAACAGTCTAAGCACTGATGGCTGGGGTCCGGCATGGCACTTGTCTAGAATCGCCGGCAGTCCGGTAGATTTCAGCAAGGCATTTTTTCCTAAGTTTTGGACAACTTATGATCCAAGATTTATGCCAGCTCTGCGTTTAGCAGTACAAGAGCTAGTGCGCGTTGGTAGAGTAGCAGAAATAATTAGTTGGCAAGATGCCTTGCAAAGTGAGGAGTTAGTTTATGCCTACTTACAAAATGCTTCTTGTGAATATCCAGCTAATTTTGTTCCTAGATGTCGCTGGCTTGAAAACAAATTACGATTTGCCAGATTTTCACAGTATTGGGAAGGCCGGTGCGTCAAAATTCCAAAATTTTATTGGTACGAGACCGACCCCCTGTTTAAACTAGCCATGGGCAAGATAGTTATAAAAAGATGTGAAAAGTCCAGCGCTAGTAACAAAGACTCGGTTATTTTTACCAGCGAGAAGAATGTTCCGACTGATTTAATTGACGCGCTTCTATACCTTCGCGGAGATGTTTTAGCGCAAGAATTAGTGGAAACTGTGAAGATTCACGAAGATCCAGTGCAAGTAATTTTGCTTTTTGCGCCAAGTCATGATTTTAGAAAATTACATTTCGCTGGTGGTTATTTACAAATCGCGCCTTGCGGAACCAAAATAATTAATGACGCGGCCGCGCACAGTCCGCTAATTTTACAAGGGGCACCCTTGTCACAACAAGAATACCCCCTGTAAAATAGAGATTTTAAAATTTCGGACTCGCCACTTACTTTTTTGACAGTGGGGGCGAGTCCTATTTTTTAAGGTCTTTAAATACAGCGCTTAATAAATAAATTATGAAAACAATAATATTTGATTTAGACGGAACTTTGGTTGATTTGGCGCGGTTTAAATGTTTTGTTCGCGCGACCGAGCTTATGAGTTTGCGTAAAAAATATAGATTGGCTTTAGTTACCGGAGCTAGCCGCAAAGAAACATTATCTGCTTTGCGGCAATTTAGATTGGATAATCTTTTTGGTAAAGACAAGAAGTTCGTCATTACAAAAGACGAGGTCCCCGCGTCTAAAAAAACCGGCGCGCCATTTAGAAAGATTATGAGCATGCTTTGCGGGCCAGCAATATTTATTGGCGATAGTCAAAACGATGCTTTGGGGTGCGCCCGGGCCGACCTACCCTGTATTCTAATTAAAAGAAGCCAGAGCGTTGGTCAGCAAAAAATAAATTTTAAAAAAGCTCTGCTTAAAGCCTTACGCAAGCTTGATAAATTTTAACACCATTGTAAAGAGCCCCGGACCACGGCTTCATATTTTTATATTATTGAGTTATAATTAATAGATATGACTAAACTAACCAAAGAGCAAATTAAAGACTTACTGGCTCGTAATATTTCCGAAGTTATTATACAGGATCATTTAGAACGCGATCTCGCCTCTCGGGGCAAGCTTCGTATTAAACTTGGCGCTGATCCAACCGCGCCTGATTTGCACCTGGGACACGCAGTAGTTTTACGCAAGCTACGCCAGTTTCAAGAGCTTGGTCACACAGTTGTTTTCATAATTGGCGATTTCACAAGTTTAATCGGCGACCCCACAGGTAAAAATAAAGCTCGTCCATCACTTCCGCCCGAGACAATTGCCAAGAACGCCAAAACTTATTTAGACCAAGTTAGCAAAATCTTAAATATTAAAAAATGTGAAATTCATTTTAATTCTGAGTGGTTTAGGAAGTGGAGCGCCGCCGATATGATTAAACTCCGTGCGCAATTTAGTATTAAAAGAATTTTAGAGCGAGATGATTTTAGCGTGCGTATGAAAAATCCTGAGGCGGAACTTAGCGCGCATGAAATAGATTATCCCATGCTCCAAGCCTATGATTCAGTGGCTATCAAAGCCGATGTTGAGATTGGCGGCACTGATCAAAAATTTAACATGTTGGCTGGACGCGATCTACAACGAAAAATGGGTTTTCCAGAACAGGATATAATTACTTGTCCATTACTTATTGGTTTAGACGGTAAAGAAAAAATGTCCAAATCCTTAGGAAATTATATTGGTCTTACTGACGTGCCAACTGATATGTATGGAAAAATTATGTCTCTGCCGGATAATTTGATTTTGCATTATTTTGAATTGGCAACTGGTTTATCCAAAGACGAAATCGCGCGAATTAAAAAAGACTTAGACCGCGGAATTAATCCGCGCGACGTTAAAATGCGCTTAGCCCGTGAAATCGTTAGGATGTATCACAAGGTTAAAGCAGCCGGGGAGGCAGAGAAAAATTTTGTGCAAGTTTTTCAAAAACATGAAGCGCCAAGCAAGATTTTAG
>CAZVIU010000009.1:14538-21574 GCA_964626935.1 uncultured Gammaproteobacteria bacterium
AAACTTGCCTCAAGCAGGGGCGAGGCGCGGCGAGTGATCGAACAAGGTGGAATAAAAATTGATGGCCAAGTTGTTGCCGATCCTAATCAGATTATTAAAATTAACAAAGACGGCGCGTTAATCCAAAAAGGCAAAAGACATTTTGTTAAGGTGAGGTTTTAATTTATTCTCCGATTTACAAAACCCCGCTCTCTGTGCCTCATTGAGGACTAAGAGCGGGGCTTAATTTAGCTGCCTTCGATAAGGCGCGAACAATTCATCCGCTTCTTTTATCAGCTCATCATGAGCTGTGCGAAGCAGTTCCAACTCTTTTTTTAGCTTACCTTCTTCAAGTAGCAATTCATCAAATTTAGCTCTATCTTCTGCCCGGCTTAGGTTCAAGGCCCTGCTTTCGGCGCTATTTTTATCTAATCGCAGCCGAAAATCATCTACCCAGTTTATCTGTTTTCTAAGTTTTTCTTGTAGATCCTTGAGCCTTTGTAACGCTTCAGGCTTTTTCATTAACCGGCCTCCTCGGCATAAAATTTAACAGATGCCTCGAGAAAGATCTTATTACAATTTGACATAAAGCCATTAAAGAATCAAGATTATAGATTTGTCCCTGGTTTGGCCCCCTAAAATTCATAAAATTTAGACAATACTTTCATACTCTATAGTATGAAAGTATTGTCTAAAATGTTATGCGAGCCAAGCTTGAAATATTTAGAATGCGGGGTTAATTATACAAGTTAATATAAGGACTTGTATGAAAAACGATAGTGTGTTAATAAACAAGACAGAAGACTTTCACAAAAGATTTATAGCGAGTATGAGTGAGTATGGCAAAATTTTCTCCCAAATCTAAACTTGATAAAGAAAAAAGACAGCAAGTACTTTTAGAACTGTGTTATGCTTTTAGCTTGGTAACTAAATTAGAAGATGTAGCACGGTTACTCGGAGATCTTTTATCAGATTCGGAAATTGAGATGATTGCTAAGCGTTTACAAATTGCCAAGCTACTTTTAAATGGCGGAAAATATGAAGATGTTGGCAAAAAGCTGAAGACTAGTCCCACAACCATTGCTCGAGTGAATCTTTGGTTACAGCAAGCCGAAGAGGGATTTAGAATGGTTATGAAGCGTGGGCTTGTAAAAGAGGATATGGAAATACCCTCATGGCAACCATCGTCTCATTTTGGAGCAGTACCTGATAGCTGGGCCGCCCTTAAGCGTAAGTACCCAATGTATTTTTGGCCACAATTACTACTTGAAGAAATTGCCCGATCGGCTAATAATCGTCAACGTCGACGCATGATTGAGGTACTCCAAATTCTTCGTGAGTCTGGAAAAGGCAAGCGTCAAGTGTTTAGAGATCTAGAGCGGATTTTTAGCGCAGAACGCGTAGCTGCTAACAAGAAATTAAGCAAACCTAGATAAAACGAGCATTAAATTCTTTGAACTTGATAACTCTCTGTGGTCTTGCCACAGGGTTACCTTACTAAGAGCGTTAGGTTGTCATATTCCGCGCTCTTGGCGCAGGGTCGCTGATTGGTAATCTAAATCGAAAAGGTTAAATTTTACATTACTTATATACTCTATAGTATGCAAGTAATGTAAAGATTTATTATATAAGGACATGAAGAGCGTGGAAAAATATAAAATTTATCATGAGGGCATAGATAAACATAAAATCTATCACTAAGGTATGGGGATAAGCACAAAGATGAAAAATTCAAATCAGTTAATATTTTTAGTTTTTGTAGTTCTCGTTTCATTTTTTATTTTTGCTAAACCAGCAACGGCGATGACGGTTGTGCCAGCAGTAATTGATGCAGATACAATTTGGGTAGCCCAAGACAGCCCATATTTAATTGTTAGCACAGTCACAGTTGCCGTTGGCGCGAAATTGACGATTATGCCGGGCGCGATTATAAAATCCACGCGTTATGGCGCGCTTGAAGTTGCCGGAATGCTTGAGGTCAAGGGAGAAAATAGCGCGCCAGTAATTTTTACCTCTTTCCACGATGACGCCGCAGGCGGTGACACCAATAATAATGGTGGAGATACACTGCCATCTGGCGGCGATTGGCAGTGGATTAAATTTTTGCCCGGATCAAGCGGCAGTCTGGAATATGCTGAAGTACGTTATGGCGGTTATCGTTGGAGCGCCGGCGAAGTTGATGGAGAAATCGTTGTAAATGGCGCTTCGCCAACATTTAAAAATATCAAGGTTCATTCTGGCCACCCCTTGGGACGAGGCCTGCGTCTAAATAATTCGGAAGCCACGATTGAAGATTCAGAAATTTATGGATTTTATTATGGTAGTGTGCGTGTTGAAGGCGGCGCGCCAATCCTGCGGCGCAATGAATTTTACGGAAATAATTGGACAGCCATAGAAATTACCGAGGCTGTTTTTAGCGGCCAGCCCGTAATTTATAAAAATCGCATTCATGATAATGCAAATTATGGCTTGATAAACGCCAATCCAGAAGTTGTTGATGCGCGAGCCAATTGGTGGGGGGCTGATTCTGGGCCAGCTAACGCCGGCGGCGCTGGTAATGCTATTTTTGGGAATGTTTTGTACGACCCATGGATTGGAAAAACGCCTGACCCAATTTTAGTTATCCCAGGAATTCTGGGCAGTTGGCAAAAACGAGGCATCTGGCGGATTGATCCAATTTTACATACTTATGATAATTTACTTGGCGCTTTGCGCCAGACGGGTTATGTGGACGGACAAACTTTATTTGTTTTTCCTTACGATTGGAAAATATCCAATGTTTTAACCGCGCAATATTTGCGTGATCGGTTAGCAGAAATCCGCGGGATTTGTAGTTGTACTAAGATTGATATTATTGCTCATAGCATGGGCGGGTTGATCGTACGGCAATATATTTCCTTTGACGATTATGCTAACGACATTGATCAAGTAGTGTTTTTAGGCGTGCCCCATCGCGGCGCGCCAAAAGATTATTTAGCTTGGGAGGCAGGGGAGATTGGACCAGCTTTTAGCGATCTTATCATAGAGAAAATTATAGGATTACAGAGCCAACATCTTGGTTATAATAACTTATTTGATTATATCCATAATTACCCAATCTCAACTATTCAAGAATTACTCCCAACCTATAATTATCTTCGTAACAGTTTTAATTTAACAATTCGTGATTATCCAAACCATTATCCAACCAATCAGTTTTTAGAAAATCTTAATAGTGAAAATGCCTTAGTTAACTTAGCCAATAGTCGTACTAGATTTATAAATATTGTTGGCGACACCTTAACTAATGATACAGTCAATATGATTCGTGTAGCTGATCCAACGCTTGATCAGCTGCCAAAATGGCAACACGGTTACCCAGAAAATTATAATGGAGTAACCGGTGATCACGGCTTAGAGCTAGGAAGCGGTGATAAAACCGTGCCTTTAGCTAGCGCCACCTATTTTAATGTGGCTGGCAGTAAAGAATTAGTTTTGAATTCTGATCATGGTAGTTTGCCTTCAGAAGCTCAAGAAGAAATTATTGAACACTTTATTGGCACAATGCCACAAGCCAGCATTAATAATTGGCAACTGCCTAATGTTTTTTTACTCGTTCGTGTTTTTTCACCAGTTGATATACAAATCATTGACCCCCAAGGCAGACGTTTGGGTAAAAGTTTTGCAAATACCTCCACTGTCATTGCGAGCGAAGCGCCGCAATTGCCAGATGAATATGAAGAAATCCCCAATGCTTTTTATTCCGGTTTTGATACCGATAATGAATTTATCATCATTCCCGATCCTTTGGATGGCCAGTACCAAATTCAAACTCAAGGCATAACCAATGGTGAATTTAAAATAATTTCTTCTGTCATTGCAAATACCTCTCTTGTTAACGTAAGCTCTACTCCTGTCATTTCAGACGAAGCAACACAATCTTTTGAAATTGAGATTAATGGAACAACATCTTCTGGCGAGCTAAATTCTTTTGATTTTACACTTAATGCCTTAGAAACTCTGGCCATTGAACTTATCCAACCTACACCGCCAGTAATGGTTGAGCCAGACCTTGTGCCGCCGATCATCACTATAAATTCGCCAGAAGAAAAAAATTATACAAGGGTGGAAAACTTAGTTATAGATGTAGAAGCTACCGACTATAGATCTGGTCTTGCCTCGTTAGAGGTACAATTAGATGGTACAATTGTAAGCAATAATGCCTTGATTGATTTTTTTTACTTAAATCTTGGAAATCATACATTAACAACAACGGCCTTTGATTTTGCTGGGAACATCAGAGTTAAAGCTGTAGATTTTATTTTGCAAGCTACGCACGCCAGCATGATTTATGACCTTGAACGAAGCTATAATTTAGGTTGGATTTCCCACAAGGGTATTAAAAATAGACTAGTCAAAATGCTTGAGCAGAAAAAGCCGCCTAAACAAGTCTGGAAAGCCATAAATAGGTGGCGTTTACACTTAAACGACCAAGCATACAATCTTTTAAAAGAAGATGTTGGGTGGCTGCTTGAGGCCTCGTCAACGTTCTAAACTAATATTTAAAGCTAAACCTCAACGCACTCTGCAGTGACCCCGTTCCTGTGGGAGAGCAAAAGAAGGGGGTTAGTTTTGAAAAATTCATGAAAATAATTCTAAAGTTTTTTGCTATTTTTTTTTCAAGCCTGATTCTTGCGGGGATTTTTGGATATTGGTTTGGACAATTAAACGATTTATTATTAGTGAAGATATTTAATAGTCGTCCTGGTTTTTCAACATTTTTATTTTCAAAAACTGATCGTTTGTTTATTGAAGGATTTTTAATCAGTTTCGTGTTTTTTAGTTCCTTGTTGAGTATTATAGTTATGAAATTGTTAAGGGAAAAAGTAATATCAATTGTGATTGTAAATTCCTGGGTTTTATTTTTGTCTCTATCTAGACACGTACAGCAATTAGCCATTGTATTCGTAATGATTTTATTTAGTTATCCAATTGGTTCATTTCTTCTACTCGCCAAGAAAAAACTACTTGCAAAAAAGAAGTAATCTGTTATTGTTTCACAACATAAAACAATAAATAATTTCGTTCTTTTCATTGTTAACAGGATCTGCCCCTCCAACTCAATTGTTTAATTACCTTGAATTACGAAATGCAAGTTCGTAATTCAAGGTAATTAATTACTTTTATCCGACCGAATTGTAAACAACGCTTGCTATTATTACAGTTGAGGTGCGCAGAGAACTGGGCGGCATTGAAATTGACTACATTCCCCAAGAGTCTGATAACCCTGAGCTTTATGAAATGCTCCTTGCCTCACTCATGGATCAAAACAGTCGCATCCGTTTGCCCAAAGAGGAACTCGCTCCTGCATGGAAGCAAGTTGTTGATGACCCAGAAGCCAAAACAAAACATTTTGAACTTGATACCACGCCCGGTACAGGAGGAACGCTTTGGCGTTTTGCCGAGCTTTTAGGACAGATTCAAAAGTCATACAAAGGTGAATCTAATATACTCACCGCAACCCTTGGCGATGCCAGCTATTTACGCGAAACCATGTTCGATCTTAAAGAGATCTTTTCATGGTTTCGTCAGTATCGGGTGGCTGAAGCAAGAAAAGGGAAAACCCTACAGGAGTTTCTTGCGAAAAAGCTCGAAGACTTTGAAAGCCGCAAGTATCTGCCTGAAGAAGACCGCGCCCTTGTTAAGAGCTTTAGAGAGTCGTTACGGCTGACAATTGAAGGAGCGCAAACTAAATTCCCACAAACTATTCTGACTCCGCAAGAGATTGGCGCTCTGTCTCCTCGTGTGCCGCGAGCAAAGCAAACCATCCACGAAACACCATCACCCATTGAATGCAAAGTCATGCTTGATGACGGCACAGAAGTTGTCTATCGTCACGAGTCGCTGGGGAGCATTGCTCCAGGATCGAAGCTCATTAGAAAAGGCGATCGAGCCAAGAAACAGCTCACCTTCAAAGGCGTAACAGCAGATAATCAAGCAGCGCTTGAACAAGACGATGGAGACACTATCCTCGTATCAGAAAACAAACTAGAACGAGACTATGAAGTCGCGGAAGCAGAACTTACATTTGTCGTTCCTGACGCGGCCAATCCCTATCGTGAATACTTTCTTGCAGGAGGCATTTTGCCAACTCATAGAGAAGCCAAGGAAAGAAAGGATAGTGCGATTGATCTTCAAAAAATTCTTGAATCTGACATTGCCTCATACCGCGCCGCCAATTTTCCGCATTGGGTATCCGCGCTTGAAGCGATTCGCAACGATATTCGCCTGGATGAGAGAAAAAGAGGCATTATTAAGGCTGAAGTTAAAGACGGCGCAGTGATTATCTTCATGCCAGGCCGCGATGCAGAACTCCAGACCACCGTAGACGAGTACAAGCGCCTGAAGCCAATCTGGATTAAAGAAGGCGCCGCGCAAACCCTTAACGATACATTCGTGTGGGATCATACCGCCAACCTCATTGCCGATCGCGATCCTCGACTTGTTCTAAACGCTCCAGAACGTCCTTACCTCATTCTTGTCAAACCAACCGCAAAAGTGGAACCGCGCACGACCGGTAAAACCGTGGATGGGCAAAAAGCAGAACTACTCGTCATTAATCAAGAACGCGCGCGAGCAAGGCGCGCTCCACTCTACGCAATGAACCCGGCAGGATGGGCCGCATTTTCGCATCGCGTCACCGAAGAAATAGTCAAAGCCGCGCCACAATCGCTCACTGCCCTTACCCCGCCTGATGATGTCAATGTTTCATACCATTATTTTATCCGGCTGCCGCTGTCTCCGGACGGCTTTGTGCCTGATGCGTATTTCGCTCCGGCGGATCGCGAGGTCGGGTTCGGCGTCCGGGACCTGCCCTATCAGCGCAAGCCGCCGGGCTCGCCTGGCCTGCGCGACCTGCAGCATCTGCGCGGCCAGCGAACCGCTGAGCGCGCTGTCCGGCGTGCCCGACTCGAGGCCGATGAACTCGAGTCGAAGCGCGCCCAGCTTGGCGCTCGCGGCGCGGCGGCTGTGCTCGCCGAGCCAGGGGTTGCGCTGGATCTGCTGGACGAGTTGCTGG
>CAZVIU010000010.1:0-604 GCA_964626935.1 uncultured Gammaproteobacteria bacterium
ACTAATCCGTCTCTACTATTAAGATGAACCGTAAACAAAAAATCATTATTATAATTATCATCGTACTTTTGGCAGTGCTGTTATTATTATTCTTTGTTGGTGGTAGAAGAAAAATAGCGCTAGTTCCGCAAGTTAAAGTTTTGCCGGAAGCAAGCTTACCGGCTGATGTTCGTCCTAAATTTAAGCCGATGAATGAGGTAGAAATTAAGGAAGCGCGTGTTGAAACGCAGGTTTTAGCCATTGCCAGAACTTTTGCCGAACGTTATGGCAGTTTTTCCAATCAAGGCGGATTTGCTAATTTATTAGATCTTGAACCAATCGTGTCTGAATCTCTTTGGGCAGACTTAGAAGCGTTTCATTCATCACAGCAAAAAGAAATTAATAAAGAATATTATGGTGTTAGCACGCAAGTCCTAAGCACTAAATTAGGAAAGTTTGACGCTGATTCGTTTGCTGAAGTTAGCGCGCAAACCCAACGTCAAGAAGCCCGCCTTACCCCGGCTAATCCGCGCGTTTATTATCAAGAGCTCAAATTGCAACTAGTAAAAGTTGGCAACAGTTGGCAGGTTGATACGGCCAAATGGCAGTAATAGAAGTTCGTAGT
>CAZVIU010000010.1:699-20621 GCA_964626935.1 uncultured Gammaproteobacteria bacterium
GCTGATGGTTCGACTATGCTCACCATAAGTCTAAGCGCGGATACACGCTGAATTATCAACAGGTTGTTGGGCCCGAAGCACCTTAGGCGCTTCGGGCCCAACAACAATTGATCTGCGAGAAATCCGCTTCTATAATAATGAAACGAACCAAAATTATCTGTACAATTGGGCCGGCGTCAGAAAGTATTCTGATCTTGAGAAAAATGATTCGTGCCGGTATGAATTACGCCAGGCTGAATTTATCGCACGCTGACCATGCCTATCACGCGCGCCTTATAAAGAATATAAGAGCGGCAGCTCGCCTTGAAGGCGAGCTCGTTGGTATTATTGCTGACTTACAAGGACCAAAAATCAGACTAGGAAAACTGCCCAAAGAAGGGGTGGAGCTTAAATTAAATACTTTAGTAACGCTTGTTCCCACCCCGAGCGCGAGGGCGTCGCGGGCAGGATTAGAACTGCCAGTAACTTATAAAGAAATGTATAAAGATGTCCGTAAGGACAACCGTATTTTAATTGACGATGGTTTAATTGAGCTCAAGGTGGAAAAAGTGAGCGGCAGAAAGATCGTGGCTCAAGTTACAACACCCGGACGAGTTACCTCAAACAAAGGAATAAATTTGCCAGATTCAAAAGTGCGTCTTAGGAGTTTAACCGACAAGGATCGCCGCGATGTTAACTTTGCCATCAAGCAAAAAGTTGAATGGATCGCCCTCTCGTTTGTGCGCAACGAAATTGATGTAAAAGATTTACGTAAATTGCTCCGCGGCCGGCCGCAAAAAATTATTGCTAAAATTGAAAAAGGCGAAGCCTTGCGTAATTTTGATAAAATCTTAAAAGTTGTTGATGGTGTCATGGTGGCGCGCGGGGATTTAGGCGTTGAAGTCGCTGCCGAACGCGTACCGCTAGCTCAAAAAGACATCATTCGCAAGTGTTTACTTTCGGGTAAGCCGGTAATTATCGCTACCCAAATGCTGGACTCAATGATTCGTAATCCGCGGCCGACGCGCGCTGAAGTTTCTGATGTAGCTGGCGCCATTGTTGAGCATGCTGACGCCATCATGCTCTCAGGCGAGACAGCCACAGGCAAATATCCGCTAGAGGCAGTGACAATAATGGGAAAAATTGCCGTCCAAACTGAAAAATCAAAATATGATAATTTAGAAATTGCTTCATTTGGTCATCGTCATGGATTATATCTAGCCACGGCCGAGGCGGTTCTGCATTTAGCTAAAGAATCTGGCGCGCGTCTAATTTTTATTACGAGTCCTGCCAGCGCCGAATTGGCGCAAACTATTTCACACTTTCGACAAGAGGTTTTAGTTGTGCCCAAAGTTAGTGATGCTTTTTTAGCCGCTCAAGTTAATTTAAATTGGGGAGTTGCAGCCATAACAAAAATTATTAATTTAAGCAGGTTTTGCCACAAAGGAGATGATATTTTAATAATTGATGAATTAAATAAAGGCCAAGTAAATATAAGTATAAAAAAAGTCCCCCGTAATTAACGAGGGATGTCTTTTAAGAATTCATTCATCTGGTCATATGTTACTGACCCGACATAACGTTCCCGATTGATTAGGAGTCGACCAGCCTCATCCACATTTTGATGATTATATTCGGTTACAATTACGGCGATGCCAGTTAGTTCTCCTGAATTTGTCAAAACCGGACCGCCGCTCATGCCAGGCGTGCTAGGCATTGAATAAAGATCATATTCCCGCATCTCTCCATTAACCGCAAGGGTAGCCACCCCCACATAAGTGCCAAAATTCCACATCCAAGTTGAGCTAAACCCAAATCTATTATATTGATCGGCTGAATTTGGTCTAATCTTTGTTCGGGCCACAGGTCGACAACGCACTTCTGGATCAGCGATTGCGTACAAGGCTAGATCATATTGAAGGTTGAATTTTATAAGATTAATTTTTACGCGTTTAACCTCTTGAACGAAGACGCCATTATCCTGAAGCTTAAAGACCGCCATTTCAGCATCGGCATTAAGTGGATTTTTGTTTTCATCAAATGAGATCATGTGGGCAGCAGTCAGCACCAGATTTTCTCTGACGCACACACAAGTGCCCCTTCCGGAAGTAGCTATAATCTGGAAAGCACTTAGTAAAATTAATTTCATCTGTATCCGATCAGTATCGTCTGTAAGTTGGAGTATGGGCAATAATCTGTTCGGCGTTGTGCTAACTGTCTCTTGAGGCGATTTTTCGGTAGGTACCCTCAAGCTATCTTTAAACCGGCCTTTAAGGTGGGCGCAGGAACTCATGGTTACAAGCAAAATTGCAACCGGCCACCTTCGCATATTTCTCCTCCCGTTGTCAAAGACATTTTAACCTTAACTTTATTGATAAAAATTGTCAACATGATAAATAGCTCATATGCGAATTTATTCGCGTCATTCGTGTGCATTCGAGTTTTCTGTGTCGCGTTTATCTTGGAAATTCGTCCAATGTTGTTGAAATTTTTAATTTAGCGCCGGCTCGAACGACAGTTAATTTTATTGTTTTCCCCGGATCGTATTTGGAGATTTCATTTTGCAAAGAGTTACTAATATTTAACGGTCGTCCCTCAACCTCGACAATAATGTCGCCTTCTTTAAGGCCGGCTTTATCAGCTGGACCATTTGGGATAATGCTTGGGCCAGTATCTTCACTGCCTTTGGCGATTAAGGCGCCATTCTTAACTGGCAGAGCGCGCGCGTCGCGAAGGTCGGGCGTAATCATTACATAGCGAAGTCCTAATCGCGCCCGGATAATGCGGCCACTTGTAAGCACAGTCTTGACAGCTGGTTTAGCCAGATTGATGGGGATAGAATAACTAATGCCGCGGCCGTCTCTTTCAAGAGCGGTATTAATACCAATGACTTCGCCGCGTAAATTGATTAACGGCCCGCCTGAATTTCCCGGATTAATAGAAGCATCTGTTTGAATCGTATCGGAAATGGTTTCTAAAATACCACCCGGTGCGTCAGCCACAACTGATCGGCCAAGTCCGCTTATGATACCGCGAGTGACAGTATTTTCTAATCTGCCTAAAGAGTAACCAATAGCTACAACAGTCTGCCCAATATTGATTATATCCGAGTTGCCTAAGGTCGCGGCTTGAAATGGTCCGCCATCCACGCGCAAAATTGCTAAATCATTAACTGGATCAGTATCAACAACATAACCATCCAAAATATCACCACTGGCTAAAAATATTTTTATTAATATATCGCCTTTAAAGTTAACTACATGCTTGTTAGTTAAAATATACCCCTGACTATTAACAATAATGCCGCTGGCGCGCGCGGCTTCTTGAAAAACATCGCGCGCCGGTTCATCGCGAATATCAGTTTGGCCGGTCTTGGGATTTATAGTGATAATTTTGGTGGTAGCAGTTCTGACTTTTTCTTTAACCACAATACTCACCACTGCCGGCCGCACGCGGTCTAGGGCTTCAATTACAGCTTGATCAACTTGCAAAGCGGCCTGTAGTGCTGACGACAGTTTTGGGGAGGCGGCCTTCTTTGGCGCGGCTGTAACTATAACGGCAGCAGTACTAATTAGGAGAACTGATATTGTTATTTGGAGTTTTTTGGGTAAATGCACAATATATAGAAGCGGATTTCTCGCAGATCAATTGCCGTTAGGCCCGAAGCGCCTTAGGCGCTTCGGGCCTAACAACCTGTTGATAATTCAGCGTATATCCACGCTTAGACTTGTGGTGAGCATAGTCGAACCATCAGCGAATATTCGTTTCTATTTCATTGACTTTATATCATGTATATGATAACAAGAAATAAGTCCTCTGACAAGCCCAAAGGAGACAGGCATGCGAAAGAAATCAGTTAGTGGCGTTAGTTTTATCTGGCTGATTTTAGCTATTGTTTTTGTTAGCTTTATCATGACGTCATCCGGCCGCAGTAGCGTTAACGAAATTGATTATTCTAATTTCAAGACCGCTTTAGAAAAAGGTGATGTCACGAGCGTGAAAATTAATAAGGTGCAAGGGAGCTTGACTGGCACGCTAAAAGACAAAAGCAAGGTAACGACTAATTTCTTAGACCAAGCCAAACTAGAAGAGTTACTGGATAAATATAAGGTTCATTATGATATAGATACTGGCAGTAATGGTTGGTCGTGGCTTTCCTCGCTTCTCATAGGGCTCCTGCCTATAGTGATTATCTTGATTGTTTTTATCATGATTATAAGTCGCATGAGTCCTGGGGGCGGAGCTAAGAGCTTTGGTTCAAGTAACGCTAAATTGGTTTCAGAAAAAGATGTAAAAACAACTTTTGCTGATGTTGCTGGTATGCCGGAAGTCAAAGCCGAGCTTCAGGAAATTATTAATTTTTTGCGCGATCGCGAGAAGTATACCAAACTTGGCGCTAAAATTCCCAGAGGTGTGCTTTTAGTTGGTCCGCCGGGTACAGGCAAGACGCTTTTAGCTCGTGCGGTAGCTGGCGAAGCGGGTGTGCCCTTCTTTTCTTTAAGCGGCGCGAGTTTTATTGAAATGTTTGTTGGTGTTGGAGCAGCGCGCGTGCGCGAGCTGTTTGAACGAGCTAAAAAAAGCGCGCCCTGCATTGTTTTTATTGATGAGGTTGATGCTTTGGGCAAGAAGCGTTCAGCAGTTTCTTTGCAAACTGCTCATGAAGAACGAGAGCAAACGTTAAATCAACTTTTGGCTGAAATGGATGGATTTGAAGAGAATCAAGGTATTACTGTGCTTGCCGCCACTAATCGTCCGGAAGTTTTAGATCCAGCCCTCCTTCGTCCCGGTCGGTTTGATCGGCGCGTGAGTGTGTCCTTGCCTGACGCAGCTGAACGGCTGGAAATTCTTAAAGTTCATACGCGAGATAAAAAACTTGCTCCCAACCTTGATCTTAAACCATTTGCTGTAAATACGCCTGGATTTTCTGGCGCGGACCTAGCCAATATTGCTAATGAAGCTGCGCTCATTGCTGGTCGTGCGGGAAAAGAGACTATTGACAGCGCGGATTTTGAAGCAGCTAAAGATAGGATGACTGTGGGTTTGGAGCGTAAGAGCAGAATGATTACGCTACGGGATCGCGAGATTGTTAAGTTTCATGAATCTGGACATGCTGTGGCCGCGCTTTTTACGCCCGGCGCTTCTAAGCCGCGCAAGGTTACCATTGTCCCTCGAGGCATGGCCGGTGGATTTACCGAAGGGATATATGAAGAACGTATGGTTAGGGAGCGTGATGCTCTCTTAGCCAATATAGTAGTGCTTTTGGGTGGTCGGGCGGCTGAAGAGATTTTCTGCCGCACTGAAACTACTGGCGCTTCTGACGACTTGCGTAAAGCAACTGAATTGGCGCGTAAAATGGTTCTTGAATTCGGCATGGGTAGGGAAACAGGGCTTGTAAGCTATAGCACAGATTTGGGCGAAAACTTTTTAGGGCTAGACATTGAAACCGGACGGAATCTTTCTGAAGCTACGCGCCGTGAACTTGATTTAGAGATTAGGAAGATTCTTGATGATTGTTATATGAGGGCGAGAAGCACGATTGCCCAACATCGCGGAGTAGTTTGTAGATTAGCCGCCTTGCTTGACCTGCGCGAGATAGTCATGCTGGATGAAGAAACAATTAAGGCTTTGGAAGGGGCTCATGATGCTGGCGATAAAGAAGCTCATTAAAACATCAATACTTGTCACCCTGGTTGGGCTAATAGTATTTAAGAGTTGTCTATGGTATTTTGGCAAAGCCGACTTGTCATATTTCGCTCTTTTGATTATCTTGACACTGGCAGTATTTGTGAGTAATCTCGTAGCTATTTATTTGCATCAAGGCAAAGCTTTGGCCATTGCCTTAGGAGCAGTCTTGCTGGCCGTAGTCTTGATTCAAAGTGGAGAATATCAAGAACTTTGGTTTCTCATCTTCTTGTGCGTCGTAGCTATTTTAATGCGTGGTTTTGAATACGCGTTAGAGAACAGATTGCTTTTCGTGCAAGTACTTGCCTTTTCTTCGGCGCAAACATTGCTTAATATGATGATGTTTAGATGGATGATTAATTAGGCAGGTGGATAATTAATTGAAGAACCGCTCACTCCGAGCGGTTTTATTTTATCTCATGCTGTTCGCATTTCTATACAATACTTTCATACTATAGAGTATAAAAGTATTGTATAATTTATGCATTCACTGTATTAAACTTCAATGATTCACCATAAGCGTGAGTCATTTTTATTTCCAAACAAAAAACCATCTCTTATTAAGATGATTTTTGGGGATAGACTGTTTTTGTGGTTTTTTCGTTACCTTCTTCTAAAACGATTTCTATTGAATCTCCTATCGGGCGAGCTAGGTGAACGCTGACCCCCAAATGATTTAGGCGGTTGTTCGCGACGCGGTTCTTGCTCGCGATTAAATTGAGGAATTGAAAACGGCGCTGGCAAGGATTCTGGCAATTTTCCAATCGGCAAAGACTTTCTTAATAATTTTTCGATTTTTTTTAAGTCTCCGCGCTGATCTGGCGTTACAAAAGAGATGGCATGTCCTGCAATCCCGGCTCTTCCGGTGCGGCCAATACGATGAACATAGTCATCGGCTTGTCTCGGCAAGTCATAGTTAATAACAAGCTCAATATTGGTTACATCAATTCCGCGAGCGGCAATATCAGTCGCCACCAGCACTCGATAGCGGCCATTTTTAAAACCTTCTAAGGCGTCACGCCGTTGGCTTGGAGTGCGATTTGAATGAATCTCGGCAACCGAATGGTGAGCATACTTAAGATCGCGAGTAATTTTTTTCGCGCTGAATTTAGTGCGCATAAAAATTAAGATTGACCCGCGATAGTCGCCTAAAAGTTTTTGTAAAAGTGGTTTTTTTTGTTCTCGAGCTAGAATGAAAACCTCATGAGTAATGGTTGAGGCGGCCGTGCCTGGAGAGGCTATTTCAATTTGAACCGGTAATTTCATAAAGGCTCGCGCCATTTGCATAATGTCCGGTGGCATGGTGGCTGAAAAAAGCATTGTTTGCCGCTCGGTGGGAACAAAACTCAAAATGCGTTTTAATTGCGGGGCAAACCCCATATCAAGCATTCGATCGGCCTCATCAAGCACTAAAATTTTAATACCAGAAAGATTAAGCGTTCGTTGGTTTAGGTGATCAATAATTCTTCCTGGCGTGCCAACAATAATATTGGGTCGCTCGCGAATTTCCCTAATTTGACGACCCATAAAAGCGCCACCGATTAAGACCGCAGTTTTAATTCCCAATGTTTCGCCGATCTTCTGCAATGCTTCACGAACCTGAAGGGCAAGTTCCCGTGTTGGTAAAATTATTAAGCCAGCGCCTTTTCCTTGCAGGATTCGCTGAATCATTGGAATTCCAAAGGCTAAAGTTTTCCCAGTGCCAGTTTGCGCAATGCCCATTAGGTCTTTCCCAGCAATAGCAACGGGAATAGACTGCTCTTGAATAGGGGTAGGTTCTCTAAATTTAAATCTGGTAAGGACCTCTAGAATGCTAGGAGCAATGCCCAAGCCATAAAAATTTTTTTCATTCATTGTCATTATAAGGTTATCTCTGTTTTTTATATGACCCCCATGCTCTATACTCTAGCATACATATGCTTAATCAAAAAATATTCATCCGAAGATGGATATTTTTTGATGACAGACGTGGGTAAACCCCACTTAGCCCCGCTTAGCAGGGTAAATAGGATGTGGTTTAGCGTTGATTACTTGTAACGGGGTGTCACTTGTAACGGGGAGTATTTTCTAATCAAGAGATGAGCCCGAAATTATATAATTATTAAGATGAGCTCCAAAATTACAAGGCTGTGAACAATTTCTGTTTTATGCTAATAGCAGTCGTTTTTGCGCCGATCGTAGAGGAGATAGTTTTCCGTGCGCCCCTGATCATCAATGTCGTAGAACCGTCAATGTATGATGGATCTAAGGCGATCTTGATTTCAAGCGTTGCATTTGCTCTCCTCCACTATTGGAGTAGCATTGATCATTAGATATTGAGAATGGTCTTTGCTTTCGCTGGTGGTATTGTGTTAGGAATTATTGCGCTTGCGCTGCACTCGGTATATATCTGCATAGTCGTTCATTCGATGATTAATGCAATGTGTGGATTGCGTCATCGGTTAGGAGTTTGTACGGATTGTAAACACGCGGATTCGGCATGATGAGCTGGTGCTGGTAGAACTTGACGAGATCGGCTATCCACCGCCAAGGCTTCGGCCAAGGCGGTTTTTAATTTTAATTTTTGGTATTGACGCCTCGGGGCCTTGACAAAATTATAAAAACATGGAATAATTGTTATCGTTTAAGCATGGTGCTTAAACCGCCTTAATTAAGGCGAAATATTCATTACAATTTACAAAAGGAGGAAAGCATGGATTTCGTGAAAGGTTTTTTGAAATCATTTCTTGGAATAGTTGCTGTCGTACTAATTCTAGCCTTGGTTGTGGCGATTGGTTTCCGTTGCATGTTTGTCAATTTCGTGGATAACTATGAAATTGGCTACTCCTTCGACGCTCTGAGTGGTAAGGTTGAGCGACTTGGGCGAACTGGGTACTTTGTGACACCACCGTTCATCAAAAAAGTTCATACAATTGATGGACGCCCAATGCAGGTCTGTATTACCTCGATCAATCGTGTTCTAAATTGCAAGCTTGTACAGTTTAATCCAGCTGGCCTAGAGGTATTTCTGTCCTGGCACGGACGAGATGACTACGACAACAATAGCATCAATGGCGCGCCATCATTACTAAATCAGATTCTTATGGCCTACGCATACGAAGGAAGCGGGAAAAGCTACCCATTTCTTATCGTCATACGCGAATTAAAAACAGCTGAGCTCGAAGAGATTCTAAGATGAAAAAACTATGTGTCGCAAGTATCGCTTGCTTGGCGCTACCGGCACTCTTTTGGCTTACATGCATTCACTATACAGAAAATTATCAATTAGGCATAAAGTGGAATTTTGTTACTGGCGGACTGCAAGCAGATGACGCTGCGGGCCTTCATATAACGCCACCCTGGATTCGTATCTCAAGAATAGACACACGCCCAATGCGTGTTTGCATTACAACAGCCGGACGAGGCTTCAACTGTAGATTGGTTCAATTTGATGCTAAATACTATCGCGAGTTTGTTGCTACAGAAGGATTCCGATATTGGTGGTGGGCAAATCGAATCTCTTTCAATTTAGGCTACTCCGATGAGTACCGAGGTATGAAAGATCTCTTGCGTGGTTATGCTTACAGCGCCAAACAATACCCTTTTGTTATAACACTTAAGGAATATGAAGAAGGAGAATAATAACTACGATCCGGACACTGTCATAGCATGACAATGTCCGGATTTTTTGTTTATCATTCAGCGCATCTCGGCCGAGCATTAATTAGACTTGTCCCTTAATAATTTTTCGCAGCGAAACGCAGCAATTTTGTGCGAAAATTGTGAAGGCGACCGATGCTTTATACAAAGTATCAGGCGAGGGAGCCTGAATAATTTACAGCCGAAATTGCCAGTTACAGTAGAAAAGATTATTAAGGGACAAGTCTGTTGGTTGGAATTCAAGATTTTATGGCTGTTAAGCGGAATCTTATCATGTTGATGCCAAAAGTTAAATTATGGCGGGCCCGATGGGATTTGTCACCCTGCGGGCGATGACTCGTGGGGTCAAACCTGTTTCAAGCGGGCGCGACCGGATTCGAACCGGCGGTCTTCTCCGTGACAGGGAGACGTGTTGACCAGGCTACACCACGCGCCCACTCGGAACATGTTTTAGTGAATGTTTGATTCTTTCAAATAATATTTCTTTTTGTTGACCATAGTTTTTAAGCTCAATTTCTCATCTTCTCGCATCAGCATCATTATAATAAGACTCGTAGTAGATAAGAATAAAAGGCCTGTATGCTTTTGTAGATTTTACTTTACCGTTGTTGTGTTCACGCAGTCTTTTTTTAAGATCAGATGTATAACTAATATAGACCTATTCTTTAGCCGAACTTTTAATGACATAGACATAATACATAATATTCAGTAAGGAATTTGTTACCTTGCGGGTGATGACCCGTAGGGTTAAACCCTTGATTTATCGTGTAACAGGGCAGTGTTTTACCAGGCTGAACAGTTGTTCTCTAAATACTAACAAAGTATAAATAGTTTTACAATGATTTTCTCAAAACTGCTCCGCAATTGCGGAGCAGTTTAATTTCGCGTTTTGATTTGCGTTAATGCTTGTGGTGAGCTGGCCGGAGACATCTGCGCCTAGGCGTCGCCTTTATTTAACCGTTTCAACAATTTTATCAAAAATTTTTGGATGGTTTTCGGCTAGGTCAGCTAGGATTTTGCGGTCAAGAGCAACGCCAGCTTGCCGTAGAGCGGCGATAAAACGAGAGTAATTAAGCCCGCGTTCACGAAGCGCGGCATTGAGATTGACCGTCCAGAGTCGGCGGAAATTTCTTTTTTTAGTCTTGCGATCGCGATAGGCATAAACGCCAGCTTTCAAGATAGCAATTTTAGCAAGTCTGACTTTGCTTTTTCTACCCCACATATAACCTTTGGTTTTGGCGAGGATTTGTCGGCGTTTTTTGGTGCGGAGAATACCGCGTTTAACTCTGGACATGGTTTGAAGTCATTTAGCAATTAAGTAATTGAGTCATTAAGAATTTTTTAAACCCAATGACTTAATGATTTAGTGACCTAAGACCTCTTGCAAAATAATCTTTTCTACTACAATGCGTAAATTTCGGCTGCAAAATGTTCAGGCTTCGCCCTTGATTTTGGGGGCTCCTCGCCTTATACTCTGTATAAGGCTTCGTCGCCCTGCACATTTTTCGCTTCAAAATTTACGCATTTCGTAACGAAAAATTATTATGCAAGAGGTCTCTAGTGACTCTATGCAAATGGAGTTAGCGATTTGATCGTCCGTTCGTATTCCTTAGCCATCTTAATTGGCCGTCTTTTCATTCTGGTTGTTACGCCTGTTTCTTTGGAATTAAAATGACTCTGGCCGGCTTTTCTTTTTATGACCTTGCCGGTTTTAGTAAAACGAAATCTTTTATTTGTGGCTTGATGAGTCTTTAACATCGCTAAAGCTTACTACGAACCTACGAACTGGCTACGAATTCTACTTAATTTCTCTACGAACCTACAAAACTGTTACAAATCCTACGAACATTTATTTCTTGTAGGATTCGTAGCCAAGTTCGTAGGTTAGTAGCGGGATTTGTTAGCCAGTTCGTAGGTTAGTAGTGAAGAGTTATAGCCTATCCGTAGGTTTGTAGAGATTAGGCTTTGCTGATTGTCATAGTGAACTTGCCGCCTAGACGCGATACCGGCTGCTCTACTCTAATAGATACTTGGGAAGAAATCAAGTCCTGGAATTTGCGGATCGTGGTTTCGGCCAAAGAAGCGTGCTGTCTTTCGCGGCCCTTCAAATTTACTTCAATTTGGACTTTGTCGCCGCCTTCTAAGAATCGAAGCGCTTGTTTTCGGCGAATTTCTAAATCATGATCGCCAATACGTGGCGAAAGACGAATGCCTTTGACTTCAACCTTTTTAGCGCCGGCTTTTTGTAAGCGCGCTTCCTTTTCTTTTTGATACTTGAATTTGCCAAAATCTAAAAATTTTGTAATCGGCGGCGTATCTTTTGGCCCGACCTCAACTAGATCAAGCCCTCGTTCACGAGCCAAGGCAAGCGCTTGCCCAGCTGGCATTGCTCCAAGATTTTTTCCAGCCTCATCAATGACTAAAACTTCAGGAGCTCTAATCCATTCATTCGCCCGAAACTGCGGACCGGTAAATTTTTTTGGACGACGAAAAAAACGACGCATTTACAAAATATTTATAGTTCTTTTCAAGAGTTAATAAAGCATCTTTCCACAAATCATCATAGGACTTGCTTCTGCTAATTGGTTTGGTTGAGCCGTCGACCCTCATTCCACGTAGTACTTCCAACCCACGTCGTATCAATGCCATATCATTTTTAAGAGCAAGAAGAATTGCCTGTTCCTTATCGATTTGTCTTTGCTGCTCTTTCAAAAGATTTTTTTCCGATCCTATTAATTGTTCCTTTTTTTCTCGTCTCCATCCCTTGACTTCTATTTCTCGTTTTCTAGCTGGTGTGAGCGATTCGTGTTCTTCATAAGACCTCTTGCATAATAATTTTTCGTTACGAAATGCGTAAATTTTGAAGCGAAAAATGTGCAGGGCGACGAAGCCTTATACAGAGTATAAGGCGAGGAGCCCCCAAAATCAAGGGCGAAGCCTGAACATTTTGCAGCCGAAATTTACGCATTGTAGTAGAAAAGATTATTTTGCAAGAGGTCTATAGTACACCAATTTTACCGGTAACCGTTTCTTTGTAAAAGAAGCTCTGCCTTATTGATGGTTATCGAGATGCGTATAAACATCACTGCTTACACCGATATAAAAGCTATTATCGCAGCACATCAGTATATATTAAGTAATGCATATTTTTGTCCTTCGGGATTGTTCGAACAAAGTTCTCCTTAGAATGGCTTGCCATGAGTCGATGGAGGGCTCTGCCCGAACAGCGACGAATGGAGATGGTGGGAGTTGAACCCACGTGTCGCGGAAAATCCGCGATTGAATCTACATGTTTAGTTAAGTTTAGGATTTTCGAAATATGGATAAAAACCCAACAAAAGCGCCACACTTCTAGCTCTTAGATTGTCGGCCATAATTTAGAGCATAGATTACGGCTTATCCTCAATATAACACCGGTTATGAAATTAGAGGAGTCATTCCGCCGATGTCCGCAACTCGTTTTTAGGCGAGAGCGAAAGCGAGTTTCGGAGCAAACAAGCTCTTCACTCGTTGTGTTAAGTTTGCACTTAATAAGGTGCGTAAGTTTTTCGAGATTACGCTCGACATGCACAATCGAGATTTAGTCCACGATCGAAGCCCGTCATCCCCCCACCAAGTTCGAAGAGCCGTATTCGTTAACAATGATCAATTTCACGGAAACGCCTGCGGCTCTCTTTGTGCTTAATTTTCGTGTAAGCAAAGAAACTTGGTGGGGGGGCAAGTCCCCATGGTGATTAAATCCGAAGCACGAAGCTTGTCACCACGAAGCGGCGACGTATTTTGATATCCGGATTTAAATTCCATATTCTTTTCGTATTTTTCGACTAACCTCTCTTTCCTTGATTGCCTCTCGTTTTTCAAATTTCTTTTTTCCCCGACCAATGCCAATCTCAACTTTTATTTTACCACGCGGATTAGTATATACCAAAAGCGGTAGAATTGTCAAACCCTTTTCTTGTCCCTTGCCAGCGAGATAAGAAAGCTCTTTTTTTCTTAAAAGCAGTTTGCGGGTGTGCTGTGAATCATAGTCTTTTAGTCTGCCGGCAAATTTATAAGCGGCAATATGAGCGCCGACAAGATATGCCCCGTTGCCACGGATAATTACATACGAGCCAGTAAGATTTATATAACCATTCTTTGTTGATTTTACTTCTTGGCCAGTCAAAACAATGCCAGCTTCGAATTTTTCCAAGATTTCATAGTCGTAAAAAGCGCGTTTGTTTTTGGTGATTAAAGGCATATTTATATCTTATAGGCTTCGGGCTTCAGGCGCTAGGTCTTGATTTCGCCAAAGGCAAATAGAACGATTCATTGCTTGCCACCGTTTCATTATGATATAATATAAGTTAGAACTCATTAAGTCGCTGGTCACTGATTACCGAGTCATTAAGTTACTAGTCATTAAGTCATTGAGTTTATAATCTAATGGCTTAATAACTGAATGACTAAATGACTTAATGAATGACTTAATGACTTAATAATTTAATGACTTGATTTATGTCGGATCGTGACATTAAAGGTGAACAAATTAATTTTAATATTGCCTCTAGCGCGATTGTTAAGGTTATTTTAGTTATTATAGCGCTATGGTTTTTGTATTTGATTCGAGATCTTCTAGTTGTCTTGTTTGTTTCATTAGTTTTCGCGGCTTTAATTGACCCCTTAGCTAGCTGGTTTTCGCGTCATCAAATACCACGGAGTTTAGCGGTGCTGATTGTTTATGTAATTATTTTTGGATTTTTAACGCTTGGCGTTGTCTTGATTATTCCGCCACTAGTTTCAGAATCACAAGAGTTGGGCACGCGTTTTGGCGTTATACTTGAGAAGTTTGGTAATGGTTATCTCAAACTTCAACCATCATCAGGCGGCGGCCTCTTGTCCAACTTAGAAAACATCCTCTCGTCTTTTGAGGTTGGCGTTTCCCGCGCCTGGTCCGGCGTATTTAACACCATCACTGGATTTTTTGGCGGCATTGTTTCGTTTTTCCTGATCTTAGTTTTGACTTTTTATCTTGTTGTTGAAGAGAATGCTATGCGCGCCATGCTCAAGGCCGTCTTGCCAGCGTGCTATCACGCGGAAATGAACAGTCTAATCACCAAGATCCAGAAAAAGGTTAGTTCTTGGTTAAAAGGACAACTGCTTTTGGGATTGATTATCGGTGTTGTAACTTATGTCGCTCTGCTTATTGTGCAAATGCCTTACGCGCTAGTACTGGCTTTCATTGCCGCCATTACTGAACTCATTCCCTATATTGGCCCAGTTTTTGGCGCGATTCCAGCAGTTTTTTTGGCTTTTACTGACTCGCCGATTAAAGGATTAATTGTTTTAGCAGTTTATATTGGCATTCAACAATTAGAAAAAGTTTTTTTGGTTCCCAAGGTAATGCAGAAAACCTTAGGATTGAACCCGGTCGTAAGCATTGTGGCTTTAGTTGCCGGTTTTAAGGTTGGCGGTATATTGGGCGCGTTTTTAGCCCTGCCGGTTGTCGCTGGATTAGATGTGATAGTTAGGGAATTTTTGGAGAAAAGGAGTAAGAGTTGAGAATTAAGAATTAGGAATTAAGAATTAAGCCCTGACGTAAAGTCCGCCTCAGGCGGACTGAAGCGTCGGGAAATTAAGAATTTAGAAGTAAGAATTAAGAAGTAGGTGGAAATTAAACGGAGCCTTTCCTAGACAAGAGGTCTATTAGAGATGGACAAACTAAAGGGCGTCAATTTACAGCGTTTTTTAATTATCAGCGAGTTAGCGCTCGTTTTTTTGTTTTATAATTATTTTTTAGAACTTGGCGAGCGATTTTTAATTTTTGCTTTGATTGGTTTTGCCGTTAGTTTGTTTATATTTAATCTTCTTATTTTTAAAACCGATTGGAAGATAGCGCTTTTGCTTACATTTTTAGGAATCATGATCTTAGGCTTCTCTAGTTTTTTTAAAGAAAAAGATATTAAGCGGCTGGCCGTCATTTTGTGGCTTTTTTTTCTTTTTATTATTTTGGGGTTTTATACTATCCGAGACAAGGCCAGCGTCCCGGGCAGCTTGTTTAAACATAAACTAGTCTTGCCGCAATTTACAAGCATTGCTTTGATTTTTTTTACGAGTTATACGCTCCTGTCCTCTAAAGTTGTTTTTCAAATCAGTTCTCTGACGCTCGCGGGTCTTTTTTTAGTCATGTTCGCGCTAATCAGTTGTTTGAATTTAAGTCTTTGGGGTTTTAAAAAACTACCGCTAGGAACAATTTACCTGGTCAGCTTGCCAATGTTTTTAGAACTTTTTATAATTTTAGAGTTTATACCGATCGCTATTCTTGGCCGCAGCCTACTTGCCGCCCTGAACTATTATATTTTTTCTGGCTTGATTTATCTTGAATCACTGCCGGTGTTTGACAAAAAGCTCTTACGGATTTATATAACAATAACACTGTCTTCGGCTATTTTGATTTTAATGATAGCGCGGTGGAAATAATTATGAATTATGAATTATGAATTATGAATTATGGGTTGATCTATAAACCCTTATTCTTACTTCCTACTTCCTGCTTCTTGATTCCAAATTATTTTGTTTGTTAAATCTAGGCTCGTCAATATCCTAATACTTGTGTTGATAGCCATTATTGGTGGGGTTTTTGGCGCGTTTTTTTATTACACGAGCTTGGCCCCAGAACTAAAATTGGTTCGGGAAATAACCGATAATCCGCGAGGTCTGCTTAGCAGCCGACTTACGGATTCAGGTATTTATTCTCCTGGAGATATTTCCAGATTGAACACTTACACGGCCACGAGCATTGCCAGTGTTTTCAAGAAGAAAAATCAAACTGGTAAAATTTTTGAGGATATTTATTTGCCCGGTGAAAGGCTGGGTCTGGGCATAGTTATAAGCATGGATGGCTGGATTATGACCAGACCTCAAACTTTAGGCAGTCGTCAAGCTGATAGCGTTGTCGTCAACATTGGCAAAAATTTTTATAATGTTGAAAAAATTATTTTTGATCCGACGCGCAAGGCGGATTTTATCAAAGTCGCCGCAACTAATTTTTCAGTGTTAAATTTTGGCGATTCTGATGAAATAAAATTTGGTGACGGCGTTTTTGTCGTCGCTGGCCGCAACCAGCTTCAGAGCAGTGTTATTTCTGACATTGCTTGGCAAGAGATCAAGGGAAGAGAGTTTTTAATTCAAAATTCTGAAGAAGTGGCAAGACGTATTTTAGTTCGTGGTAAGTTAAGCCAGGACTGGCTTGGCGCGCCGATTGTAAATTATAAAGGAGAAGTTTTGGGTGTTGTGGAGCGGGTTGATGTTAATGGAAATTCGGTCATAACCCCAATGAATAATTTTAAAAAATCAATTCAGCAATTGTTTGCCGGCGCCAAGTTTAAACAAAATTATTTAGGCCTCTCGTACATAGATTTGAATGCTTGGAAGGCGCCAGGTACCCCTGAACTTTATGGATTTTTAATACAGGCAAATGATCGTCTAGGCGGGCGCGGTATCGGGCGCGCCAGTCCAGCCGAGGCAGCCGGTTTTAATGCCGGAGACATAATTTTAAAAATAAATGAAGCGTCTTTACGCGGCCCGTTTCATCTTGGAGAAATTCTGGATGACTTCAAGTCCGGAGAAACAATTAATTTTACAGTTAAAAGGGGGGAGAAAGAATTATTACTTAAGGCGGTATTAGAGGAAAGATAATTCTCATAATTTTAAATTTTAGATTGCAAACAGTAATACTACTTCAAATAATAAGAAGTAATTTTGAAATTTGAAATTTGAAATTTGCAATTTAAAAAGCCCGATTAGGGCTTTTTAAAGATTCTCTGATGGCTTGGCTTGAAGCACACTGGGGCAAGGAGGAGACGTCCCAGGACTCCAGAACCAAACCGTCAGAAAACCCAGACTAGTAGCGCAACTTTCAGCCACAAGCTACAAGCTACTCTGGATAACCTTATCATAAAGTTGAAAAAACGTCAAGGGGGTGGTAACGTACATGGAAGCAAGTAAGGGGGTGTAATATTTCTTAAATAAGCTCGTCTTCTATGTTAGATAGTCTTAAAGAGAAATACTTGATATTCAAGGCAGGAAAGGGGTCCGGACAAGCATTTGCGAATATATTTGACCGATATTTCCAAAAGATCTATCGGTTTGTTTATTTCAGGGTAGGCAGTCGGGAAGACGCGGAAGATCTAACCTCTGATGTTTTTTTACAGTTTCAAAGCCACATTAATCGAGGCGGTGAGGTTAGAAGTATTTCCGGCCTGCTTTATCAGATAGCTAGAAATAAGATTATAGATTTTTACAGGTCTCGTAAGATAGAACAGGTGCCTATACATAATATAGAAACAGGCGAAGAGCTGTTCGGACAACTTACTCAATTTATACTGTCTGATGCTCATGAAGAACTTGAACCTAAAGCTGATATTAATAATGTTATGACAGCGCTTCAGGGGATTAAGGCAGAGTATCGGGAAGTGGTCATGCTTCATTATGTAGCTGAAATGACAGTCCGGGAGATAGCCTTAGCGCTTGAGAAAAAAGAAAATAATGTCAGGGTAATGTTATTTCGCGCCCTGCAATCTTTAAGAGAAGTTTTGCAAATCAATGATACCAAACAAGAAATTAATCAAAATTTTAAAGAGTCAGGTATTACACGACTCTAGCGCGCCTCGCGCAGACTGGGTTATAAAAACCCGGGTTTTGCTAATTTCTAAGGTTCCGACTCCAGTTACGCTAGAAGCTAAATTTCAAAAGAACGTTTGGGATTTCTCTTTCGCGCTCCTGGATGTTAAAGCATTTAAAAGAGCTACCGTAGCTTTGGTTATGGTGGCTTTTGTTTTTTCAAGTTTTGTTGGTTTTGTGTCCGCGGCCAATAGTCTTCCGGGCGATACGCTTTATGGGGTTAAACTGGCAGCGGAAAAAGCCCGAGTAGAGCTGGCGCCAAAACGCAAGAAGCCTTTGCTGCGCATTGAATTTGCCGGTCGCAGATTAAAAGAGATCATCAAAGTTACTGAAAAAAAAATAAGCGGCAAAAACGACAAAAATCACGAAACCCAAAAAGCCGTAACTATTTTTAATCAAGAACTAAGAAATGTTAGTCGAGATTTGGATATTTTAAAAAATACGCCGCAATCAAGTGAAACAATTCAAGTTGCCGGCAAAGTTGGTGAAAAAGTTGATGAAGTAATAGATATTTTGCGTCAGGAAGAAAAAAAGATCGGCGGCTTGTCCGGGGCTGAAGTTAAAAAAGCGAAACAGGTGGCGCTGGAAACCTCAATAAAAACTACCCAAGTTTTAGTGGAAAAGGCGCGTGAATCAAGCGAGGCTAATGAGGCAGTTACTGATGTCTTGGCTAAAAAGATTAATCGAATTGAAGATGGTTTGGCAGGTCTTGTGCCAGTCTTTCAAGCTACTTCAACGCCACTTACTGCTTTGCAGCCGGCCAATGATACTTTAGCTGACGCAAAAAAGAAATTGAGAGCCAATGATTTATCAGGGGCCGCGGATTTATTAACGCAGAGCGCTGATCTTTTTAGCAAAGCAGAGGAGTTAGCTTCCGAGGCTCCAGCCGTAGTTGTAGGACCAAATAAGGAAGAAAAATCAGCGGTTTTACCACGCAAAGTGGATGGGTCGGTTAAGATTGATCTATTCTTCGATTCTGGATCGTAATCTGAGTAATTAAGTCATTAAGTTATTATTATAGAAACCAACCTTACGCGATTTTTTGTTCCCTTGTTCCCTTGTTCTCTTGTTCTTGTGTTCTATATTTGGGCGGTAAAGCTATGATTATGTGTTAATTGTCAGTTGTCAGATGTCATAACCATAGCTGTGCCTCTCAAAATAAAAAGGAGGTACAAGATTATACATACTAAACTTGTAAGACTAAAGGTCGAATTCGCCTTGGCGGATAATCTTACAAGAATCCCCTACATTTAGTAGGGCCTCAAACAAAACCTAAAATTCAAATAAAAAGGTCAAAATTAAACTTAGCGTAAATTCGTGTATATATTTGCATCCATTCGCTTCTCACCATTGACGTGAATAATGTAGATATAAACGCGGAACGCACAAAATAATTAATATGACAGATGCTTTACGATTCGTTCGAAAGGCATTTACCGTAAGCGTTGTAATTACAACTATTGCTTGGTCAATCGGTTTAGCCGCATTTATCGCGCCATTAGGAGCCCATGCTGCTACATTGACCGCCGGAGACCTAATTAGGGCCTCATTGCCAGCAGTGTATTATTATGGCGCTGATGGTAAGAGATATGTCTTTCCGAATGAAAAAACTTATAAGACATGGTATGCAGATTTTTCCAGCGTCAAAACCGTTACTGACGCTGAATTAGCTGCTGTAGCCATTGGCGGAAACGCCACCTATCGTCCGGGTGTCAAAATGGTAAAAATCCAAACTGACCCCAAAGTTTACGCAGTAGCCAAGGGCGGCGCGCTTCGCTGGGTTAAAACCGAAGATCTGGCTAAAGCCCTTTACGGTGATAACTGGAACAAACAAGTTGAGGATGTTCCAGACGCCTTCTTTACCAACTACAGTGTTGGTTCTGATGTAGCGGCCGCGGCTGATTTTGACAAAGCCGCGCAACAGGCTGGTTCAACAACCATTAATCAAGATAAGGGCTTAT
>CAZVIU010000011.1:0-18639 GCA_964626935.1 uncultured Gammaproteobacteria bacterium
TGTAACATTTTTGCTTGCCAAAATTGCGAAGCGCCGGCTAAAACCGCAAGTACAATATCTGGTTTAGCTAAATTTAAAAATCCAAACGATATGATGTTTAAATTTTCCGGTCTAGCGACAAAGGGGTAAAGCAAATCAAAACGTTGTCCAGCAAGCCCAGAGGACAGCGCTTGATAAAGAGCAATTAAAAATGGAAATTGAACTAGAAGCGGCAAACAGGATGAAAAAGGACTGACTTTTTCTTTAGAATATAATTCCATCGTCGCGCGAGCCAAGGCTTGTTTATCGCCTTTGTGCTCGCGTTGTACTTCCGCGAGCTTCGGCTGAAGCATTTGCATGAGTTTTTGTGATTTTAAAGTTTTAACGCTAAATGGAAAAAGAATTATTTTTAAAATGACGGTTAGAATTATGATGGCAATGCCAAAGTCCGCTCCGGGTAAAACATTAACTAGCCAGATTAAAGCGTTAAAAATAGGACGGAGGAATACAATATCGTAGAGTTGGAGCATTTTAAAATTTCAGATTTACTTTTGTCCAGCTTGGGCGGGATCTGCCGCAGGCATGACAATTTGAAATCTGCAATTTACTTAGTTGATTCTTCTGTTTCTTCGTTCTTCAATTTTTCAGTTTCTTGGCTCTTTACTTCTTTGGTTTCTTGCCGCTTTGGTTCTTCTGTCTTTTCTGTTGCGGGCAGGGCAACCGCACTATCCTCAACTTTTCCCGCTTCTTCTCTCACTGATATCCTCCAACCAGTAAGACTGGCGGCTAATCGAACATTCTGACCGTTGCGGCCAATGGCTAAAGATAGCTGATCAGGGCTCACCGTAACCAAGGCGGTTTTTAAAACTTCATTAATTTTTACTGAAATTGCTTTGGCTGGAGATAAAGAATTAGAAATAAATTTAGCTGGATCTTCAGCATATTCAATTATATCAACTTTTTCGCCGCCAAGCTCGTTAATGATGGTTTGAATTCTCGTGCCGCGCTGACCAATGCAAGAACCAATCGGATCAATGTTTGATTCTTTTGAATAGACCGCGACTTTAGAACGAAAGCCAGCATCACGCGCCACCGCCGCTACCACAACCGTGCCGGCGGCAACTTCTGGAATTTCCATCTCAAAAAATCGGCGTAAAATATCCGGATGCGCCCGCGAAACTCTAATTGACGAACCCCGATTAGTCAACTCAACAGATAAAACTAAAACCTTAATACGCGCGCCTGGTTCGTAATCTTCGCGCGGCGTTTGTTCCTCTTGCGGTAAAATAGCAATGGCCCGGCCAAGATCAATAAAAACTAAATTGCCTTCGCGCCGTTGAACCATGCCGCTCACCAATTGCTTCTCGCGGGTTTTATATTCATTAAAAACAATATCCCGCTCGGTCTCGCGTAATTTCTGCATAATCACTTGTTTAGCGGTTTGCGCGGCCATACGGCCAAAAACGCCGGGCACGGATAATTCCAATCGCAAAGTCTCGCCCACTTGCGCGTCAGGTTTAATCTTTTGAGCTTCGGTTAAAGATAAATTAAGTTTGGGATGAAAACGCGGGATTTCTTCTTCGCCTTCCTTAATTTCACGCGGCGCAATAATTTCACCACGCTCGCGAACAGCTTCACGTTCAGCTTGCTCTTTTTGCCACTCTTCATATAGCTCGTCAGTGGCCACGAGTTTTTCATCAAAAACACGCATGGCCCCAGTTTCAGGATCATACTCAACACGCAAATTTTGATTTTTATCGCCAAAGTCCTTACGATAAGCCGCGGCTAAGGCCACTTCTAAAGTTTCAAGCACTGACTCATAAGGAATGCCTTTTTCTTCAGCAACCTGTTTTAGGGCTTGGATAATTGGTGATGCCATAATGTTATACGAATCTACGAATCTTACGCGAATAGCGCGAATATACGAATTCGCATATTTGTAGATTCGCATAGAATTCGCAAATTCGTATCATATTTTAACAAAAATGCCAGTCTTTATTAGACTAGCCTGATAATCATAATGTAGCACGGAATATTAACCTTGTCAAACCTGCTTGCTTGCGTTAAGCTTAAACTAACCTTAATTGGAAGAAAAAATGGCTGACAACGGTTCGCTCTTTACATCAATTAAGCAAAGTCTTAAAAACAGTAATGAGTGGTTATTTTGGCTCTGTCTTATTTGGACTGCTACCTTTATGATGATGTTCTATGTGAACTTTTTTAATCCTGAATATAAAATTAATCCAGTAATTCATTATGCCTACTGGCCGCTTATCATTGCTTACACTGCGCACAAAGAAACATACCGCTGGACTGGCTCAAAGCTCGTTATCGCGCGACCTGGTGAACTCATGGTTTATATGTGGTGGGTTAACGCGCTCATTATGTATGTAGTTGAATTCTTAACGCGTAGCCGCTTTGCCTTTAATGGAGAATTAAATTTGGTTTGCGAATTTGTCGCCATTATCTTTTTTGGCAACACCACCTCCAAACTGCTTTACGAACATAGAAACGAAAAAAATGAGAGACAAGTCTAGTCATAAACCCAGCCTTAGGGCTGGGTTATTACATTCATAAGATGCCGCAATCTGGCTTTGCCTTGATCAAAAATTATAGCGACAACATCAATGCGATGCGCTTGGCGCTGCAATTTATTTTTTAATAGAAAATACGCGGACATGAGCCGCAGTTTATTTTGTTTATCACGCGTGATTGACTCGGTTGGTGTGCCAAAACGATCTCCGCCGCGAGATCTAACTTCAATAAAAACCAGCGTATTTTTGTGGCGGGCAATAATATCAATTTCACCGTAACGTGTTCTAAAATTTCTGCTAATAATTTCATAACCATGATTTTTTAAATAGTCTGCCGCGATACGCTCACCAATTTTACCAGAAGTTTGACGATCCATAATTCGCTTCACTCAATATCGGAGCTAAGCTCCAATATTGGAGCTTAGCTCCGATATACATTATTTTGGCAGGTATTTCTCCAATCTCGCTCGCTTTTCTAGCGCGGCTTTTTCTTTAGGCATTTTTTTAACAAGATACTCTAGAGCGCGGAAGAGGGTATACAAAAACCACGCGCCCAGTAATAAATACCAAAAACGACTGCGTAAAAATAGCACGCGCTCGGATTCAAAAAATAAAAGAAGCAGACCAACCAGGCCCGTAGATAAAAATGGCCGGATAAATTTTCCTACGGCTTTTTTATGCGTTACGAGATGCCCTGGGCGCGCCGCAATAAATTTAAGCGCTAAGCCAGCAAAAGTAAAAAATAAAAATACCGCCAGTTGAACGCGTGAAAAAAAGAGCTGCATCGGCGGCGGATTTAAAGAAAACCAAAATTTAAACGATAGTAGATTCGAGAACATTTGGGGGGGGTGGGGTTCAAACTAGCGTCAAATTTAGAGGCTCATCTTCTTGATCGCTTCCCGCTCTTCGCCTTCCTGGATCTGACCAGTTTTTAACAAATGGGTGAGTTGCTTTTGAATTTTAATTCGTCGCAAAGCCTGCCTTTTTCTAAGAGTCTTGTTTGGTTTTTCTTCAAGGAATCGCCTACGTTTAGCCTGCGTAGTATTTCCGGAAAGCTGAACACGCCGGCTAAAACGCCGGAATAAACCTTCAAAAGTTTCACCTCTTCTTAGTTTGGCTTCTACTGTCATAATAAGAATTTAGAATTCAAAATTTAGAATTATGGATATTGCACTTAATTTATCACACTTAAAAAATTAAGTCAAGGTCTCTGCCCCGCCCGTCTCTCCTGCCCGGCCAAGCTTGCGGCGCAAAAAATTAATCAACTTTTTTTGATCAAGAATCTCCTGCACGCCAGCATCCATGTCGCGCACAATAATGGTCCCGTCCAAGAGCTCTTTTTGGCCAAGAATCAGGGCGATCTTCACTCCTAATCTATTAGCAGTTTCAAGCTGGGCTTTTATAGAATCTTTGGAAAAATTCGTAGCGGTTGTAAAACCCGCATCGATCAGTCCATTTAATAACGAAAAGGACCGGCGCCTGGCCGATTCTCCTAATTGCGCTAAAAATAGATCACTTCTAGTCTTTGACGGCGGAGCAATGTTCAATACTCGGAGTCGGCTAATAACTCTTTCTAGGCCAATGGCAAAACCAATTGCCGGGGTCATTCGACCGCCTAATATTTCAACTAATTTATCATATCTTCCACCAGCTGCTAGCGCGTCTTTGGCGCCGCTAGCGCTTTCTTCCGGCCAAATTTCAAAAACAGTACGATTATAATAATCCAGGCCGCGCACCAAATATGGATTAAGACTACAAGCAACATCAGTTTCACCCAAATATTCAAGAACGCGCGTAAAATGATTTTTACAATCTTCGTCTAGGTGATCAAGTATTTGCGGCGCATCGCCCCGGAAAGCCATACAACTTTCTTCTTTGCAATCTAGTAAACGTAGAGGATTTTTAACTAATCTGGATTTACAATTATCGCAAAGCTTGCTGCGCAGTGATCGATAATAATCAGTCAACTTGGTTTTATAGCTATCACGGCAGCTAAAACAACCAATGCTGTTTATCTGAACTGAAACGGACAATCCTAGTTTACTAAATATCTTATGGGCCAAAAGTATCATTTCAGCGTCTAAAACCGGATGAGCATCGCCTAAAATATCATAATTAAATTGATTAAATTGGCGAAGCCGGCCAGCTTGCGGACGCTCATGCCGAAAAACCGGACCAAATGAGTACAGCTTTACAGGCTGCGGCAAATTAATCATACCGTGATTAATGTAAGCGCGCACCACGCTGGGTGTAAATTCTGGTCTAAGCGATAAACTATCCCCGCCTTGGTCAACAAAGCTAAACATTTCTTTTTCAACTATGTCAGTGTGTTTGCCAGTGCCGCGAACAAAAAGAGCTGTATCTTCTAAGATTGGTAAATCAATTCTTTCATAACCATAATTTTTGGCAAAACCCTCGAACGTTTCTCTCACAAAATCAAAATAGGGCTGCTCGGCCGGCAGAATATCTTTCATTCCCCTAACCAGTTGCGGCGCCTCTTTGCTCGGCTTAACTCTTAGTTGCGCCGCCTCTTTAGTCTCATTTTTTTTTGCTTCTAATTTTTTTGTGGTTTTCTTTTTTCTTGGCATATTCTTCGCGTTTTGTTTCGCGTTGATATTCGCGATTAGCTTTCGCTTCTAATAAATTGGTTTTTCAAACACTGCCAGTCTATCTAGTGGCCAACCGCGCAGCCAAGCTCGACCAATCAGATATTTCCCAGCGAGCGGTCCAAATACTCGCGAATCAAGACTAGAATTACGATTATCTCCTAAAACAAAATACTCATTTGACTCCAATTCGTAGGTCCGCTCACCATTAGTATATGTGCCCCGTTCCAAATATGGCTCTGCTGGCGCCCAACCATCTGGATATTCATCATTATAGATAGTTATCTTGCCGCTAGCAATTTTAACCTTTTCACCAGGCAAGCCAATAATACGTTTTATAAAAAACTGCCGCGGATCAGCTGGATAGCGAAAAACTACAATATCACCGCGCTCGGGACTGCGAAATCGGTAACTGATCTCATCAATAATTAAGTATTCATGATCAATAAAAGACGGCTCCATGGAAGCGCCCTTGACATAAAATGGCTGGATTAAAAAATAACGAATGGGTAAAATGATCGCCAAAGAAATCACCACTACTTGGATGAGCTCAAATATATAATCAACAAAATGATGAATTAATGGATGACGTTCAAAGAATTTAAGCATAAATTAAAAAATACTGACTAATAGACAATTATAGATAAAATTGAATAAAAAAGAAAGACCCCCCCACACCAATGGGCTCGAGAGGATTTGAACCTCTGACCTTTCGGATGTGAACCGAACGCTCTAACCAGCTGAGCTACGAGCCCATAAAAATTGGTGTGGGGCAAGTCCCGATTTTGCCACAGGCGAACAGCAGTACTTGGCGCGCCGGAGCTACTCTAATATACAACAATAATTGAAACTTTCAAGTTCTTCTGCTATCATTACGAAGATAGATCTCTTATGAAAATAAATCTCTTGGATGAACAGTCAGAAACAAAAATTACCCGGCCATTACCATTGTGGCAATTTATTTTTTTATTTTTTGTGCCAATCGCTTTTCTTGTATTTGTTTTTTTTGTTAGTCCACGGATGCAAAAAAATAATCAAGCCGAAGCCGCCACCACTCCCCCAACCTTCCTATCACGTATCCGAAATTTTGTAGTCTTTTTTGAAGATGGCCTTTTTCGAACCAAGGATCGAATTAATATCTTAATTTTAGGCAAGGGCGGGGCAGATCATGAAGGCCCCAACTTAACTGATACTATTATAATTGCCAGCATCAAACCAAAGACTGGCGAGATGGCGCTGCTTTCAGTTCCGCGTGATTTATATCTGAAGATTCCTAAGTGGAACTATAAAAAAATAAATAGCGCCTATGCTTTAGAAGAAGAGGTAATCCGCGGTGGAGGGGCAAAATTTACTTCGGAAATCATCGAAGAGGCCTTTAATCTACCTATACATTATTATATAGTTGTAAATTTTAACGGCTTTCGCGATGTGATTAATGAGCTGGGCGGCGTTCGTGTTTATGTAGAGCGGGCCTTTACTGACCCGGCTTTCCCAACTGCTAATTTTAAAATCCAAACGGTGAGTTTTAGGGCTGGTTGGCAAACAATGAATGGCGAACGAGCGCTGCAGTTTGTCCGCTCTCGTCATGGCTCTAATGGCGAAAGTACTGATTTTGCCCGCGCCCGGCGTCAACAAAAAATTATCTTAGCAATTAAAGATAAAATTTTAACTCGGGATGTTCTTCTGAGTCCTACCAGACTGATGGAAATAATTGGGGCACTTCAAGAATTTGTTGAAACCAACATAACCGCTTCCGATCTGTGGCGGCTGGTAAAATTTATTTCAAACTTCAATCAAACTGATATAAAAATGTTAATTCTAAATGATGATCCCACAAACCTGCTAGAAGCAAAAACTAATCAAGACGGTGCCTATATTTTAGTGCCAAAAAATAATGATTTGGGATTATTGCAGAAGGCAGCAAAAAATATATTTAATTAATCGCTAAACGCTATAATTATGAAACCCACTATCATTGCTATCGTTGGCCGCACCAATGTTGGCAAAT
Organism: uncultured Gammaproteobacteria bacterium; assembly: GCA_964626935.1. Lineage (GTDB taxonomy): Bacteria > Patescibacteriota > Patescibacteriia > CAZVIU01 > CAZVIU01 > CAZVIU01. The sequence goes on from CAZVIU010000011.1 coordinate 7,128, forward strand.
CAACACTATTTAATAGAATCATCGAGGAATCAAAAGCCCTAGTTTCAGAAATTCCCGGCACTACTCGCGATATCCAAACTGCCGCCACTACTTGGCGCGGTGAAACTTTTTTATTGGTTGACACTGGCGGACTTGACACTGGGCCAACTGACGAGATCAAGACTAAGGTTCGATTGCAGGCTGAAAAAATAATTAAGAGAGCCCGTTTAATTATTTTTGTAGTTGACACGCGAACTGGCCTACTGCCGCAGGACAAAGAACTCGCGCGCGATCTTTTACGCGCTAAAAAACCTTTAATTTTTGTCGCGAATAAAGCTGATTCAGCGAAATTACGCCTGATCGGCCTTGAGAAAGAATGGCTTGGGCTTGGATTAGGTTCGCCAATGCCGATATCAGCTGTAACTGGCATTGGTGTGGGTGATTTACTTGATAATGTTTTTGACAAATTGCAAAAAACCGGAGCCGAGAAAATTAAACCAGCAGTTAAAATTGCTATTATCGGCAAACCAAATGTTGGCAAATCATCACTTTTAAACGCTATTGTGGGAGAAGAAAGATTTATTACCAGTTCTAAACCGCATACCACAAGAGAACCTGTTGATACATTAATTTTTTATTCTCCAAGGCGCGCGCCATCGACTGAAGTAAAAACGTCGCCTCTTGATAAAGAAATGGTTGGGGAAAAAATTCCTATCCTCCTAGTTGACACCGCGGGCATACGTAAACGAGCGCGCGTTACTCCGGGATTAGAACAGGCCGGCGTTAGTCGAAGCTTAGAAGCAGTGCGCCGCGCTGATATCGTGCTCCTTGTTTTGGATTTAAGCGAGCCCGTAGGCACACAGGATAAGCATTTGGCCGGACTTTTGGCCGAAAAACAAAAGGGCGTTATCATTTTGGGAAATAAATGGGACTTAGTAAGTGCAAAATTCAAAAATCAAAATGCAAAACCAAAGTATGCTGCCCGACGGCATGAATCATTGGATAAAACTTATAAAAATTTGATTTACAAAAATTTACCAATGCTTAATTACGCGCCGGTTATTTTTACTTCAGCGCTGGAGCGAAAAAATGTGCACAAAATCCTGGAAGCTGCGCTTACGGTGTATGGTCGAATGCGTTTGGAATTTGATGAAAAAGAACTGCTTAAGTTTTGGGAAAAACTGGCCAGTACCCCAATAGCTGGCGGCGGCGTTCGTCATCCACGTCTTTATAGCTTTAAACAGACTTGGAAAAATCCCCCGCGCTTTCACATTGCCGTGCGTGAACGCGCGCCCCTAAACCCCGCTTATCTGCGCTTTTTAGAAAAGAAGATGAGAGAGTGGTATGATTTAGAAGGAGTGCCGATACAAGTGCTGTCAAAAAATATTAAAAGATAATCATTCCTACTAACCTACGAATTGACTAACAAATCCTGCTACTAACCTACGAACTGGCTACAAATTTTACGAAAATTTATTTTTGTAGGACTCGTAACATATTTGTGGGTTCGTAGTGAAAAAATGAAACTCATAATTGGTCTTGGCAACCCCGGTAAAGAATATAAAAATACTCGCCATAATTTTGGTTTTATGGCGATTTTGGATTTCTACCAGCATCATCGCGCTGACTTTAGACAATGGAAAGAAAAATTTAACGCGCTGGTAACCGAAGGAAAGTTCAATGGAGAAAAAATAATTTTGGCCATACCGCAAACTTACATGAATAATTCTGGGGAGGCAGCCGGAGCTCTAGCTAAATATCTTAAATTGACGCCAAAGCATTTTGACGACATCTGGCTTATTCATGATGATATTGACCTGCCGCTTGGCGCCACGCGTTTATCAATTGACGCGGCCTCGGCTGGACACAAAGGCGTGGAATCTATTATAAAAGCGCTTGGATCTCAAGGCTTTGCACGTTGGCGATTGGGAATTCAAATGCCTCGTAAAAATAAACTCCCAACCGATCAATATGTGCTCAAAAAATTTAATGCTAAAGAAATGAAAATTGCGCAAGAAGTGTTGCATAAAACTACTGCCGCCTTAGATGGAGCACTCACGATTGGACTAGCCCGAGTAATGAATATATATAATAGGTGAGGTGCGAACTGCGGAATGCAAACAACTATCCTTAAAACCACCGAACTAACCAAAGAACAACAAAAAACTCTGGAGCAAGAAAATATCAGGATTTGTAAATTCTCTGACGCTGACTATCCTCCCCTCCTTTTAGAAATTTACCAACCGCCAGAGGTTTTGTATTACCAAGGAACCCTGCCCAAATCAGATAATTTTTTATTTGCCGTAGTCGGCACGCGAAAAAATACCTATTACGCGGAAAAAGTGATTGACCACATACTACCGCCATTAATTCAGGCTGGGGCAGTCGTTGTTAGCGGGCTAGCACTCGGAGTTGATACTTTAGCTCACCAAGCCGCGCTCAAAGCCGGGGCTAAAACAATTGCGGTTTTGGGCAGCGGTATTGACAAAAATACCTTATATCCTCATACTAATTATTCTCTAGCCCAAAAAATAGTTGCGCTTGGCGGCGCAATAATTTCGGAGTATCCACCGTTTTTCGCGCCAAGTAAAATAACTTTCCCGGCTCGCAACCGCATCATTGCCGGTCTAGCTCGCGGTCTCTTAGTGATTGAAGCGCCGAGGAAATCTGGCGCGCTCATTACGGCTTTTAGCGCCCTGGAGCAGGGTCGTGATATTTTTGCTGTGCCCGGTGATATTAGCAGAGCTGAATCCGAAGGCTGTAATGAATTAATTAAACGAGGCGCTAAGCCTGTGCTTCGTACCGAAGATATACTTGAAGAATACGGACTCGAGACGTCAGTCTTGCCAAAACAAAATTTAAACATAACTCTTGACAAAGATGAGACTATTGTAGTATCTCTACTTGATAACGAACCAAGACATGTTGATGAGCTAGCGCGTAAAAGCAATCTGCCGATTTCAGCCACTTCCGGCCTGCTGTCCTTGCTTGAAATAAAGGGTGTGGTCAAAAATGTCGGGGGAATGAAATTTATTAGATTATAACAAGTCACGAATCTGCGAGGTTTTAACTTCAAAAAATGAATCTAGTTATCGTTGAAAGTCCAACCAAAGCTAAAACAATTTCTAAATTTCTAGGCCGCAATTATACGGTCAGGTCTTCCTATGGTCATCTTCGGGATTTACCAAAAGGCCGTTTAGGTATTGATATTAAGCATGATTTTAAACCAACTTACATCATTGAGGCAAAAAATAAAAAAATTGTTCAGGAATTAAAAGCGACGGCCGATAAATCAAAATTTGTTTATTTCGCTACTGACCAAGACCGTGAAGGCGAGGCTATCGCCTGGCATCTTTTACAAATTCTGCAAGTGCCGCCAGATCGCCGCGCCCGTATTGCTTTTCATGAAATTACGCGCGAAGCCATACTTGAAGCCATAAAAAACCCGCGTGATATTAACGAAAATCTGGTTAATGCTCAGCAAGCTCGCCGTATCCTTGACCGTATTGTTGGTTATCTATTATCGCCATTCTTATGGAGAAAGATAGCCAAGGGTCTATCGGCTGGCCGAGTACAGTCAGCGGCTTTGCGTTTAATTACCGAGCGAGAAAAAGAAATCTTAAGTTTCAAACGTCAAGAATACTGGACGATTGAGGGAATTTTTAAAGCAGGCATGAGCGACCCAATCACTGCTAGACTTATTCGCCTAAACGGAACCGAACTTGAAAAATTTGATATTAAAACGGAGTCGGAAGCACAAGCTATCACTGAGAAACTCAAAAAAGAATCTTATGTCGTAAATCGTGTGTCTCGAAGGGAACTTCGTCGTCTGCCTCAACCACCGTTTACCACTTCAAGTTTACAGCAAGAAGCTAATCGTCTCTTGGGGTTTAGCGCTAAACAAACAATGAAAATCGCCCAGACTCTTTATGAAGGCGTGGAATTAGGCAAGGACGGTCAGGCGGGCTTGATAACTTACATGCGTACTGATTCAGTGCAGTTGGCAAGCAAATTTCAAACGACAGCGCGTAAGCTTCTAGAACAAACATTCGGGGCCGAGTTTGTGCCCCAAACATCTCGGCTTTATAAAACAAAATCGCGGCTGGCGCAAGAAGCGCATGAGGCTATTCGTCCAACCGAAGCTAACCGCGATCCTGAATCTATTAAAATTTATTTAACGCCGGAGCAATTTAAGCTTTATTCCTTGATCTGGCGGCGGGCGCTGGCTTCACAAATGTACGATGCCCTTTTGGATATAACTACTGTTGATATTGGAAACGACGCTGGAACGAACATTTTTCGGGCAACTGGTTCTGTTTTAAAATTTCCCGGCTTTTTGCGCCTTTATGAAACTGCTGCCAAAGACAATATATTGCCCGAATTTGAAGAAGACCAAAAACTTACAACTCACGAAATTCTGCCCAAACAACATTTTACCGAACCGCCAGCGCGTTTCAACGACGCGACCTTGGTCAAGGCTTTGGAACAGCACGGCATTGGACGGCCATCAACTTATGCTCCAACGATTGGAACCTTGCTCGAAAGAAACTATGTCGTGCGCGTTGAACCCCGCGCGCTCTTACCAACCGATTTAGGCATGCTGGTCAGCGATATGCTCGTCCTACATTTTCCAGAAATTGTTGATTATAAATTTACTGCCGATATGGAACAGGGGCTTGACGAAATCGCCCAAGGACAAAGAGACTGGGTGCCGGCCGTCCGCGCTTTTTACGATCCTTTTAGCGCCAACCTGGCTAAAAAAGAAAAAGAAGTAACCAAAGAAACAGCGGCTCTGACTACTGAAGAAATTTGTAAAAATTGCGGCAAGCCAATGGTCGTACGCATGAGCCGATACGGAAAATTTCTGGCTTGCAGTGGTTTTCCAGAATGTCGATACACAGCCAAAATCAAAGATAGTAACGATGCGGGAACAGAAAAACAAGAATCCACTGGGGAAACTAAAACTTGTCCGAAATGCGCCGGTCTGATGGAAGAAAAACTTGGCCGTTTTGGCGCCTATTTTAAATGTATTAAGTGTGGTGCTACGGAAACAAAAATTGTTAAAACTGACGTAGGTTGTCCGGGCTGTAACCAAGGAGAATTAGTTGAAAGAAAAACTGCCAAACGACGAACTTTTTATTCATGCGATCGTTATCCTGATTGTAAATTCGCGCTCTGGAATAAACCAACAGGCGAAAAATGCCCCGATTGTAAATCATTGCTTGTATCCACGCCCAAAGGACAGATAAAATGTTCCGATAAGGACTGTGGATACAAACCATAAGAAACAAGGGCCGGTCGCGAAATTTCACACGCTAAGAATCATTAAAATCCCCGCTAAATCGGGGATTTTTTAATCACTCAATAACCCAATGACTCAGTTACTTAATGATTTAATACCTCAATAACTATAATCTAATTGCCATTGTGCCTAAAGCCTCAAAAAATATTCCTCTAGTTGGATTGGGATTAGTGTATGCGCCAAATGTCAAACTTACTGGACCAAGAACAAACATAAAATTAATGCCGGCTTTTGACTCATAATCTTTCGGTCTCCAACCATCAAATTGATTATCTAGAGCAGCCTCCAATCCAAATTTTAACCACCTAACCGAAATCGCCGCTAATCCTAAATTCAAGTGGCTTTCCGCTCTTCTATCCTGTTCAAAATCTAATACTCCGCTTGCGTAAATATTAGCCCAACTATTAGCGCGTAACGAAAAGGCGGTTTCAAAATTTAAACTATCTCCAGCTTGATCTTTCCAAAACTCATATTCTAAACCAATGGTAAGCGCGTACTCACGCACCATTATAATATTGCGTCTAAGGCCAAAAATAAAAGTCTTTGAGTTAGAATCTGTTTGACTGTCGCTGAGATCATGTGAGCCCGCTTGCAGATTTATCTCACTAAAACGGCTTATACCAACCCCTAATCCCAAAAACGCTCTCTTATAATACCAGCCAGAGTAATCTTCTCCATCTTTAGTTTGATAAATACTGCCGCTGCCAAAAAATTCAAGCTGGCGCGGCTCTAGCACTTCAGGCGGACGAATTTCCGAAAATAAATGTCTTTGGGCCAAAGACTCTTGAGGAAAAGCTAATCCTCCTAAAATAAAAACTGCTTGTAAAGAACGAGTTCGTAATTGCCTCACTTGAGCCTCCTTTTGCTTTATTACTTCATCAAATTAAGCGCCCACCGTCAAGGGGGTATCATAATTGTATTAGAAAAGACTGGGGGGCGTATCTGATAACATCAAAACATTAAAATCTGTAAATTACCCGCATCACTAAAAATGACCGATCGGTCACTTTTAGTGATGGTCGTTTTGATACTTTAAAATATTTAAAGTGGCGGGGATGCTCTTATATATTTATAATCAGCTTTTTTCGCGCGTAAAAAAATATTCTCTGGCCTCTTCCTCTTTAGCGCCAAGTGATGGCGTGATACAAAATACCACACACCCTGATACTCCATACATTTTACATAAGTCTGCGATCATTTCCTCGCAATCAAATGGGCACACTAAAACGCTCTCTTGGAGCGGATAAAATCCAATGCCAATCAAATCTCGGCGCAGTCTTCTACGAAGACGTCGCTTCTTTTCAGAAATATCAAAAACCACCATGCGCCAAAAGTAATCCCACTTCTTAGCTTTTTTGAAAAAATTAATAAACTTATATCGCGCTAATCTAATCATGCCTTTTGTAGTAAGTCTGATGGGGCTCTTCATATCTTTCTCACTATAAAGAATCATATTTTGCATCTTAAGTTTTTTTAAAGCGCCGCGGATTCTCCAACGAGCAAAACTATCCATTGAACCTAAAATTTTTCCATATCTACCGAGGTTTTTGGGTGAACCTAAAAGTGCCCAGGTCATTAACCCGCTAGCAGCAATTTCTAAAATAGTTTTGGTAATCTCTTTTGTTTTGGCCAAGGTGCGTGGATGCATAAGTTTAATACCTTGTACAACTTAATACCTTTATCAAAAAATGCCAGCCCGTTCATGACTAATCAACACAATTCAATCAATATATAAATATTAACTTGTAAGTTATCTGCCTCACTAAAAATGACCGATCGGTCACTTTTAGTGAGGCGGGTTGGTACAATTTTTTTTATTATTAATCGTCTCTGCCGCTAAAATTAGTCTTATCAAAATTTCTATCAATGTTGTCAAAATTTTTACTGAATGATTTTCTACGAAGCGACTCTAATGAGTCTAATCTTTGAATTTTTGTTTTGATAAGCCAGGTGATATAAAAGATTATTCCGTAAGAAACTGGCATAATCATCCAAGATATATACGCTAAACTTAGAGACGCGCCGGGAATACGCGCAAAAAAGCCTGATAGAGACTCAACAAAATAAACACTCATATAAAGAGCTGGCGCGATTAAATTAGACAAAAAATTTATGGCTCCGATTAAGCCGACTAATAAACTTACAATCATAATAATGGGAGTAAATGGCACAACTAGCAAATTAGCAACCACAGCAATTAAGGAAATATTTTTAAAAAAATACATGGTTAACGGCAGCGTGAAGATGATGGCCGCAAAAGTTGAACAAATTAATTCTCCGATGTACTTGTATATTTCTTGTTTAAATTTATTTGCTGTTTGGAAGAGTTTCAAAACGCCAAAATAATTTTGTAAAAGCGGGGAAAAATAAATAATACCAATGGTAGCGGCAAAGGAAAGCAAAAAACCGCGGTCAAAGACAATAAGTTTGGGATTGATAGCCAGCATGACAGCGCCTGTTACTGCTAGGGTAATTCGCGGCGGCGGGAGGCGAGCGTTTGACCTAGCTAATATTACCAATATACCCATAATGGCGGCGCGTACTACTGAAGTGCCAGCTCCAACCATTAAAACAAAAAGTATGATGCCAAAAGCAGTGACTAAAAATCTCGTGATCCGACTGTGCACAAGCCATTTTATTAAATAACCAAATATACCAACCACAATAGTAATGTTAAATCCGGAAATCGCTAAAATATGTGATAGTCCGGCGCGGCGAAAATTCTCTTGAATTGTGCGAGGGATTGTCCCCCGTTCGCCCAAAGATATGCCGCGACCAAGACTTGCGTACGGCTCTGGAAGCGCGGCGCTGATATTTTCACTTAACCTTTTTTTAAATAACAAGATTTTGCTCATTAACCAATTTCCTTTATCGCTCGCTGTAATTACTAAATTTTCTGGCCGATAACAAACCGAGTAGATATCAAATCGCGCCAGGTACTCATCATAAGCAAAATCTTGAATTGGTCCGGGTTTTTGAAGTCTACAAGTTACCTCTAGTTCATCCCCGTATTCTAATTCTGGATATAGTTCGGTACGAACTAATAATTTACCGCTAATGCTTCCGCGTTTTTCCGTATTGCTATCTGCGTCTTTCCGCAGGGTCAACGATTTTACGCTGACCGTAATCTTTTGGTGGTCTAGTCGAATATCCGGCTCGGCGCTAACCCTACTGCTAAGAGTTACTCTCTGGCCGTTAAAACTGCTCACATCATCTCCTTTTATTTTCAACGAAAATTCATACATCATTAACCCGCTACTAAACGAAAATAATATCACGCTTAAAAAAACCAGACTACGGAATGTGGCAGCTGCCGTAGTCCGTAACATGGTAAACACCGCGATTACAATTAAAGTTAACCAAACGAATACCAACAGAATAATAGCTACCAAAGTTAAATTTTCCCAACTGGAAAACTTGCCTAAAGAATGAAAACCGATACCAAAAATAAACGTCAAACAGATAATAAAAAATTTACGCGAAGGGCCAAGATCGGTAATTGCCCCAATCACCCTCTTTACAAATACAAAAAATTGATATTTCATAGTAGTAGTACCTTACAATCGGAAATGGGCAAATGGCAAGATCAAGAAAAGGACGCGCCGGTTCACAAATCATTGATACGGAAAAAAGGTGGAAGAGTGTTTGCGACAATTGCAAAAAGCTGCTTGACGAAGGAAAAGATAAAGCGGCAGCCTTGATAACGAAAATTTATGTCGTACCAAGATTAATTTTCCTTCCTGAATCAAAAATCCCGCTAATCATACCGGAGCTTAATCTGCATTTACTTGTGTGTGAAAATTGCGTTCAGGCCCATGGCGAACCTGTGGCTGTTGAAGACCGAGGATTTTTCCGAGAACAAAAAATTCTTTGGAATAAACCAGAACAGATTACAGAAAAGGCCAACACAAAGTTCTGCGGACTTTGCGCTCAAGAAATAAGCTATAACCAAAACAAAGAATTAGCCGAAAAGGTTGGCGCCATCTATATTCTTCCGCGACTGATTTACGAAGACGGGAAACTTGTACAAATTGAAACTAAAAAATCGGAAATAAGACTAGTAATCTGCAAAGAATGTGTTCACACCCACTACCAACCGCTTGGCGTTGAACAAACTTGGCGCTTTGAAAGCGACATTATGCGGCCGGAGCTTTTGTCAATAAAAAAACTAAATTGATTACACCTGAGGGCTTTAGCCCTCTTTTTGTTTTTCTTCGGATATTTTTTGAATTTCTATACTTACCCCGATCGGTAAGTATAAAAAATTAGAAAACCGTCCCTATAAATCGGAACGGTTTAAAATTTATCCAACGCTTCTGCTAAACGCTTACAAAACAGCGCATATCTTTTCATGATCTCTCTTGGTTGGCCGGTTACTGGATCAAAAAGTCAGAGGTTCACGATATTTAATCACTTGCCGTAAGTGCGCTTGGTATAGGCCAGTGACTTTGACTTTGAGCAAAATCGCGCCTTCGGCTACAATGACTTTCCTTCTTTGCCCCGGCAGAAAAGTTCTACAGGCGGCATTTTTAATTTTATCAACTGCTTCTCGCAAGGTCATCGTTTGTCCATTAAGCCCATCAGTAACTTGTTTGACTGCGGATGGAATCGGCACGGCCGCTCCTAAAAATCCCGGATGAGGATCGTAAAAAGTCTTTACCGCATCTAGATCAACTTTCGTTTTCTTAACATTGTCCACCTTGCTCCTCCTCTAGGCGCACTTTAACCCGCCAACAGATTACCGTCAAGGCATTCTCACATTTTTCAAATCGCGTTAAATGACAAGATTTATCAGCTTCTCGGGCACAAAAATAACTTTTTTTACCTCTTTGCCTTCAAGATGCTTTTTAACCTTGACGCTTCCCAAAGCGGCGCGCTTGGCTTCCTCCTCGCTGATGGAAGCCGAAACACGAATGGTATCGCGGACCTTGCCGTTAACTTGGATGACTAACACTATTTCCTCATCACGAGTAAGCGCAGCGTCATAAACCGGCCAAAATTCTTTTAAGAGAGAATTCTTGTGGCCAAGATTTTCCCAAATTTCTTCACTGATGTGCGGGGCAAACGTAGAGAGTAAAAGAATCAGCTGCTCGTACCACTCTTTAGGGATCGCCATAGTCAGAGCCTGAACTTCTGCCGCAGGCGCAACACGAAGTTCGGGCTCTTTAACAGTTCTCGCAATAACCGACAGAGAGTGGGGCGCAATTTGATCATAGATAGCATTTACCAAAATCATCATAGCAGAAATAGCTGTGTTGAACTTAAACGCTTCGATGTCTTCTGTTACTTTTTTGATGGTTTTATGGAGGAGGCGCTCGAGATTAAAATCATGATGTGCCGAGGTCGAACCTCCTTCCTTAGCTCCGCTACGAAGTGCTTCAAGGTTCGATCTCAATATTGCCTTCGTTTGCAATCCCCACACTCGATCCAAAAATCTCTTCACTCCCTTTATAGAACCCGTGCTCCAGGGTTTGGCTTCGGCAAAATCGCCCATAAACATTTCATACATCCGCAAAGTGTCAGCGCCATACTCGCGAACAACATCATCAGGATTAACAACATTACCGCGGGACTTAGACATTTTTTGTCCATCTTCTCCCAAGATCAATCCTTGATTGCGAAGACGTAAAAATGGTTCGTTAAAATTTATAAATTTTAAATCATATAAAACTTTGGCAAAAAAACGAGCGTAAAGCAGATGCATAACCGCCTGTTCAGCGCCGCCAACATAAAGATCAACCGGACACCAGTATGCCACTTTTTTTAAATCCAAAAACTCGTTTGAGGCTAAGCCTCCTTCTTTCAGCCGATGTCCATCGGCTTGCAGAATGCGTCGAGGCTTAGCCTCTGAGGTTGGATCGCAATAACGAAGATAATACCAAGACGAATCAACAAAAGTGTCCATTGTATCTGCTTCGCGGCGAGCCGAACTGGAGCAGACCGGACACTTTACTTTGTGAAAAGATTTAGAACGGGCTAACGGCGATTCACCAGTTGGCCTAAAATCAACATCTTTTGGTAACTTGACTGGTAAATCTTTTTCCGGAACAGGCACAATTGCGTATTCAATGCCATCAATCAGTGCGGTGTCAAGTTCTTCATGCAAATGATCGAGGCCGAACCTCCTTCCTTCGCTCTCCGCCAACTGGCGGCTCGCTGCGGAGTGCATCGAGGTTCGGCCTCTTGCACAATTTTTGCAATAAATGATGGGAATTGGTGTTCCCCAATAAC
>CAZVIU010000012.1:0-17406 GCA_964626935.1 uncultured Gammaproteobacteria bacterium
ACGAGATCATGCCTAGTCTCGTGGGCTCGGAGATGTGTATAAGAGACAGGCCCGAATCTCTGCCGCAGGCGTCCCCCAAAGGCGGATCCGCCTTCGGCGGACAACACGAAATTTGGGCTCACCAAGACCGGCATCTATAATCTCACTATCAATTTCATCTGTAAGCAGGGCGAGTAAGGCATCGTAACCTTTTTTAAGTTCAGTAATAATTTCCCTTTTGGTTAAAACTCGGTCTTTAGCGCTAACGCGAACCTCGTAACCTTTATCTTGAAGCATTTTAAGGCCTTGATCAGGAATTAAGCGAGTTATAAAAATTTTAAATTTATAATTATTCTTTGGCATATTTATATTTTTATGCAATTCGCCCAAGAGCCGCCCACTGTTTTGGCGTCAGGTGGGCGATGGGACGACGAACGGTTATAAAAGATACGGCTTGTTTTGGTGTCCAGCCATTTTCTTTAATCAAATAAGCAGCTATAAGCGTTGGCGCTCGACCATGGCCGCGCTCACAATGAACGTAAATTTTGACTTTACTTTTTACTAACTCTTTAAGAGTGGCGATGCCGGCTTGAAGTTGAGACACAGTTGGCGGACAGTGATCAGGCGTTGGCAGCCAAAGATAAACATCCACGCCGCGCGGCGTATCAAGTCGTTTATCTTCAAGTGAAATATCAGCCGTAATACCCATGCTCCGCAGTCGTTCATCAAAATGCGTGCCGCAACAAGCATTAGTGCCGATATAAATATAATCGGTAATCTTAGAAAACTCTAATTTCAGGTGCTTTTCTTTATGGAGAACCATCGGGATCGTGCAAGTCTTACACGTCATTCCGGTCGGAATTTTTATTGATTTTTTAATCATTTTTTCAAAACTTATGATTTAAGACTGGTAATTTTTACTTTAGCAAATTCTTTTTTGACCGGTAATTTTTTTAAAATTCCTGTTTTGGCTCCCATTTCTCGTATGACAGAATCAGCGTTTAGGATCGCTAAACCAAGAGCGAATCGTATTACCGAGATCGGATCTCTTTTTTGCCGAGATCCGATCTCAACGCCAGCGACAAAACCAGAACCAAAGGCATCGCCGGCGCCGGTGGTATTTAGGGCTTTGGTGCCAAGACTAGGGACAAAAAGTTCCATGAACCCAAACCTCCTTCCTTCGTCCCGACCGAAGCGTCGGGACTGCAAAGTGCGTTGAAGTTCGGGCTCATTATAAAAACAATAAGCGCCGCGCTTGCCGTCAGTTATTAAAACCGTCTGGGCTAAATTGCATAAATTACCTGTAAAACAGGCTTTGTCTTGCCATTCACAGTTTGTGAGCCGGACTGCTTCTTCCCGATTAACATTAAAAACTCGGCACTGTTTTATAAATGGCTGAAGTTTTTTTAAACCTAGCCTTAGTTCCTCGCCGCCAGGATTCCAAGCGATTTTTATTTTTTGTTGACGCGCGAATAACCAGATTTGTCGAATTAGATCTAACCGACCGCCGAGAGAGGTAATATAAAACCATCTGCTGCGGGAAAGTATATCGAAGTTCAGACTCTTTGGACCAAAGCCTAGCTTCATAGAAGCGCCGCGATAAACCAAAATCGTCCGCTCGCCCGGACCGTGCATTAGGAGGGTTGAATAAGCAGTATTATCATCTGGGTCTTTTTGAATAAATCTTATGTCAACACCTTCTTCGCGCAAGACCTTGATAATTTCGCTCCCAGCGTTATCATCCCCAACTCGCGCAACACAAGCGGCTTTTAAACCTAACCGAGCAAAAGTTACAGCTGCATTAGTAGCGCCGCCGCCAGTTGTAAAAAAAATTTTATCAACCTCATTTTTTGATCCCAAAGATAAACACTCCCCTACCCCGCCCTGGAATTTGTAAGATCGCACATCGCGAAAATCTTGGCTTTCCAAGAAAACATCGCGGGTAGCTGAACCAATTGTAATAATATCAAACATTATAGCCGATAGCTTGTACCTGGTAGCTTGTAGAACCTACGTAAACCTACAAACTACACGCTAATTCCTACAAGCTAAATTCTATTATTCGCCCCGAATATCTTTATATACTTCTCGGCTGTTTTTCGTACTTCTTCTATTGCCGGCTGCATAATTTTATATGGCGCGATTTCGCTACGGCTATGCCGAAGACTGCCCTCCAATGCTCGCCGATAAGCTAGACGAAGCTCGGTTGAAATATGAATATTGTTAAAGCCAAGATCAATGAGTTTACGAAAAACTGCCGGGCTGTTGCCTGATCCTCCATGCAAAACCATGGCAACACTATCTGGGAGACTGGCACGCAGCTTAGCCACAAGTTTAAAATCAATCTTTGGCCGATTAAGAGCAATGCCATGCAAGTTGCCAACCGCGGGCGCGAAACGATCAATGCTACTCTCCCGCACGAACCGAACAGCTTCTTCTGGTTTTGTTAACGTGCTGGGATCAACAAAAATTTTCTTTTTATAAACACGCGAGGATTCTGTAACCAAATAACCGAGTTCGCCTTCAATGCTCAAAAGGTCTATGTCCCGCAACGTACGCGCGTAACGAATAACCTCACTTGTCCCGGCAAGATTTTCCGCAAAATTTTTCTTTGATAAATCAATATGAATTGAATTATAGCCGGCATCAATCGCTTCTTTTGCCCCCTGAACACTCAAGGTATGATCAGCATTTAGGTAAAGCGGCAGATCGTACTCCTCACGGTATACATCAACAAGGGCAATTGCTTGCCCCAGTCCAATAAATACCCGTTCACCCTCGGAAACGCCAATCATAAGCGGCGCGCGCAATTTACGCGCGGCCTCGCATACGCCGCGCAATTGTTCAAGATTGGAAATATTAAAGTGCGGCAGGGCCCAACCCTCCTTGAGAGCGCGGCCAAGAATTTGTGACAAAGTAAACAATTATAATAATCGAATTACGAATGTGTACGAATTTGCGAATTCGTAAATTCGTAATTATTCGCAATTCGATTCCTATCTAGCCTCGGAAGAGGATTTTCGGTTGTATATCTTTATTTTTTGCAAGACGCTTTTTCATTTCCGCAAGTGCTAAGAGTCCGTCTTGCGGACCGATTTTTTCAATCACCGCCGCAGAATTAGCCGCGCCCCATCGCATAGCTTCACGCGCGGGCTTCTTATAATGTAGGGCGGCAACGAATCCAGTAGCATAAGCATCGCCAGCGCCGGTTTTTTCCACCACTTTAGCTCTAAAACACGGCAAAAAATAACACTTTTCCCCATCATAAGTATAAGAACCGTTGCCGCCATCAGTAATTACTAGCCGTCCGGGCACATATTGCTTTAATACTTGCGTTAATTTTTTTATAGTTTTGTGGTTGCCAACAATGGTTTGCGCTTCTTCTTTATTTACAAAAAGCACGTCGGTTACACGGAAAAGTCCTTTTAGCGCCCGCAAACCTTCGTTGATTTGGTGCGTGCCCGGATTAAACGCTAAAAAATTTTTCTTTTCTTTAATATATGAAATAAGTTGTCGATTGAGTTGGGCAGCGCCGCGAGCCCAAACTGAAGTGTAATAAATCCATTTGGGGTGATCGATTTTGGGTAAACTATAATGCCGCGGATGATGATAAACCAAAATTGTTCTTTCTCCTTTAAAATTTAAAACCACTGAATAGTTAGAGGCTGAACCTTTTTGTATCACCACGTATTTGCGTAAAATATCTTCTTTGGTCATTCGATCCAGCACCCGCCTACCTGTATCATCATCGCCGAGCACAGTGTAAAGCGCCGCGCCCAAACCAAGACGAGCCGCGCCAACCGCGTTGTTTAAGGCATTGCCAGCAACTTTTTGATCTAAACGAATGATGGGAATTTTATCAGCAAAACTCAAACAGAGCATGCATTTCTCACGCTCTAAAGTACACAAGACGCTGGCGTCTTTCAACTTTACGAAAGTATCAAGTGTAGCGTCACCGATTGATAAAGTGTCAAACACTTGCATTAAAGCATAAAAACATTAAAACATGAAAACAAAACTTGTTTAGTGTTCTCGTGTTCTTATGTTTCTATGAAAAACGATTCTCGCAAACAAATTGCCGCTTATTTGTTATTTCCGTTTCAAAATCCTACGAGCTGCCTTGATAATATGCGGCGCGGTCATGCCAAACGCCTCGAGAAGCTCGCGTGGTTCACCAGATTCGCCAAAATGTCCTTGCACGCCAATAAACTCCATGGGCACTGGATGATTTTTTACCAAAAGTTCGGCTACAGCACTACCCATTCCCCCTGCTACCTGATGCTCCTCGACAGTAATAATTCTACCGGCTTCCTTAGCCGCCTTAATAATCAATTTCTCATCCACTGGTTTTACTGTGTGATTATTGATTACGCAAACCCCCAAACCTTCTTTTTCCAATTTGAAAGCGGCGAGAAGAGCTTCGTGAAGTAGCGGGCCACAAGCAATAATGGCTAGTTTTGCCCGACCTTTTGGTTTCCAAAAACATTCAGCGCGACCGATTTTAAAAGGGGTTTTTAGGGTTGTAAAAACTGGCGACTTTTCGCGCGCGTAACGCAAATACACTGGACCAATACAGCTGACTGACGCCAGCGTGGCTTTACGCGCTTCAATCATATCAGCCGGATAAATCACTGTCATTTTGGCCATAACCCGCATGGTAGCAATATCTTCAATTGCCTGATGAGTCGCGCCATCAGGTCCCACGGAAACACCAGCGTGAGCGCCAGCTATTTTTACATCCAAATCATTTAAAGAGATGTTAGTGCGAATCTGCTCCCAATTCCTGCCCGGAGAAAAGACCGCGTAAGAAGAAATAAAAGGAATTTTCCCAGCCATGCTCATGCCTGCAGCAATCGCGGCCATGCTTTGTTCAGCCACGCCTAATTGTACAAATCGATCAGGAAATTTTTGTTTGAAAGCAAGTGAACGCGTTGATTCAGTTAAATCAGCGCACAAAACAACAACCCGTTTATCAGCTTCACCGGCCAGAACTAAACCTTGCCCATAACCATCACGGGTAGGCTTTTGCTCTAATTTTTCATAGTCCAAAACATTGGGAACTAAGTTGGCTTTGGGGTTAACTGGCATTGTTAGCTACGCTTAAAATCAAAAATTAAAAATCAAAAATCAAAATTTATATGTGCGCTTTGCGCACAAATTATTATAATCCGGTCCGAAGACCCTCGGACCACCAAAATTCCTGCCCCGTACTGAAACTTGTTTCTAGTACCAGGGTTATATTTTGCATTTTGATTTTTGCATTTATTCTACTGATGTTCACTAATGATCTTCCCCTCTAATGTCCTTAGCTCGGCCAAGGCAAGAGTTGCTTGTTCTTTGTTTGGCGGTATGCCATGCCATTCAAATTTCTTTTCCATAAAGGAAACGCCGCGGCCGGGAATAGTGTGGGCAATAATTACCGTTGGTTTTTCGTAAATTGATTTGGCCTCCTCAATCGCAGATATGAAAGCGCCAATATCATGTCCACTACACTCCAACACATGCCAATTAAAGCTCTCGTATTTGGCGCGAAGCGGCTCCAACGGCATAATTTCTTCGGTCACGCCGTCTATTTGAATATTATTGCGATCTACAACTACGGTCAGGTTTGATAATTTATTTTTTCCAGCAAACATAACTGCTTCCCAATGCACGCCAGCCTCATGCTCCCCATCAGAAGTTAAACAATAAGTTCGCCATTTTTTTTGATCTAGGCGCGCGGCATAAGACAGCCCCACGGCTTGTGAAAGTCCTGAACCAAGCGGACCAGAAGTAGTTTCAATGCCGGCTAAACGTAATCTTTCCGGATGCCCTTGGAGAGGTGAACCAAATTTACGTAAAGTTTTAAGCCAGGTGCGCGGAAAATATCCAGACCGAGCCATAACCGCGTAACGCACCGGACAAATATGACCGTTAGAAAGAATTAAACGATCGCGATCAGGAAGAGCAGGATTTTTTGGATCATGATGCAGGATATGAAAATAAAAAGCAGTAAAAATATCAGCCATGCCCAAGGGGCCAGCCGAGTGTCCGGATTTTGCTTCTAAGAGCATCTCAATAATGTCTTCTCGAACTTTCGTGGCAAGCTGTTCAAGTTGTTTAATTTTCTTGTCGTGGATATGAGGCATTAATTAAGAATCAAGAATTAAGGATCAAGAATTAAGAATTGAGGCCACAATGTGCAACTAAATTCATAATTCATGATTCCTAATCCAAAAACGACCTTTAAGTTACGCTCTTTATTTTATTTTGGAGGTTTTTCAAAGCAGCCACTGGATTATCTTTTAGAAAAATCGCGCTGCCTACTCCAAAATCATCTACTCCGGCTCGGGCTAATTGTAAAATATTTTTCTCACTGACCCCGCCATCAACCGCAATACTCATTTGTGGTTTTTCCTTTTTTAGATATCCTATTTTATCAAAAATAATTTCATTAAATTCACGTCCCATCGCTCCGGGAATCACGCCCATAAGTTGCACAAAATCTGCTAGGTCTAATAAATCTCGAAAGGTTTTTATTTCTGTCTCGGGATTAAAAGCTAGTCCCACCCTTCTATTATACTGCTTAATTGTTTCTATTGCCAAACCGATATTGCCCTTGCTTTCAACATGAATTATGATACGCGCCGCTCCGGCCCGCGCCCAGTCTGAAATAACTTTTTGCGGCTCATCTATCATTAGATGTACTTCAAAAGCGGTTGGCAGGCATAAAGAAGTGATCTTGTCTGGATCACTAAAACTAAATTCAGGCACAAAAGTGCCATTCATTACATCTATTTGAACTAAATCAACAAAGGGCGCGACTAAATTGACGCGCTTTTTAAATGTTTCAGCATCTTCAGTCAAGATGGCCGGAATTATTCTACTCATGAAAACATAAAAACAATTTTTGCTTTAATGTTCTGGTGTTTTAATGTTCTAGTGATATCATTTCATGGTTTCCTTTTCAATTTTCTCAATCTTCCCAATCCTTCTTGCGTGTCGCTGTTCTCTGCTAAACGACGCTTCTAAAAATTTTTTTATAATTTTGATGGCGCGGGCGGGGGCAAGCTCCCAACCGGAAAGGCAAAGAATGTTAGCATCATTATGTTCTCTGACTAATTTCACATCACGCAGGTTGTGAGCTTGGGCGGCGCGAATACCGCGGACTTTGTTGGCAACCATACAAACACCAGCCCCAGAGCCGCAAATTAAAATCCCAACGTGCTTTTTATTTTGGGAAACCGCGCGAGCCACTTTTAAACCGTAATCAGGATAGTCATCAGTAGGCACCAGTTTAGATGGCCCCAAATCTTTATAATCTATCCCCCCCTGTCTCTTAAGATAAGTCTTAATCTGTTCTTTTAATTTGTAACCAGCATGATCGCCGCCAATATAAAGCATGTTGGGTTGTAGGTTATAGCTGGTAGGTTGTAGGTGTTGGTAATTCTATTTAAAAAAATTCTACAAGCTACAAGCTAATTACTACAAGCTAGTAAGTTCCTTTCTCTCGTGGCCGCACTCTCTTGTACTTACCATTCTTGAAATCTTCGCGGATAGCTACTAAAACTTTCCTAACTAATCGGGTAGAGTTATCATCAAAAATAATTTTACCCATACCACGCTTGGCTAAACGTAAAATTCGCGGAATTTCATTCGTAATGCCGCCAGACCCTATCAAAATACCAATCGGTTTTTTATCTTCAAAAGCAATGGTAAATTCATTCAGTGTGCCAATACGGCCGCACACTAAAATCACAGCATCAGAAGCGCGCGTCAAAATTAAATTTCTGCCAGCATAACCAAACCCGGTATAAACTATAACATCAGTATTATCAATTGGCAGGCGAAACTTTCGTGTGTGCTCCTTAACCGTTGCGGCTGGTGAAAAACCGATTACTGTGCCACCAGCTTGCTTACATCCACGAGCAGCCAAATGTGGAATACCAGTAGTCGCGCCAGTAACCAAAATCGCGCCACTCTTAGCAATCGCCGCACCGACCTCAATGGCCTTATGTCTCGCTTGTGTTAAACACTTTCCCGCGGCCGCGCCAGAAACACAAATTTTATAATGAAATTTGGGCATAGTTTAATTTAAAATTTATAATTTTAAATTTACTATTTTATCAACATTCATATCAATTTATAATTTCAGCAGTTTCCTGAACCTATGGGGGCTTGCTTTCTATTATACCTTAAGCTTCTTAAATTAAAAACTCCCTTGGGGGAGTTAGAAACTATTTATAAACTAGTAACCGTGACAGGCCACCGGGGGACATCTCGTCATAATGTTTGGCTTGCAAAAGAGCAACGCGTTCTTCAGGTGTAACGATTGCTGACCTGTCAAAATGCGCACGAGCAACAAGCTCATCAATGAGCAGCTTTTTGTGCATAGCTACATAATAATCAACCTCGGCATCATCCTCGTTAAGTACAAACTCATCAGATTTGTGCCAAGCTGGTACGGCAAAAACTGCTAACTTCATTACATTACGCGGAATCACATAGTGAGCAATCGCGGGCGGAATCATAACAAGTGTTCCGGTATCAGCAAGGATTATTTCTCGTCCAGCCACAATTACGCCTGGACCACCAAGCACAAAATAAAATTCTGTCGTAGTTTTATGATAGTGCGGTGTGGAGGCGCCGCGCATCTGCACCGTTACAACATTACCGTGAGCATTATCGTCAGCGCAAGTTAAGAGCCGAATAAACCCGCAAATATCTTGGACCTGCGCTACTTCAGTTTCGCGCCGAACGATGATCTTTCCCACGAACTTACCTCCTTGAGTTTACTTCCTCAGTTTACTATAACAAATTAGGAAATTTTTGTAAAAGATTTTGCTATTACCAAACAAGCCTGTTTCTAATTCCGTCGATCGATATAATTGCATTTATGCCGATCGGCATAATTAGAATGTTAACGAAAAATCTTAGATTTCAAAAAACTTTTCAAACGCTCACGATCGGATTTATTTTTTAAGACATGAATGAACGACGGCAAAATAGAAAGAAGAATAATCAAGCCGATAATTGGTAAAAGATAGCGATCAACATCAGGAATAACACTGCCTAAAAAATAACCTAAGGAAGTTATGCCAATTGCCCAAAGCAGGCCACCAATCAAATTATAAATTAAGAAGGTCTGGTAGCGCATCTTGCCGACTCCGGCTAGAATTGGCGCGAAAGTGCGCACAAGCGGCATGAAACGCGCCAAAATGATCGTCTTACCGCCATGCCTCTGGTAAAAAAACCGCGCACGCTCTAAGTAGTCTTTGTGGAAAAACAACGAATCATCGCGTGTAAAAATTTTCGGCCCAACTCGTCTGCCAAAAGAATAACCAACATTATCGCCAAAAATAGCGGCAACAAAAACAACAACTAAAAGAACCGGGAAATTTAAAAACCCTTGCGAAGCCAGAAAACCGGCAGTAAAAAGCAAGCTATCGCCCGGAAAGAAAAAACCAATTAAGAGTCCTGACTCGGCAAAAATAATACCAAAAAGACCAAGATAGCCAATTGTTTTTATCAGGTTGACGAGGTCAAACATAAATAATTTGAAATTTGAAATTATTTTTGATTCTCAATCGCCTCTTTTACTATTTCCAAATTACAACTACGGTGCTCTTTGCACCAACGAGCGCATTTTTCTGCGGCTTCTTTTTGGTAATAGTGAAAACCACATTCTGGGCACTGATAAATGTTTTTAAGTTTAGTAACTCTTGCTGTATTCATTTTGTATTCATTATTATAACAAGGAGCGGCTCTTTAACAAATAGGATTGCAAGGAGCGCTGGTAATACAGGAGCACTCCTTGCTCTAAAAAAGCTTGACTTACTGCCAAATTTATGTTTAGCTAAATATAGTACCTAGAAAACCAAAGGGAGCGAACTATGCGCCAAACTCTTGGTCTTATCCTGTTTTTGCTATCCTGTTCTGAACCTATTTTGCCCAGTGATTACGAAGACGCTGGCCTGCCAGATGCGCCGCCTCTAGAGTGCCTAGAAGGGCTTACGCCTTGTGGAGAAAATTGTATTGATTTAGAAACTGACCCAAGCCATTGCGGCGCTTGTGACCAAGCTTGCTCCCAAGGCGCTGATAATTGCACTTTTGGAATTTGTTTTTGCGGTATTTCTGCCCAATGTGCTCCTCCGGCCGAATGCATTGATGAACTTTGTAATAATCCTGACGAAAACGGTAAGCCTTGTGAGTTTGATAAAGAATGTACACTTGGCGAATATTGTGTAGCTGGTTTTTGCACTTTCCCAGCTTGCAAACACGAGGTCTGCGACGGCCTTGATAATGATTGTAATGGCACGGCTGACGAAATTTATACTTGCGTCCTAAATTCAACGCAAGAGTGTATCAGCACTTGCAATACTATTGGCTTAGAAACTTGCGGCTCTGGTGGAATTGAGGGCGAATGCTCTTGGGGCGAATGTGTGCCGCCAGCTGAAAGTTGTAACACCCAAGACGATGACTGCGATTTTTTTGTTGATGAAGATTTTGATTGCATTCCCGGTGATCAAGTTGACTGCGGCGCTAGTTGCGGCGAAGGCACAATGACTTGTACTACTAACTGTATTTGGGGGCCTTGCATTGGTTCAACCATTGTGGATATTTGCGACGGCCTTGATAATGATTGCGATAATCTAGTTGACGAAGATGAGCTTGCTTCTTACTGTTACACCGGTCCAGCGGGCACAGAATTCAATCCCCCTTGTCAAATGGGCCTAAGTCTCTGCCTAAATGGTCAGTTTAATGGTGAATGCATGTTTGAGATTACGCCAGTAATGGAAAATGGCGTACTTGGCTGTGATGGCGTAGATAATAATTGTGATGGCTGTGTTGATGGACTAATTGAAAACGGAGTTTGCGCGCCTTATGATCCAGTGCTTTTTGACATTGTTTTTGCTATTGATGTTTCTGGCTCTATGGGTGGATATATTGAAAATGCTAAGATGGCCGTTGATCAACTAGCTGGGCAATTTGCTGGTAACACTAATTATCTATTTGCCTTAATTGAATTTGGCGATAATTGGCCAGTATCTGGTGCGGGGGAGATTTTAACTGACTTAGTAGAATTTATTGCTTTCCAAATGACTCTCTCGAGCGATCTTGGACCAATTGATGGCGGGTGGGAACCAAGTTATGATGTCATTATTGGGCTTGCTAACGGCACTTTACCAATTTCTTGGCGAACTGGCTCAACCAGAATTATCATTATAATTGGCGATGAAAACGGGCAATCATCTTATGGAAATACAGAAATTGATATGTGTAGTTCATTACAAAACGGCGAAGTTTTGGCCATAGTTACAAGTATGTCTCCTTGGGCCAGTTACTGTACTGATTATGATCTTTGTGTGCCAGCAGATCTGTGTTTTGATGTTAGCTCTGATCCTACAACAATGCTCGCGAATCTAAATACGATTTTTGAAGCTGGCTGCGCGCAATAAATGACTCGTGACATATAATTTAACATATGACAGATAACGGATGACAGTTAACAACAAATCCGACCACCTGGTCGGATTTTTATATTGTCAAATGTCATGTGTTCCGCCTGCGGCGGGTCAAATGTCAAATATCATCTTGTATATGTTCCCATTCCTGTCGCCTGCTTTAAAATATGTCCCTTGATTGCCGCTTGCAAGCCACTCACGGTAGTGGCTGAAGAAAGATTTAGTTTTTCTACATCCAAAGCATAGAGCTTAAAAAAGTAGCGATGACTGCCTGATGGCGGACACGGGCCGCCATAGCCTGGAGAACCAAAACTAGTTGTGCCTTCGCTAGCTCCGGCCGGAACACTGCCGGCGGCAATAAATTTTGTATTAGATGAGATATTCCAGACTAGCCAATGCACCCAAGTATAGCCAACAACTTGCACGGCATCAGGATCGTCCATTATTAAGACTAGACTTTTTGCGCCTTCAGGCACATTGCTAATAGATAGCGGCGGATTATAATTTCCCCCATCGCAACTATATTCGGATGGAATTGCTCCTCCGTATTTAAATGCTGAACTTGAAATTACCATAGGCGAAGTAGGTACAGGAGCAGGAGCGGGAGCAAGGGGGGCTGGCGCAAGAGTAGGGGCAGGCTTAGGAGCAGGCTTAGGAGCAGGAGCGGGAGCAGGAACGGGCGCAGGAGTAGGGGCAGGCGCGGGTTTTGACGCTGGTAATTCTATTGATGCAGGTGTAGAGGTTGTTGGTAATAATTGAGGCGCGACTACTATTCCAGTGTCTAAGGTAGTTTTGTCCACTTGTCCTCGGCACCCAGAGCCAATTAAAATAATCGTTAAAACGAGTATAGGTATTTTTTTCATGTTTGAAAATAATTTCATGCCAATCCCTCGGACAATATTTCTCATTATAATAATTATCAATATATCATATTTTGGATAGTTTGCCAAGCAAAGCTGCCCAGAATAGTATATTTACTGCAATAAAAAATCCCGCTAGAATTAACGGGATTCAAAATGAACAACAAAATTTAGCTCTTGGGGACCAGTTACTTCAAAGCTTAGCCACTTAGTAGTATCACGAACCAAATCTTTGCCGCGGAAGGTGAAAATAGCGCTTGACCTGTAGAAACTCAAAATAACAACTTCGCTTTGCCGAACCCATGAACGTTTAAATCTTTCGCGCGCCCAAAATGGTTTTTCAATTTCACGCCGATAACGATCAAGACGATTTTGAATTCGCGTTGAAATCGGCTTAATTCTTAGACCATTGTTATCACGCAAAAATCCTTGATAAACTTCCACATTGGCTAAATGCGGATTAGTGTGCTCAAGTTCTAAATAAACCACCACTAAATCCCTAGTCATCGTTCTGATCATGGCGCGTTGGTCAAGCCCACGCCCTGGATCTTCTAACACATCAACATGGATGGTTGCCCAAGCCCAAGATTCTTCTTGAACTGGGGTATGCAAGGGGTGCATAACTACAACCCTGCCAACTAATGGCCCACTGGCGCAAGAAAGTAAAGCAAAAATGCTAGCGAGCATAGTCATAGTTTTAAGGTCCACACCTGCCTCCTTTTTGACGTTTGCAAGGGGTGCCCTTGTATTTATTAAGGACGCCACCTTGCAGCAAAGCTTAGCATCCAGGCCGGGAACTTATGCGCAAGGCAGAACTTGCACTCCATTTACTTTAACTACGCACGTTTCTGAAAGCAACACGTTGCCTACGATAAATCGGTTTCCTACAGCAATACAGTTCGAAACATGAGCCGTAGTTAGTTTTGGGCCAAATTTACCGCCGCTTGCTTCAACCATTAATTCTTTGGGGTTCAAAACTTTTAGTGTATAAACGCTCCCAGACTCAGTTTCAACCTCAAGAACGTCATTAACTTGTAAATCTTGCACCTTAACACCTGCTTCGCCTCGGGCTTTATCCATCAAGACTAAAAGTCGTGAGTCAACATGCTTACGCCCTGACTCTGGCACGGTTTCTGCCTCTAGTATTAGACTGCGCCACTTCCCGCGGCTGGGATTACCAGATAGTTCTGGTAACGACTATATAAAAGATAATTGGATTTGTCAACCCCCGCCTTAAAATCAGATCCCAAAAACTTTATTCTTTGATTTATGACCAGAAATTAATTCTATTTTTGATTGAGGAACTTTAAAAAACTTGCTAACAATTTGATAATCGCCTGATTAGCAAGGCTGTTAATTGGTCGAGCTTTGGTAGAGACGGCAAAATGCTGGCTATCTATAGTTATAATTTTTTCGCTTCGCGCACTGGCTGTGGCTTTTACAAAAATCTTCATGAATTATTTAAGAAGTATCCTTCTTAAATTTAATTACTTTGTTTCTCGCTTGATAATCCGCCAGTGAAAAAGATATAGGGGCAAACCAACTAAAATAAGGGCGAGGTTGGTGGAAGCATCTCGATGTCGGCGGCTAGTTAAGGGATCGCTTTTTGATTTTCTGTCTTGCCAGACATTATATTCGCTAATCCATTGATTAAGTACTTCTTTTTCTTCTTTGGACAAAACCACTTGCTCGTTTTGTTTTATTGTTTCGGCTCTTTGACCGTCTAATTCTAAAACTTTTGGTATCCTGATTGGTAGCGCGGGTGGTGAATCATAATAAATTTTTTGCTCTTCTTCAGCTTTGGTAAACACAAAAGCTTTAAGACCCATATCGACAAAACGTACTGACCCAATAACTAAAAGCGCTAGTCCCAAAAGGGTAAAAATATACAAATAAATTGTGCGAACTAATGGATGATCTAATTTTTCAGTCATAAATTTTAGAGTTTGGCCGTCTTGGCTCCGCAGGTAGGATTCGAACCTACAACCAACTCCTTACACGTATCCCAAAGTTTCCTTCAGGGGTGGACTATATCATCATCCCACTAACAATGAATGGGAGCGAGGCGCTTCATCCGATAGACATCGGACTACTCCTTTTCAGGATAGTCTCTGAACCTTTCCCGCCGTTGGCGGGACTTGGCTGCGGATTGCCGTATCCACCGATAGTAGATTTAGGTTTCCCGCAATTCACCTCGTTTTTCAACCGGAATTACTTCCGGTAGCTGCGTTACGCCGCCTTCGATTTCACGATGGCAATTGGCACAAACCAAGATACACTTATCCAACTCGGCTTTAACCTTTTCCCACGATCGAGTGTACCCCTTATCACCGATACCAAACTCTTTTTCTTCAGAGTTTATATGGTGAAGGTCAAGACTACCTTGGTACTTGTTATAACCGCATATCTGGCACTTCCCGCCCTTATAAAACATGGAAAGTGTTTTTATTTTGCGCCTTCTTTTTGCAACCGCCCGAATTAGTTCTTCTCGGCGATCGGCGTATGTTCTTTTATCAGCCATACAGCCAAGATATCATGGCCCTGGCCTCAAAAGTGTCCACAGGGAGCTGCTCTACCATTGAGCTACTGCGGAGCCAAAACGACCACTCTCCTGAATAGTAAAATATCAAATTTATAAGAATAAAACAAGGGGGTTAGATAATCTAAAAACAAAACGCCCCAGTGGGGGCGATATATTACGGTATGTTATTGAATGTTTGCAATTTTGCCGCGGACAGCAATTTGTGAAGGCATATACTCACCATCTTCTTTGGTAAATCCCAAGGGACAATCGTTAGTCGCATCACTCATCAAGGAATTTTCAAAATGCGGAAAACCAATAGCGTGACCTAATTCATGCTGGGCAATACCTACCCAAGCTAAATAATCACGATGATCACGCTCGAGAATTTCTACACACAAAGCAGCGTATCCATAATACCAATACTTATCACCAACTGGAATCCAGTCTGTTTGGGCATAGCCGCCTTTATTCCAGTTGATGCAAAAATCTTCTGGTCCGCGAAAACCAACAATCTTGGGTTCACCATACTGCGGCCGCTCTTCTTCGGGCCGGGGATCAGTTACTATCTCAAACTTCATGCCAACAAATTGCCACCTCCAAGCCGCTTCCATAAAAGCGGCTTTAGCCATGGGCGAGCTGTTCAAGTCAGCGCGCAAAATTAACGGCATGGTCCATAGGGCCGGCGGCGGAATCTGTTCTGGCCAATCCATACATTCAGGTCCGCAAGAAGTGGTGATTGTCAAAGACGCTAACAAAATCTGTCGCATGGTTCCTCCTTGTCTGATTTCCCCCAAAATGTATCCCTTGGCTAAATCATCTAAATTGATCCTCCGAACAATTTAATAAGACCTCTTGCATAATAATTTTCGTTACGAAATGCGTAAATTTTGAAGCGAAAAATGTGCAGGGCGACGAAGCCTTATACAGAGTATAAGGCGAGGAGCCCCCAAAATCAAGGGCGAAGCCTGAACATTTTGCAGCCGAAATTTACGCATTGTAGTAGAAAAGATTATTTTGCAAGAGGTCTATAGTACTAACTTTTTTCTTTTATGTCAATAGGGTATAATAGATAATATGCTGACGAGAAAAATAATCCACATAGCAGTAATAATCGCTCTTTTGGTCGCGCTCGCGCCTAACAACTTGACTCATAGCGCAGAAGCGCCAAATGTGACTTTTAAGGTTTTGAATAATACTGGCTCGCTTTTGAACGGAGCCTTGGTTAAGGTTTATCAAGATTTTTCGCGGACCACTTTTGCTGACGATCTACTGGCGCTTGGAGATAATGATGCTAATAAAGAAACAAGCAATGGCGAAGCCTTACTCAAACTCGCGCCCGGCAGTTATGAATACATTGTTGAGTCTCTTGGTTATAATTCTATTTATGGCACATTGGATTTGGCTGAAGAATCAAAAACCATAAATCTAACTATGAGCAAAACCGGTATTGGAGTCATCGCGCCGCATCGTTCAAGCATAAGTATTAGCGACAGTAAGCCCGCTGGCGATGGCCTGGGTTCAACCACGCTGGAGATTCTTTTACGAAGCGATGATAATACTGGATTAAACGGCTATTCAGTAACCGTGGTTTCATCGCGCGGCAGTCTTGATATTTTTGACGCCAATCCTAAAACTACAGCTTCAGGCGGTCGCGTTCAATTTATATTAAAAAGCTCCGTACCAGGAAAAGCAAAACTTTATGCCAAAGCTCAAGAAGTGCGACTGGCGACTAATGCTCTAATTACTTTTACTGGCGAGGCGACGGCCTCATCAGAGAAATCAACATTATCTTTATCAGTCAATGCAACCGAAGCTGGCAAACTAGTGAATTTAAATGTAATTTTACGCAGTTTAGCTAATGATGTCCTGTCTAATCGTGAGGTTATAGTAACATCTTCAAGAAGTGCTGACACAATAGCTCCTCTTAGCGCCACAACTAATGAAAATGGCTTGGCATCGTTCGGAATTACGCCAAGCTCGCTTGGCGTGTCAACTCTAACTGTTGGGTCTGGGAACATAACCTTGGGCACATTAATTCTTAATGTAACTGAAGTCGCTCCTAAGGCGACAACCCTGCCGACCGGCGTTAACATTGGCGCCCTAGTTAAAAGCGCTGACAATCCAGCAGTATATTATGTTGGCCGTGATCATAGGCGTCATGCATTCCCAAATGAAAAAACTTATTTTACTTGGTACTCGGACTTTTCAACTGTAAAAACAGTGAGCCCAACTGACCTGGCTTCAATATCTTTGGGAAAAAATGTAACCTACGGGCCGGGCGCGCGCATGATAAAACTTCAAACTATTCCAAAAGTTTACGCAGTAGCGCGCGGTTCAATCTTGCGCTGGGTGCAAACCGAAGCTTTGGCTAAAGTACTTTATGGACCGACTTGGAATAAAAAAATAGACGATCTTTCCGATGCCTTTTTCATAAATTACACTGAAGGTGATCCAATTGATGAGGCTGGTGATTTTAACCCAACAAATGAAACTAGCCTCGGGACAACAATAGATGAACAGCTCGGGCTTTAACTCTAAATTGCGAAACACTCACCAAGTTGTCAGAGCAATGTTATAAGATCCGGCCTCCAAAGGAAAT
>CAZVIU010000013.1:0-1869 GCA_964626935.1 uncultured Gammaproteobacteria bacterium
GTCTAGCGCTTCAAATATATTTTTGGCATGCCGACCCGTTTGGTTATGGCGGAGCACGTTACCAGCGTAGATTTTAAACACCCGCACCTTAAAATAAGGTGCCACGACAAGGAGGATAGAGATGAAGCGAGATAAGGAATATGGCGGTAGTGGCGTTTTGGTAGTTCTTGGCGTACTGGGTTTTGTGGCCATCGTTGTATTTATGTCAGCTTGGTCATGGCGTAATACAGCCATTGACAGTGAAACCACGATTACAGCGCAGTACAAGGATAATCAGAATGTTTATGACAATATGTGGAAGCGTTTTCGCGAGATGGCTAAGGTTCCGACTATGTACACGGATGATTTGAAAAAGCTATATGATGGAGCTATGAAGGCTCGTTATGGCGAGGATGGATCTAAAGCGCTTTTCCAGTGGCTGCAGGAGCAGAATCCTAACATGGATGCGTCTGTCTATACGCAACTTCAGCGCGCTATCGAAGCCGGCCGTAAGGAATTTTCTGCTTCACAAACAACACTTTTGGACAAGAAGCGGGTTTATGAACAGCACTTGCGTCATGGTTTTGGACCGATGTGGGCGAGTTTGTGGGGTTATCCAACAATTGATTTGAGCCAATATGACATTGTTACATCAGAGCGAACTGGCAAAGCGTTTGATACCAAGAAGGATGAAGAGATTGAGATTCGTTAATTAAGTTTTGTTTGTTTCTAAAACTCTCGCGATCGCGAGAGTTTTTTATTTATCTAATCTATAAAGATAACCATATTAACAACATTAGTAGAAATCAAAAGAACCGAGCATCAATAAAAATGGCCGATCGGCCATTTTTATTGATGCTTAATTTTTATAAGCAGGATTACAAAAAGCAATAATCCTAAAAATGAGCCGAGCGCGGAAATAGTAAAAGACGCGCTAGCTCCGATCTGATCCCAAACTTTTCCCAAAATAAAGCCACCTAAAATTATAGCAATACCTATGCCAGTATTAAAAATTGCGTAAGCCCTGCCGTGAGATTCACGCGGCACGATGTCGGCAATTAGAGCGCGTCCTGACCCCTCGGTCAGGGCAAAAAATAATCCATAAAGTGTATATAGCACGATCACTGTAGTCAGACCGCCTTTAAAAATAAATCCAAATTGTACCAGCGTGAGCAATGCCCAGCCAGCTACGATAAAAGGCAATTTTCCATATTTGTCAGACCAAATACCGATTGGATAGGAAAGCAAAGCGTAGATTAATGTGAAGTAAGCAAATAGCACCGGCAGCCAGTTTCGTGAAATTCCAAAATCAGTAGCGCGGACAAGAAGCAGAGAGTCATTCATTTTAGCAAGTATAATGATAAATGTTGCTACTATGAATATCCAAAAAATAGGCGGAAATTTAAAAAGTTTTCCATTTGGTTTTTCCCTACTTTCCAAACGCGGTTCACGGATTACAAAGATAATGAGAATAAGGGCGATAAATCCTGGGATGGCCGTAAGAGCGAAAATTGTCCGATATCCATTTAAGTGTCCGCCAAAATAAAAAAGTAGCGCGGCGGCAATGAGCGGGCCAATTATCGAACCAGCCGTATCAACAAAACGATGAAAGCCAAAAGCTCGACCAGTTTGTTGGGCTGAGTCTGCAATTAAGGCGTCGCGCGGCGCGTCTTTTATTCCCTTGCCAATGCCATCAGCTACGCGCGTGGTTGCGATACCAGGGAAAGTAGAAGCGAGTGCAAGCAAGGGGCGAGCTAGGGACGAAAGCGCGTATCCTAGCAACATAAACTTTTTTCTGTTTCGGAAGCGATCAGAAAGAATACCAGAGACAAATTTAAAAAAATGCGTTGATCCGGCAAGCAGACCGTCAATTAAACCAATCATGGCTCG
>CAZVIU010000013.1:1879-12021 GCA_964626935.1 uncultured Gammaproteobacteria bacterium
GGCTCGATCAAATCCAAGAGCGAGCAAATAGGCCGGCAATATTGGCGTAATCATTTCTTGTCCCAAGCCAGAAAAAAAAGCCACAAAAGCGATCACAACAACATTCCTTGGAATTTTTTTAAAAAATTGCATATATGGTTATTGTATCGCGACAATCCGAAACTCGAAAGTGGACACTTTAAAGATCTTTCGCACAATAATTTTTTGTTGTTCTGATGCTCGCTCCGCTCGATCGGGATCCCGACTTTATGTCGGGACAATTTAAAAACCGCTGATATAAGAGTGCAGGATCCGAACAAAATTAAGTTGATTTGTGTTCGAATCCTACACTCCTAAGCCCATAAACCATTATCGCCAAGCATGGGAACGACAATAGTAAATGAGACGTAAGAAATCAGCGGTTTTTTAGGACTGCCACGCCTCCTGCATGACAGCTTTCAGCCACCGAAATTTTCAGTGACTAAATGTTGCTATCAGTCGACTAAGACAGCCTCTTTTTAAAATAGTCAACCCATTTAATATCCCCCGCGTTTACTTTATTTAAGGTGGCTAGGTAAAAACTCGTAAATCCGCTAAATACCAAAAGTTCAACCACTTGTGATAATTTATTTTCTGCCCGAAGTTTAATCACTTCGGCTCGTACGCCATTTTTGCCCACCACCTCTTCCGTTATTTTATAACGCAACTTCAGGCGCGGCGAATAAAAGTCTGATTCTATAAACACGAATTTTAAATTCTTTTTATTCAATGTTGGATATTTAAGTCCCTCCATTAAATGATGATTGATCTCTGGCAAAGTAAAATAATCAGCAAAGTTTTTAGCTGTTTCATTTAGTTGATTAGCAAAGACATGAGCATTACCAATCAAAAATTCTGAAGCAACTATTACAATATTATACCCGTGTAATCTTTTTGCAGATTGGCGAGCCGGATTCGTTGCGCTAGATAAAAATTTTTTAGTTTCGGATTGGGCTTGAGCAGTGGCTGCCTGAATCTCATTCGTATCAACGCTAGTTAGTCCTAATTTTTTAAGTAATCCCAAGAGTCCAAAAGTCATATAGCCAGAACCTAGTCTTGGATGACCGCTAGGATTAAATTTTGGATTAAAAACAAACGCCCGTTTACCCATTTTCTTGGCTAAATCCCCGCCAATAGTTATTCCAAGCGTGTAAGCGCCGCGTTTTGCGCAAACGTCTTCTGCGGATAAAACCTCTTCAGTTGTGCCAGAATAACTAGATAAAATAGCCACTGTGTTTGGACCAATAAACCCAGGCAATTCATAGCCAGAAATAAACAAAAATGGAACCACGAGCTTGGTTCCATAAAGCGACAAGATGAGGTGCGCTCCCAGCGCTGAACCACCCATGCCCAAGACGACAACATTTTGAATTTCCGGCAAGTTTGCCGGAAGTTCGAATTTTTGCACTTGCTCCCAAGCATGCTCTATCTGATTAGCCAAAGATTTAGTGGATTCTAAAATATCATCATTAGGATCAAGCTTTTTAACTTTATTGGAACTGGCCATTGATTTTAGCTTACCTCCACAAATTAAAATGTAAATAGTTGAACTGTGGATAAATCACACAACACAGAACACGTAACGTAGAACATAAAACAAATATTGATAGTGCCTATTTTGAAAAGACAGTCTCACCAGAGCGGATGTTATTTAAAATTATGTAACCGCGGAGATTTGGCGATATAGCTGGCAATTGGTAGAGATTAGAGTTTTTACTAAGATCTTTTTGAAGTAGGACTAGATTTTTTGCGCGTTTCAAGATGCCGTAATCGCCAGCTGTAATTAAATCTTCCAATCTTTTAAATCCATCTCGGGCAGTTGCCGCGCTCCAAGCCAAAGACTCATATTGAACTTTAAATGTACCAAGCTCCTGTTCATCAATCATAAGATAATCTGGCGGTTTGGGAATTTTATAGTCCTTTAGGGAAAATTGTTTTTTGCCAACATATAAATAATGTAAAGCATAAAGATTTTGGCGCGACGAAAGTTTAGCTAGTGGCATATAAGTGGCGGCGACTGAAGCACGAGCAGGAATTGAAGAGATTATCTGATTTTCATTTCGCCATCCTCCAGTCCGAAGATCAAAGAAAATATTTTTTATTATCGCCACCCTCGGCCCTAAAACAATTAAATTATAGACATTAGCAATTGTAACGATCGTTACAATTGCTAATGTGTGGGAGGGAAGTTTTTGGCGGAGGTATTTGAGTCCAAAAATTGAGGAGACGACTAAAGCTGGCAGGAACAGTGCGGCATAATGAATTTGCCAAATTAGAGCGCTGCCGCCGGAGCCGCTTAGTATAAATTGTAACAAAGGAATGAGCGCCAGTAGTAAAAATTTTGGCCGCAAGAGCGGCAAAAATAAAAAAACAACCAAAAATCCTAAAATCATTTCAAGGTTCGTCAATGTTAATACATGTTTGATAATCGAGGACGGTTGCAAGAACATATTTTTTATAATTTCCGGCAAAGAATTTCCCAACCATGAATAGTAAGCCAGATATTTATAAGATTTATCAGTTGAGAAGTGTTGGATTAGGTTCGTGGCGCCTAAGAACCAAGCGACGCTTATTATAAAAGTAATAAGACTGACAGACCTTATTTGTCTTACGGAACTAGTATGTCCGATAGGACTCATAGAACTCATAGGACTTACTAGACTCATAGGTCTTATAAGCTCAACAAGTCCAATCATTGCCGTAATCAGCGCTACATCCTCGCGGACCGTGAGCGAAAGAAGTAGAAAAAGCCAATACAGCCGTAGATTGCCCTTGAAGAGGAAATAAATTGTCCAAAGTAATAGGGGGACAGCAAACGACAGAATATGGAATTCAAAAAAATTAATGTTCCAAACGATTGGATTAATGAACCACGTTAAACTTAGTAAAAGCGGCAAAGAAACGCCACAGAAAGATGCAGTCGTTCGTCCCAGCATGGCTCGCGCCGTTCGGTTCTCGGGCTTGCAGTCCTGTAAAGCCGGACAAATATGCTGTTCGCCCCCCGAAACGCTTTTTGTAGCATTTAACCGCTGTTTACTTATTTTGAAAATGAGGCTAGATAAAAAATAAATTGGAAAAGCAGCCGACGCCAATCCAATCGTCTGAAGCA
This sequence comes from uncultured Gammaproteobacteria bacterium, assembly GCA_964626935.1. Lineage (GTDB taxonomy): Bacteria > Patescibacteriota > Patescibacteriia > CAZVIU01 > CAZVIU01 > CAZVIU01. The sequence goes on from CAZVIU010000013.1 coordinate 5,007, forward strand.
TGAGCAAGGTAAGCGGACGAGGGAGGAGCGTATAAATAGGCGCGAGCAAGAAAATAAAAAATTCCGCGTGGTCGCCAAAATAATGGCCTTGTTGAATTGATGAGTAAAGTCCATTGCCGTGGGCGAGGTTCCAAAAAACTTGATTGTAAATAGCCAAGTCTAAGACATCGTATTTATTGGCGTAGTATTTCCATAAGTTGAAAAGAAAAAGAATGACGACATAGATTAGCGCGGCCAAAAGTATAATCTTCAAGTCTTTTTTGTGGCCCTTGACATCTTGCATAGCTTATACTAAGATAACCTATTCTTTGAAAATTAAAAACTGTTTAGGCCCTAGCTCGGGCCTGAACAAGAAAGGAAGACGAATGAGCAAGGGCAGTAATCAAGGTGGTAACAGTGGAATGAGCGCGCTAGTTGTGCAACTTTTAAGGCGACTTGAGAGGCGCTTGGACCTTTTGGAGGGTGACCGTGTTGTCATCAGACCATGCCAGCAATGCAGAGATGGTTACAAGTTCGATCATGAAAAAGAAGCGTTGGTTCGTGATGCAAACGAGAGTTTGATCACCTGTGAAATTTGTAATGGCCGTGGTGAGCATGTTTACCGAGTTAATGAATTGCCTAGGCAAGTTGTAAGCGCTGAAGATAGTCCGGTCGAGCCTGAAGTTGTGGAAGATGATCCGCCGCCTCGGAGAAGAAGACCGGGGCGAGACCAGGAGGAAGTAGATGAGGATTAAGCCATTCTCTCAAGTTTCACAAGCAGAGATTGATAGGCTAAAGCGCGAGGGAAAGCTTAAGGATCAACCAGCTTGGCGCCGTAATGATGGCGATGTATTTTTAGAGTGCGTTAAATTAGATTTTGGACAAAAACTGCATCGTGTTTGGGTTTGTGATGATAGCGGCACTCCTTTGTATGATAATTTTGTTCATCATGAACCAATCGGAGCAGTGACTTTGCCCATTAGTGTTGAAGGAAAAATTGGTTTGCAGTTGATTGAGCGGCCGGTTTTCAAAACTGGTGTCGAGCAAACTTTTCCAGAGCTTGATTATAGTAAGTTGGGTGATAAGGTTTTGGAGATTCCTCGAGGAGCCCCGCACAAAGGTGAGGCGGCTAAGAGCGCTGCCTTGCGTGAGGCCGAAGAAGAGCTGGGCAAGAAAATCATCCGAGTTGAACTCATTACCTATTGGCGCCCCAACAGTACTTTTTTCCCTCACAGGATTCCGGTGTTTATGGCCTTAGTTGATCCTAATGCTCCGGGCGAATTGCCGCCTGATGTTAATGAAAAGATTCTTAGAGTAGAATGGTTTGATGAGGCTCAAGTTGTGGAAAAGGTTTTGGCGCAAGAGATCAATTGTGGTGCAACCATGACCGCGCTTGCCTGGTATTTTGCTAAACGACTAAAAGAAGAAAAGGCCAAAACTAGTAGTGGTGTTATCGGTGACGGACAGAGCGGCGGGGCCCGACGAGCAGCAGCTAGTGTGGCGTCCGCGGCGCTAGGACTGCTTACTGGTTTAGCCAATCTAGATAATGGAGGTGAATAATGAAGGATGTGCGTGAGGCTCTTTTGGGTTTAAGTAGTGATACTGAAGGTCGGGCAACATTCATAACCATTGTTGATTGGTTTGATCGTCTTGATTCAGATGACGCTCCTTGCGCCCTAACATGGTTGAATAGCTTAAGCAAAGTTGAACTAAAGAACTTTGCCAGCTTGTCGCCTGACCAAAAGACGTTATTCTTTAGGGCTCACCAACCGCCCAAGAACAGATTAACTGAAGATTTTAATAATGGACGCAGATGGGTTGAGGAAAATAAAGGCTTGATAAAAAGAATTAACGCTTGGTGCGCGGCATTTTTAGCTAGAGAACCAAAAATAGATTTTTCTATGTTGAATCCGTTTAAATGGTAAGGGGGAAACTATGAGCATCTTGCGTTTTGTGTGGGAATGGGTTCATCAGCGTTGGCAAAGATTAGTTGGTTTGGTTATTCTAACTGGTTTCCTGAACACAGTCTTACTTGTTGCCGGAGTTGCTTTTAAAAGTCAGATTCTTTTAGCGCTGGCGGCGCTTTGTTTTTCCGCGCTATCGATTTTGCTTGTTATTAGACTGACTGTTTTTGGCGCAGGCTTAAACAAGGCTTCACAAGGATTAGTTTGGTCTTTGCGAACGTTCTTCATGGTTGACATCAATGAAGTTATTAAGAGCAGTGAGGTTCATGGATTTTTGCAACAAGTTTGGAGCATTATCGCTTGGTTAACAATTCTTGAGATTGTTTTAGCTGCTTTTTATCCAAGCTGGACTTCAGTTGGCAGTATCATCTTGGTTTTTGCTATCGCGCTTTTTGGTGCTGCTGTTGTTAATGGTTGGGGGGTTGACACTTCCTGGGTTAGACAGTGGTCAATTAGATTTGCGGTTGTGGCATTCGTTTTGATTCTTGGCAAATTGCTTTGGCCCGACCTTAATATGAGAAGCGTTAGTAATACCTGGAAGAGCGTTACAGCAACAATTAGTCAGCGCTCCGAAAACGTTAGACTTAAACAGAGTTTCGCTAGCCAAGCCAAGAGACTTAAAGAGGCCGAAGAACAATTGGTTAAATCTAGCGGGCAGGCAGCTCAAAACACAGCTGCAGTTGTAATTGACTCGGCCGCCGTTAGGAAACCCGCAGAATCAGGTAAGGGATTGTTTGATAAAGACTATTGGAAGGCTAAGGAAGAACTAGAAGCTTGGAGAACTGAAGTCAATTCGTTAAAGTAAGGAAATTCACCCCCACATCTTGATGTGGGGGTTTTTAAATGTACAAGCCCTTGACAGATAAAAGAAGTTATGTTATAGTTTAAAGTCAAGTAAAATTAAGCTATAATTCTGTCTATAAATAAATTCAAGCTCTATGAATAAATTCAAGCTAATTTTAATTCTCTCCATTATTATAGGAGGATTGGCCATTGCTTCCAGTCTTTTGGCAACTCATATGGGAGTTTCTGGAACTGAAGCGCCATATTTGACGCTTCAGCCCGCGAGTGATGAGCGCTTAGACAGCGCCCCCAAAGGCACTTTTAATCTTTATCGTTTCCCAGTTACAACTGACGGCCGGCCCTATACTATTGTTGTTGAGCCAGTCACTGGCCGACCAGAGCTTTATGCCTCTCGCTACAAGCAAGATGTTGATGAATTAATTGATATTTTGCGTTGGTGGTGTGATGACGATCATTGCGGTCAGGCCTCAAGTTATGACGGATACCAGACCTTTACTTTTTACGCGCCGCGCGGCGAGTCAGGTTATTATAGTTGGTTTGCTGTTTACGGCGATACGGCAACACAGTATCGCGTTAAAGTTGTCAATCAGGTTAATGTTGTTCGAGCCGCTACTGTGGCCACGCCATCGCAACCAATAGCACCAGTTGATTCAACAGCCACTCTGCCAGTGAATGGATCATTAGTTAATTGGCAGACAAGTGGCGAAGTTCTGGGTTTCTACATTTATCCTGATCAAAATGGAAATATGTGGTATGCCTTGCCTTATCTTGGCACAGCTTGGAAAGAAGTTAAAATGTCGGATGGAGAGTGGGATTGTATGAGGTGTTCAAAATTCTATCGCGGCAAATTTAATGTGAACGACCCAAACAAAGATATGTTTATTGATTTTAAAAGCGATGATGGGTTAGAGATTTATATTAATGGACAGCGTCTTGGCGACTGGGGCGGCACAATTGGCACACAGCTTGGCTGTGTAAATAATGGCGGCAGTTGTGCGGTTAATAAAGAGGTTGCGCCTATTAATATTCGTGAATATTTAAGGAGCGGTGATAATGTAATAGCCGCGCGCGTCTACAATGGTTATGGCCTTGGATATTTTAATTTAAGTTTGAAATAATTATCCACAACTACATGCACTTGACAGTTCTGGACCCTTGTGCTAGTATTGATTTACTTTTCGCATATAACTTTTTAAAGCTTATTTTTACCCTGATTATCAGGGGTAAGCTGGAGTTTTTCTTGGCGTAATCTAGCCAAAACTACTTCTGGCCTATACTTTTTAGGTGAGAGCTATTCCCCACCTATAAATTAAAGACTTATCCACAGAAACTCCTGATAAAGGAGATTGTTTGTTTTTTATCTATTTAGGTTTGATAAGTAAGAGCTCCGCCACGTTTTAAAACACTTAATTGTCTGCATTCGAATCATCTATTCGGATCATTCGGATGCAATTTGTATTATCCGGACCGCGTTATGCAATTTAGACGGCTCCAAGCAAAATTAGGCGAACGAAAAAGTTTTGCCAAAGCGCAAGCTGTTATGCCGTTGCCGGATTTAGTTGAGGTTCAGAAAGCCTCTTATCGATGGTTTCTTGATGAAGGCATTGGTGAACTGCTCCGTGAAGTATCGCCAATTCGCGACTTTATCGGCCGTGATCTTGAACTTTATTTTGATGGTTGTTATCTAGATGAACCGAAGTTTGATGAGAAAGTAGCTAAATCAAAAAATGTAAACTTTGAGGCGCCGATTCGCGTTAAGGCTCGCCTAACCAATAAACGCACTGCCGAAACCAAAGAGCAAGAAATTTATTTGGGCGATATACCCTTAATGACCGACCGCGGCACTTTTGTCATCAATGGAGTTGAACGAGCCATTGTTTCACAGCTTGTTCGTTCGCCGGGTGTTTATTTTACTGCTGAATTATTTCGTGGACGAAAATATTATGGAGCAAAAATTATCCCTAATCGCGGCGCTTGGCTGGAGTTTGAAACCGATCAATCAAATATTCTTTGGGCTAAAATTGAGCGAAAAAGAAAAGTTCCGGCAACAGCTCTCTTGCGTTCATTTGGTTATGGAATTGATGAAGAAATTAGCGAACTCTTTCGCGATATTGATACACATCCGGTAATAAAATATATTGAATCAACGCTGACAAAAGATCCGTCAAAAACAACTGAAGATGGTTTGCGGGAAGTTTATCGTCGGATTCGCCCGGGTGATTTGGCAACTCCAGAAAATGCTAAATCTCTGCTTGAATCCATGTTTACTAATTTTGATCGTTATGATTTAAGCAAAGTCGGGCGATACAAATTTTTTGAACGTTTTGGAATTTCCTATAGCCAGCATGATTTAGAAAAAGTAGACAACCGCGTTCTTAGTCGCGCTGACTTAGTTACGATTTTACGCGAACTCATTCGTTTAAATATTACTCAAGAAGACCCTGATGATGTTGATCACCTAGGTAATCGTCGTGTTAGGGCGGTTGGCGAACTGGTGCAGAATCGTTTTCGCATTGGACTTGCCCGCATGGAGCGCATCATTAAGGATAGGATGTCAACCCTAGATATTACTATTTTAACGCCGGGAAAATTGATTAATGCCCGTCCAGTTATTGGCGCGATTCGGGAATTTTTCATGTCCAGTCAACTTTCGCAGTTCATGGATCAAACCAATCCCTTATCAGAGCTTGAACACAAACGACGCTTGTCAGCCATGGGTCCAGGGGGATTATCTCGTGAGCGCGCTGGTTTTGATGTTCGCGATGTTCATCCAACGCACTATGGGAGAATTTGCCCAATTGCCACGCCTGAAGGTCCAAACATTGGTTTAGTCGGTCACTTAGCAACTTATGCCCGCGTTAATCAGTATGGTTTTATTGAAACGCCTTATCGGAAGGTAGTAGTAGAAAAATCTGGTCGGGCTCGCGCCACCGGCGAAATTTTGTATATCAATGCTTTTCAAGAAGAAAAATCCATTACTACCCCAGCCACCACGCCAATTGATGAAGACGGCTATTTTTTAGAGGGAAAGGTTAGCGTGCGAAAATTCGGCAAACCTACTTTAGTTGATGCCGGCGAGGTTCAGTATATGGATGTTGCTCCATCGCAGATTGTTTCCGTAGCCACGGCGCTGGTTCCTTTTCTTGAACATGATGATGGTAACCGCGCGCTCATGGGCACGAACATGCAGCGTCAGGCAATTCCTTGCGTTAGACCAGAGGCTCCAATTGTGGCTACCGGCCTTGAAGGCCGGGCGGCTCGCGACTCCGGCCACCTAATTGTTGCTGAAAAAGAAGGAATCGTGAGCGCTGTCTCGGGCAGCAAAATCAGCGTGCTTGAAGATGATGGCAATCTAAGAACTTATTATTTAAATAAATTTTTACGCTCCAACGCCTCAACTTGTTTGAACCATAAAGTAGCTGTTTGTAAGGGAGAGCGGCTGGCCGTAGGAGATGTGATTGCTGATGGCGGCGCGATTGCTGGCGGCGAAATAGCCATTGGTCAAAATATTTTGGCAGCCTTTATGCCTTGGGATGGCTATAATTATGAAGATGCGATTATTGTTAGCGAGCGCCTAGTTCAAGAAGATAGATTCACCTCTGTCCACATTGAAAATTATACGATTGATGTGCGTGACACTAAGCTTGGGCCAGAGTTGATTACCTCTGATATCCCTAATGTTAGCGAAGAGAAACTTAAAAATCTTGATGAAAGCGGCATTGTGCGCGTTGGCGCTGAAGTCTATTCCGGTGATATTTTAGTTGGTAAAATTACTCCCAAAGGAGAGACCGAGCTTTCGGCTGAAGAAAAATTATTGCGAGCGATTTTCGGCGAAAAAGCTCGCGATGTTCGCGACACCTCGCTTTATCTTGAACATGGTGAACACGGCAAAGTAGTTGATATTAAGATATTTTCTCGCGAAGCCGGCGATAAATTGTCTGCCGGTATTTTACAATCAATTCAGGTTTCTATTGCCGACATGCGCAAAGTTCAAGTTGGCGACAAAGTTGCCGGACGCCATGGCAACAAGGGCGTGATCTCGCGCGTTGTGCCAGTTGCTGACATGCCTTTCCTGCCAGATGGCACGCCGGTTGACATGATCTTGTCACCGCTTGGTGTTGTTTCTCGTATGAATTTGGGGCAAATTTTGGAAACGCATTTAGGCTTGGCTGCCAATGCCTTGGGCTATAAATTAGTTACGCCAATCTTTAGCAGCGCGACTGAACAAGAAATAAAAGAAGAGCTTATACGGGCTGGGTTTCCTGCTG
>CAZVIU010000013.1:12031-16659 GCA_964626935.1 uncultured Gammaproteobacteria bacterium
AGATCTGGTAATTCTTTCGGAAGGAGATCGCATTCCTGCTGACGGCAAACTTACGCTTTATGATGGACGCACGGGCGAGGCCTTTAAAAATAAAATTATGGTTGGCTATATTTATATGTTGAAACTAAATCATATGGTTGATGACAAGATCCACCAGCGTTCAATTGGCCCGTATTCATTAATTACTCAACAGCCGCTTGGTGGCCGCGCTCAATCTGGCGGTCAAAGGTTTGGAGAAATGGAAGTTTGGGCGCTCGAGGCTTATGGCGCGGCTCATACCCTGCAGGAGATTTTAACAATTAAATCAGACGATGTAATCGGTCGGTCAAGAGCTTATGAGTCGATTATTAAAGGAGAACCAATTAGCCGTATTTCCATTCCCGAATCGTTTCATGTATTAACTAAAGAATTAAAAGGGTTGGGGTTAGATGTGGAATTATTAAAAGACGGTAAACCAATTCAAGAAAGTAAAGAAATAGCGCAAGCAAAAGTATTTTTTAAAAAAAGTAGAAGCTAATTTATGCCATCACTACGCCAGTTCACAAAAGCCTGACGATTTAATGGCGTAGTTGCGGCGGTTTCCTAGCCGCTATAATAAATGGAGAAATACCAGTCAAAAATTCTAGACTTTGATTCTATTCGTTTGAGACTCGCTTCGCCCGAGGTGATTCGGCAATGGTCTCATGGCGAGATTTCTAAACCCGAGACGATTAATTATCGAACTCAAAAGCCGGAAAAGGGCGGACTTTTTGCTGAAGAAATCTTTGGGCCGTCAAAAGACTGGGAATGTTATTGCGGCAAATATCGCAAGATCCGTTATCGCGGTATTATCTGCGATAAATGCGGCGTTGAGGTGACGACCGCGCTGGTCCGGCGTGAACGTATGGGACACATTGAATTAGCCGCTCCGGTTTCACATATTTGGTTTTTGCGCGGCGTTCCCTCAAAACTTGGTTTGATTCTGGATATCTCTTTGCAAAATTTGGAAAAAGTTATTTATTTCAATGCTTTTGTGGTTTCAACAGTTGATGAGACAGCCAAGCAGGCCCTCCTTGACGAATTGCAAAATGAATTTAAGAGTAAGCGGAAACAGATTGAGAATGAATACGCGCGCGAGGCCGAGCGTTTAGCCGCTGCTGGTTTAGATGAAAAGAAAAAGAAAACAATTGATCAGCTGGCCGTAATACGCGATCGTAAATTATCCGAACTAGAAAAAGATCTTCAAATAGTCAGTCGCGAACTTCGGGAAATTGTGCCGCTTAAAATTATTTCCGAAGCCACCTTTCAAGAATGGTCACTTAAATATGGTCATATTTTTAGCGCTGGCATTGGGGCGGAAGCTATTCGAGACTTGCTTGTCAAGGCTGATTTCTCCAAGGTCACAAAAGATATTGAGAATGAATTACTTGATGCTCAAGGGACTAAACGTGAAAGATTAATTCGCCGCACTAAATTGCTTAAGAGCTTGAGTAAAAACGGCATTAATCCGGCTTGGATGATTATCTCAAGTATTCCGGTAGTGCCGCCGGATTTACGTCCAATGGTCGCGCTTGATGGCGGCCGTTTTGCCACTTCGGATTTAAATGATTTGTATCGCCGTGTTATTAACAGAAATAATCGCTTGAAAAGATTAAAAGAATTAAACGCGCCCGAGGTTATTACTCGCAATGAAAAAAGGATGCTGCAGGAAGCAGTTGACGCCCTGATTGATAATAGCGCCAGACAAACTAAAACCGTGGCCTCGACTGGCAAAAAACGCGAATTAAAATCTTTAGCTGATATTTTAAAAGGCAAACAAGGGCGATTCCGCCAGAATCTTCTTGGTAAACGCATTGATTATTCTGGCCGCAGTGTCATTGTAGTTGGTCCAAAACTTAAATTGAATCAATGCGGACTTCCAAAGCGCATGGCCCTTGAACTTTTTCGGCCTTTTGTTATAAGTCGATTAATTTCCGGCGGTCTGATTCACAATATTAGAAGCGCTAATCGATTTATTGAATCTGGCCGAAATGAAATTTGGGATATTTTGGAAGAGGTAACACGTGATGCTCACGTGCTCTTAAATCGCGCGCCAACTCTGCATCGGCTGGGTATTCAAGCTTTTCAGCCGATTTTAATTGAAGGAAAGGCCGTTCAAATCCATCCAATGGTTTGTACTGCTTTTAATGCTGATTTTGATGGCGATCAAATGGCTGTGCATCTGCCGCTGACAGAAGAAGCTAAAATTGAAGCGCGTGATTTAATGCTTTCAGCAAAAAACTTGTTAAAACCGGCCACAGGAATTCCTGTGGCAACGCCAAATAAAGATGTGGCTTGGGGTTGTTATTTTATGACCACGATTAATGAGCCTGCCGGTCGAGTAAAGTTTTTCAGTTCTCCAGCCGCCGCGCGAAGCGCCCTAAGTCATGGCCTGCTTGGTCTTCAGGAGAAAATTTTAGTTTATCTTAGCAGTGGTCGCGACAAGAAAAGAGTTGAAACAACCATAGGCAGAATTATTTTAAATAGTCTCTTACCCGAGGGAATTGGATTTAAGAACGAAGCCTTAGATGCTAAAAAACTCGCGGAAATTATCCGTCAAGTTATAGAAATTCATGGTTTAGACGCGGCTGCTCGTCTGCTTGATGAGATTAAAGATTTAGGATTTTTCTATATTACTAAATCTGGATATTCTTGGAGTATGGGTGATCTGCCGGACCTTTCAGAAAAACATCATCTTATTGAAGGTGGAGAGCACCGTATTGAAGAAATTGAAGAGCAATACTTGGAAGGACTTTTAACTAGCGGTGAACGTCACAGTAAAATTATTTCTATTTGGACTCAAGTAAAGAATGAAATTTCCAAAATGTCTAAAAATAAGCTGGATAAAAATGGGTCCGTATTTACCATGCTTGATTCTGGCGCCCGCGGTTCGCCAGCGCAGCTAACTCAAATGATGGGCATGAAAGGATTGGTGTCAAATCCAGCCGGCGATATTATTGAGCTGCCGGTTAAAAAAAGTTTTAAAGAAGGACTGGATGTGCTGGAATATTTTATTTCAACCCATGGTTCAAGAAAAGGTTTAGCCGACACAGCTCTGCGCACAGCCAATGCCGGATATCTAACGCGTCGTTTGGTTGATGTTTCTCAAGATGTGGTTATTCGTGAGGACGATTGCGGTGACGACCAGGGCGTAATTCTTAATATTAAGGATAGCGAGGAAATGGGTGAGACTTTGGCGGCTCGCGCTCTTGGTCGATATGTTTTGGCAGATGTTATCGCGCCTAACGTGAAAAAACCATTAGTGCGCGCCGGAGAGTTAATTACAGAAGCGGTAGCGCGCGAGATTGCCGCGCAGGGCGTAACTGAAATTCGGGCTCGTTCGGTTTTGACTTGCCGCTTCGGCAAGGGTATGTGCATTCGTTGTTATGGTTATGATTTGGCTTACAATAAACCGGTGAAGCTTGGCGTAGCCGCGGGAATTGTTGCCGCTCAATCTATTGGCGAGCCGGGCACGCAGTTAACTATGCGTACCTTCCACACCGGAGGCGTAGCCGGTCTTGATATTACTCAAGGTTTGCCCAGAGTTGAAGAGCTGTTTGAAGCTCGAGCACCTAAGCGTCGCGCTTTTATTGCTGAATTTTCCGGCACAGTTGAAGTTCAGGAAATGGAACGGAAAACTATTACTGATGAATCTGGCAAAGTAATTTTAGAAACCTTCCCCGGACAAAAAATTATTAAAATTAATTATGAAGAAGCTAAAGAGCGAAAATATAAATTACCGGCTGGCGCTAAAGTTCTTACGCATGACGGCGAAAATGTGATTATGGGTACGCCGTTTTATAAAAGCGGTGAGACAGAAGTGGTTTCAGAGTTTGACGGTTTAGTTAAAATTAGCGGCAAGGAGCTCTCGGTTTTAGGAAAAGCCAATAGAGCCTGTGAATATGTTGTGCCGCCGGGCGTGCCAGTATATGTCAAGACTGGTGACGAGGTTACTGCTGGCGATCAGCTAACTGATGGCGACTTAGATTTGCAAATGCTTTACAAATTCCGCGGCCGTAAAGCAGTGCAGGATTATATTTTGCGCGAAGTGCAGTCTATTTATTCTTCGCAAGGACAAAAACTTAATGATAAACATATTGAGGTCATCATTCGTCAAATGTTTTCAAGGCATTATATTGTTGATTCCGGAGACACCGATCTCTTACCCGGCGAGGTGGTAGAAAAAGCCCAAGTGCTTGACGAGAACGCGCGAGCTAAGAAAACTAAGGGGAAACCAGCCGAAACCCAAGAATTGCTTTTGGGTATTACCAAAGTCGCGCTATCAACTGAAAGTTTTCTTTCAGCCGCCTCCTTTATTGAAACGGCTCGCGTCTTGATTAACGCGGCCGTGACTGGAAAAGTTGATCGATTGGAAGGCCTTAAAGAGAACGTTATCATTGGTAAGCTCATCCCGGCCGGAACCGGATTTAAGAAATAATAGAAGCCAATTCACATTATCATAACGCTAATTTACGCTGATCAAAAACCGCTTTATTTTTTAAGGCGGTTTTTGATTATCTCAGTCGTCTTGTTGAATTCACGATTTTTTGTTATTATTCTTCCATAAATCATTTTTGTATGTTCGTATACCTGTCTCTTATACACATCTC